>JANMXV010000634.1:0-11273 GCA_031381325.1 Betaproteobacteria bacterium | reverse complement strand
GAAGCGCTCGCGCAGGCCGGCCTCAACAGTCTTGCGCCGCAATATTTCGTTCTCGTGGATCGCAGTCCGGTGGTACAGGCGAGTTGACCTTAATGACCTCATCCCGATTCATCGATCTTGTCTGGCTCATGCTGCCAGCGTATTGCGCGAACATGGCCCCGCCGTTCGTGAAGTACTGGCACGGGTGGAACCGAGCCATCAACCGCGCGTATCTTGGCGATCACAAAACTGTCGCCGGATTCGCTCTGGGAATAGTGGCAGGAATCGTCACAGCATTCCTTCAATCGTTCGTCGAACTCACTTCGCTCTGGAGGCCGGAGGACTGGTTCGCCGTCGGCCTCATGATGGGCGCAGGCGCGATGTGCGGCGATGCAATTAAGAGCTTTTTCAAGCGCAGGATCGGCATCGTACCCGGTGCGCGCTGGATCCCCGCGGACCAGCTCGATTTCGTCATCGGCGCACTCATTCCGCTCTCGATTATTGTCTCGCTCGGCTGGACCGACATCCTGTTCATACTCACTTTTACGTTCGTGGCCGACATCGCGGTCAACCACGCCTCTTTCCATTTAGGCGGGCAGGACGGGCAACGCCTCGGCAAGTGCGTCTTCTACCAGCTCCAGCCAGACAAACTTGATCTTCTCGCGCGCCTCAGCGGGAATGTCATCGAGGTCGCGGCGATTACGCGCGGGCAGCATTACCGTAGTAATCCCGGCACGCAGTGCGGCCAACACCTTCTCCTTGACGCCCCCGATCGGCAGCACCAGCCCGCGCAGGCTGATTTCGCCGGTCATCGCGACGTCGCTGCGCACCGGCCGGTTGGTCAGCAATGACACGAGCGCTGTAAACATTGCAACTCCCGCGCTCGGGCCGTCTTTGGGCGTAGCGCCCGCCGGCACATGGATGTGGATGTCGGATTTTTCAAGCACTTCCGGCTTGATCCCGAGCGACTCTGCACGCGCCTTGATCAGCGACAGCGCAGCCTGAGCGCTCTCCTTCATTACGTCGCCCAGTTGCCCAGTGAGTATGAGCTTGCCGGCACCGGGCATGCGTGTCGCCTCAATAAACAGAATATCACCGCCCACGGGCGTCCAGGCGAGCCCCGTTGCAACGCCCGGCACGCCGCTACGCATCGCCACTTCCGATTCGAACCTTGGTGCGCCGAGCAGTGCGGCGAGATCTTCGGGTCTGACGATAACCTGCTGCGCGCTGCCCTCAGCAATGCGCACCGCGACATTGCGGAGCACCTTGCCGATTTCGCGTTCGAGGTTGCGCACGCCCGCTTCGCGCGTGTAGTCGTCAATGATCACGGTGAGCGCTTCGTCGCTGACCGTGCATTGCTCGGCCTTGAGTCCCGTTGCCTCGAGCTGGCGCGCCACCAGGTAGCGGCGCGCAATCTGCAGCTTTTCCTGGGCGGTGTAAC
Organism: Betaproteobacteria bacterium; assembly: GCA_031381325.1. GTDB lineage: Bacteria > Pseudomonadota > Gammaproteobacteria > Burkholderiales > SG8-41 > UBA5216. The sequence continues at coordinate 9,853 of JANMXV010000634.1, read as the reverse complement.
CCGGTAGCTGGATGATCTCCATGCGATCGCGCAGCGGCCCTGGTATCGTGTCAAGCACGTTGGCGGTGCAAATGAACATCACGCCCGACAGGTCGAACGGCACCGCGAGATAGTTGTCGCGGAAAGTCGAATTCTGCTCGGGATCAAGCACTTCGAGCAGCGCAGAAGAGGGGTCGCCATGAAAACCGCCGGCACCGAGCTTGTCGACTTCATCGAGCATCATCACGCAATTGCGCGTTTCCACCTTGCGCAGGTTCTGGATGATGGTGCCCGGCAGCGCGCCAATGTAGGTGCGCCGGTGGCCGCGAATCTCGGCCTCGTCGTGCACGCCGCCCAGACTTACGCGCACAAATTTGCGGCTCGTGGCTCTGGCAATACTCTGTCCGAGGGAGGTCTTGCCAACACCTGGCGGACCCGCGAAACACAGGATTGGACTCTTGCCCGACGGATTCAACTTGCGCACCGCGAGGTACTCGAGAATGCGTTTCTTGATTTTCTCGAGGCCGTAGTGGTCGTCGTCCAAGATGCGCCGCGCCTGCGCGATATCGACTGCGTTAACGGCATCGGCCGCCCACGGCAGCTCGGTCAGCCAGTCGAGGTAGGTGCGGATCATGGAGTGTTCGCCGGCGCCTTCGGGCATGCGCTCCAGACGCTTCAATTCCTTGCGCGCCTGCTTTTCCACTTCCGCGGGCATCTTCGCTTCGGCGATCGCCTTGTCGAGTTCAGCGATTTCCGCCACCCCCTCGTCACCCTCGCCGAGCTCCTTTTGGATCGTGCGCATTTGCTCGCGCAGCAGGTGCTTGCGGTTGCTGTCGCTGATCGATCCCTTGGTGCGCTCGTCGATCTCACGCGAGACCTTCAGCACCTCGATGCGGTGCGCCAAGAGTTCGAGCAGTTTGTCGAGCCGTGCCTTTAGGTCGAACGTCTCCAGTAATTTCTGCTTTTCCGCGGCGCTGATGTCCATCAGGCCCGCAATGAAGTCCGCGAGCCGCGCGGGACCTTCCACGCCCTGCAGCGCAGACACCATTTCCGCGGGCACCTGCGGCAGCAGTTGCAAGATCTCGATGGCGAGCTGCTTAAGATTAAGCGCGCGGCCTTCAATGTCCGGATCGGTCTGGTCGGGCTGCTCGATAAACTCCACACGCGCTGCTGTGAACGGATAGCCGTCCAGGAATTGCAGTACACGGAAACGCTTTGCACCCTGGCAGATCACGTGGTGTGCGCCGTCGGGCGCCGTGATGTAGCGCAGCACGTTGGCAGTGGTGCCGACCCAGTGCATGTCGTCGGGGCTCGGCAGATCGACGTCGGGCTTGCTCTGTAGCAGCACGCCGAGCGGTCGCTCCAGACGCGCAGCCTCCTGCGCCGCGGCACGCGAGCGCTCGCGGCCTATCGTCAATGGGAAGACGACACCGGGAAACAGCACGACGTTGCGCACCGGTACAATGATGAGTGCGTCTTCCGGCAGTGGGCGCAATGTGTCTTCCCGCTGCGATGGCCCGGCGGGCGCGGCTGCTCCGATGGGCGCGCCCCCATCAGCGCTGACCGGGGTGATGTTGGTAATGATGTCTTTGTTCATAAATGCCCCGTCTTGCGCAGCCTCAATATCAAACAGCCGTCTACGCACTCGCTCGTGGCGGCATCAAGCTGCGCGTCCGGCAGTTGGATGCGCCGCTCGAAAGAGCCGTACGGAATCTCGAGCCGCCGCACCGCGCGGCGCGAACCAGCGAACGGGATATGGCGGTTGGCGCGCACCACCAGCATTTCGGACTCATACGTGATCTCGACGCGCTCGATTGCAACACCCGGCAGGGCGACAACGACGATGATTTCTCGTTCATCCTCGAACACGTCGACCGGCGGCTCCCACACGGCTTGCGAGCGCCCAGAGGACGCGGCCAAGTGGAAGAACTGCCGATGCATGCGCTCGGCCTCGTCCAACAACTCGCAGGCCTGTGCCCACATCCAGCCGGTCGGATTACGCGATGACATAAACCCTCACAATATTAAGCATTGGCCTTTATCCACCCTAGCAGGCCGGGCAGATCCATTGCACCTGATTTACGCGCGACTTCGCGCCCGTTTTTGAAGGCGATCAGAGTCGGGATGCCGCGAATGCCAAAGCGCGCGGCGACGTCCGGCTCGGCTTCGGTGTTGAGCTTGGCAAGTCTCACATTGGGCGCGAGCCTCGATGCCGCCTGCTCGTATGCAGGCGCCATCATACGGCACGGGCCGCACCATGGCGCCCAGAAATCGACCACTACAGGTAAATCATTTGCGCTCACGTGACGGTCGAAGCTTGCATTGGTCAATTCATAGGGTTGAGTGGAAATCAGCGTCCGCTTGCAGTTGCCGCATGTCGCCGCTGCAAGCCGGTCGTGCAACACACGGTTGACGGTATTGCAGTGGGAACAAACGGCATGCAGGTAAGCGTCCATTTAGCCAGATATGAGGTCGAATTCCGTAAATTCAATCAGTTGCGTTCTTGCGTTAGCGGCTTGTAACTTTGCGGAAACTGCGCCCGCAAGGCGCGCAACGGGCTTCCAGATCGCGAATTCGGTGGAGTATTAACTGTGGCAGCACAAGCGCGCCCACATCGAGATCGAAGTCATGCCGCAGACACTGTGCCATCGTCGCGGTCATCAGGAATCCGCCGCCGAATCCTGCTTCGGCCGCCTTCGGGTCGACCGGAGCAAGTGCCGCGCAGTCAATCAACTGGAGCAGTTCCGCCTCTGGCATTTCAGACAGATCCGCGAATTCCGCAAGTGAAAACTGCTGATGCGCATCAAGCCATACGGCCTCGTGAATTTCAATTCTCATTTCGCAGCACCCCACTCGGCAATGGGAATGGCATAGGCAGAATACCGCTCAGAAAGACAGCTATTACTTGATGACTTTAAGGAAAGTATCGATCGCCAATGCAGGAATCCTTGGCGGGGAATTGTCCCGCCCAGGGCACTGCAGCAGAGTCTGGACCTATTCAGACAAACAAGCGAATTATGTCATCGTTATTTAGAATACTAATGTGAACCCATAAAATAATTCATTTGTTGCTTCGCAACAAAGCCCTTGTATAGATTGTCTATCATTGAGAGAAATGTTTTTAAATAACTATGTATCACAATGTGGCGTAACCTAAATATATACGAGGATACGGATCATGAAAAACGCACTGGTAAATGAGAAAAGCTCAACTTCCACGAGAATTACCAAGCTCGGATTGTCCGAACGGCAGCGCAGCCGCGCACTAGCGGACCTTGCCATAGCGGATAACCTGGTAGGCGCCTTCATTGCCGTTTCGAAACTGCTGCATCTGCGCTAAGGACGCATACTTCTGCGCACAGGGAGGAACGGAATCCGTGCGAAGGGGCGCGCGCGGCCATTCGCGCGCCCTGTCTAGCTGCCAACTGCAATTTCGTCAGCGCCGGCGCAGCGGGTTGCGCGCATTACTGCAAGACGCGCCGCCACGTCGCGCACGACATAGGCCGCGGCACCGGCGGCAGTCTCGAGTGCTATGACCGGCAGCCGCTCGGATGCGGAGATCGGTTCGGCGGTGGCGATCTGACGTAGGTCTGGTCACCGACTGGGATCTCTTGGTGCATGCGGTCGCTCTCGGGCTGGATCTGAAGGCGATTACGGTCGGAGACATGGGCGAGCTTCTGGGGAACGGGGGTTCGCGCGAGTTCGTGCAGATGATAGATCGGCTGAGCGCGACAGGGGTTCGCCAGCTCCCGGTAATGGATGCGAAGGGAAGGCCCGCCGGCCTCGTCGCAATCAATGACCTGGTTGGATCAGCATTTCCACAGTCGAAAGCGGGGCCGGTATGATTCCGCGACGCAACGCCTCAAGGCGATGAAGCGGCTCAAGGCACGCGAACGTGAATTCAACCTCAAGCTCGTGTTCACGCTCGTCGAAGGCTACTACGTTTCGGACGTCGCGGTCGTGGTGAAAGACAAAGCGGGTATCCCGGTCCTCGTGTTTTTCGCACCTGGGCCGGTGGTGCTCGCGAAACTACCGCGCGGCTCAGATGTCGTCGAGGCGACCTACGAAAGCAACACGCAGACGCGCAAGTTCGACGTGCGCGAGCGCATGCGTACCGAGTACGTGCGCTGGCCGAGCAATCCCGAGACCGATTTCCCGGGGCCGAAGGCGACCGAGCGCGATTAGTGCGCGCCGGACCCGGACCCGGGCACGACGCATGTACGACGAGTATCGCGACACCAGGCTCTTCAAGCGCGACATGCTCACGCCCCAAGCGAGCTGGGGCCGACGCTGATATCTCACGCCGCCTGCGCGGCGCCCTTCGCTGTCAGCGCCCGTGCCGGCACGTGCTTGCCCGAGTCTTCCGCGATCTTGAACTTCGACCCGACGAACGTCGCGAGCAGCACGAGCATGGTCGAGATGAAAATCATGATGATGCCGAGCGCTGAGAGCCTGCCCCAGAGGCCGTCGTCGGCGAAGCGCAGGATCTGAACCGCGAGCACCTCGGTGCCGGGGCGCGAGAGTACCACCGAGAGCGTGAGCTCGCGCACGAACATGCTCGCCATCAGTATCCACGCCGACACGATGCCGGGGATCAGGAGCGGCACGATGATTCTGCGCATGGTCGTGAGCGGGCTCGCTCCGCACACGAGCGACGATTCCTCGAGATGGGCATGCACCTGGACAAAGGCGCTCGAGAGGGGCCGGATGCCGTAAGGCAGATAGGTGGCGATGTAGCCGATGAGGAGCGCCCAGATCGTCGCGTAGAGCGGCGTCTGCACGAAGAACCACATGAATCCGACACCGATGACGATGCCGGGGAACGAGAACGACAGATAGCTCAGCGATTCGAGGAGTCCGGACGCGCGCGATTTCACCTTCACGATCACGTAGGCCACAAAGATCGAAAGGACCACCCCCAACGTCGCCCCGACCACTGCGAGAAAGAGGCTGTTCTTCAGCGCGAGCAGCGAGATCGGATCCTGCAGAACGTCGATCCAGTGCTTAAAGCCCATGAGCGAGAACGCGCGCGCACTCGGCACCATCGTGTACGGCACGAACGAGGTATACAGGAGCACCGCGACCGGCAGCACGACCATCATGCAGGAAAGCAGGGCGACCACGGTGAAGAGCGGGATGCGGGCGCCTTTGAGCTCGACCATGGTGGGCCTGTAGCCGCGGCTGGAAATCGTCACGTATTTCTCGCTCTCTGCGGTCAGCGCCCGGTACACGACGATCAGCGTGACCGACGTTGCCAGCACGCTCATGCCGACGGCCGCGGCCTTGCCGTAGTCCGTGGCGAAGCCGAGCGCGATCATCTCGTAGAGGTGCGTGGCAAGGACGCGAACGCGGCCAGGCATGCCGAGCACCTGAGGGACCGCGAAAGAGGCGAGACTGCGCACGACCCCCAGGATGAACGCCGCGAGTATCGCCGGTCGCAGCACGGGCAGTGTCACCTTGACGATCGTCCGCCACGTGCCCGCGCCGAACACCCTCGACGACTCCTCCAGCGCCACGTCGAACGAAGCCATGGCGGGCGCGATGATGAGATAGGCGACGGGGAGATCCAGCAGCGCCTCGACCAGGATCATGCCCTGCAGCGAGTAGATGTTGAACGGCGCGCTGTCCAGCGAGAAGGCATTCTGGAGCACGATGTTGATCATGCCGTTCGACGGATTGAGCAGCAGCGCCCACGTCACCGAGAACAGCAGGTGCGGGATCATCATCGGGATGATGGACAGGATCCCGAACACGAACTTGAACGGGATGTCGGTGCGGGTGTTGAGGTACGCGAGGAACAGGGCGAGCACCGTCGCGAGCGTCGACGAGCCGAGTACGAATATCACGGTGTTCAGCATCACCTCGAGCAGACCGGGGTCGGTATAAGCCGCGACGTACTTGTCGACGGTAAACGTGCCGAACGCGGTCAAGCCCTCGGAAAAGCTCCCGAGCACCAGCATGATCACCGGGCAGACGGTCAGAAAGCCGACGATGAGGAGCAGCGTGTAGGTGAGCTTCGTTCGTGACGACCTCATGACGGCTGCCCGTTACACCGCGACGAGCAGGCAGTGCTCGGGGTCGAGGCTGAAGTTCACGGACTCGCCCTGCTTGAGAGGAAGGTCCGGGTGCGTCTTGGCGAGCAGGAGCTCGGTCCCGGCGCGGATTTCGACCTCAAAGGCTTCGCCGACGAACACCAGGGAATCGACGCGGCCGTTGACGACGTTCCGCGCCTTCGCCGCTTCGCCGCGCGCGATCTTGATGAACTCCGGCCGCAAGCACAACGTGACTTCGGCGCCCACCGGGAATTCGCGATGCTGACAGGCGAGCGTTCCGAGTCCGCACTCGACCACTGTGTGCCCATTCTCCTGTGCGACGACCGTCGCCTTCACCAGATTCGCGCGTCCGATAAAGTCCGCGACAAAGCGGTGGTCGGCGTCGAAATAGATCTTCTGCGGCGAGCCCACTTCGACAATCTGTCCCGCGCGCATCACCGCGATAGAGTCGGAAAGCGCGAGCGCTTCGACGCGATCGTGCGTCACGTAAACCGCGGTGATCTGAAGCTTGCCGAGGAACGTCTTCAACTCCTTGCGCGTCTCCTCGCGGAGCTTCGCGTCGAGATTACTCAGAGGCTCGTCGAAGAGGATCACTTTCGGCTCCGCGATGAGTGCACGCGCGAGTGCGACGCGCTGCTGCTGCCCGCCCGAGAGCTTGGTGGCGGGGCGATTCTCGTAACCCTCGAGCTTGACGAAGCGCAGCGTCTCCTCGACCTTCTGCCGGACGATGTGGCGCGCGACGTGGCGGATCTGCAGCGGGTAGGCCACGTTGTCGAAGACGTTCATGTGCGGCCAGATCGCGTACGTCTGGAAGACCATGCCCAGTCCGCGCTTCTCCGGGGGCACCGAGATGTGCTTCTCTTTCGACCAGACGATTTCGCCGCCGATCCGGATTTCCCCGATGTCCGGCGCTTCGAGGCCGACGATGCAGCGCAGCAGGGTCGTCTTCCCGCAGCCGCTTGGCCCCAGCAGCGTGAAGATCTGGTTGGCCGGAATCGTGAGATTCACGTCATCCAGGGCGGTGATCGTTTTGCCTTCGGACTGATAGCGCTTGCTCACCCCCTGAAGGCGGATCTCCATCGCTACCTCGCGTCGAAGATCTTCTTGAACTGGTTGCCCCACTTCTGGATTTCTTCGTCGGAGAGCTCGCGAATCGCAACCACCTGGGCCTTGTCCATGCCGTCTATCGGCGGGTAAATCCCGGGCGCCAGCACGTACTCGCCGACCTCCTTCGCCAGCATCTCCATGGATTTCTTCGACAGCCAGTAATCGACGAACACTCTTGCTGCTGCCGGGTGCGGCGCCTTGGACGTGATCGCGATCGCGCGCGGCGTGCCCAACATCGGCTGCTCGAGCCTCGCCCAGTCGAGCGGAGCGGGAGCCTTGGTGATGATGTATTTAGGCATCGAGATCGCGATCAGCTTCTCACCGCTTTCGACCGGCGCGGGCGTCGGACCGAACGACGCCACGAACATCGGTTCATTCGCCGCCAGCCCTTTGACGAAGCTCATCCACTCCGCTTCGGACTTGAACACGTTTTCCTTGAGCCCGATCAGCCACGAAATCGTCGAGGGATGGTTGGCCGGGTTGGCCATCACGATCTTGTTCTTCCACTTCGGGTGCGTGAGATCCTGGTAGCGCTTCGGCACGTCGGCGGGCTTTACGCGCTCCTTGTTGTAGATGAGCCCCACGTATTCGATCCCGAAGAGCTGCATCCGGTCGTCCTTGCGCGTCCATTCGGGATAGCCGGCGGCGGCGGGCGAGCGATAAGGCGCGAGTATGCCGCGCGCCTTCAGCAGATCGAGGACGGGGAGCGGCGCCTGGACCACGTCGGCGAGGAGCCTGCCGGCTTCGAACTCGGTGATCGTGGTGGCGACGAACTTCGGACTCGCAATGCGGGTGTACTCGGCTTTCACCCCCGTGTCGGCCGCAAACGCTTTCATGATCGGCTCGACAGCCGTGATGTTGGCGTAGAAAGCTGCTCTGCCTTCGCCCCGCGCCCTCTCGAGCAGGCCTTTCTCGGCAGCGTTCGCGTGTGCAGCGAATAGAACGATACAAGCGGCGAGCAACTTCTTCATGACATTCCTCCTTGCGGTCGTGACACGGTGACTTCGTCAAGTGCTGAAGGCCATTCTGGAGCCGTGCGGCGAGCGAACGTTGATCTGGATCAACACGCGCGCGGGGTGGCGGCGGTATATTCCGCCGCAATGAATCCCCTGTCTCTCGCAACGGGCATCGTCACCATGCGCCAAATCCGAAGGCAATTCCGCTGGTTACGGGATGTTCTGGCTGGCATCGGCCATCGCGTCCGTCGCCGGGGCCGTGCCGGTCCCGCGCATGCGCCTGCAGAGGACATCGAGCGTGCGCGGTCGATAGTCGAACGGTCGCTTTGGACGTATGCGAACCTCGTATACCGGCGCGACAAGGCGGTGATTTTCAGCGACGGCGGAAACGCTTTCCTGATGTATGGGCACATGCACCGAACATGCGTCGCGATGGGAGATCCGGTTGGGCGACCGGAAGAATCGCGCGAGCTCATATCGCGGTTCTATGAGCTGACCCGCGAGACACGGCGTCGCCCTGTGTTCTTCGAAGTGCGGGGAGACAACGAGAGCATCTATCGGGAGCTTGGGCTGACTCTCACGAAGCTTGGCGAGGAGGCGCGCGTTGAGTTGCCCGCGCTTCGACATCGATACGCACGGACACGCAGAGTTGAGGCAGGCGCGCGCGCGTGCGGCGCAAGGATTGCACGTTCGAGATCGTCCCGAGGCAAAGCGTTTCCTCGCTCACGCCGGAGTTGCTGCGGTGTCCGAGGCATGGCTTACCGCAAAAGCGACCGGCGAAAAAGGCTTTTCCAACGCTTCGTTCGACGCGGACTATCTCAGTAATTTCCCTGTTGCCGTCGTGCGCGACGCGCGCGGAGTGATCGCGTTCGCGAATTTATGGGAAAGCGCACGGAAGGAGGAGCTCTCGGTCGACTTGATGCGTCATGTACCTGACGCCCCGAACGGCACGATGGATTATCTGTTCACTGAAATACTGTTGTGGGGCAGAGAGAATGGATTTCGCTGGTTCAATTTCGGCGTGGCGCCCCTCTCGGGGCTGGCGACGGCTGACGACGTGACGCTGTGGGATCGCGTAGGAACGCTGCTGTATCGTCACCGGCGAGCACTTCTACAACTTCCAGGGCCTGCGGCACTACAAGGAGAAATTCGGGCCGGTCTGGACGCCGCGTTATCTCGCATCGCCGGGTGGACTTGCGCTGCCGGTGGCTCTGCTCGACGTGACCGCGCTCGTTGCGGGTGGCGTAAGAGCAATCGTTTCCAAGCGTCGCCGCGCTCGCTGATGAAGCGTCTTCTGCAGCCGTTTGTCCTCACGGTCACGGCGATACTCGTCGTGGGCTACGTGTATCTCGCGTGGCGCCTCACCCAGGGCGGGCCAGTTGTACGAGTAACGTTGATCTGGATCAAGGTCGGGATGGACACGGCTCCTACACTGAACGCCGTGCATAGCCGCAGAAGCGGCCACATTGCAGGAGTGAATCGATGAAACCCCGAAAGCCAGCGCGCAGGAAGAGCGCGCCGCCGTCCCCGGGCGTACAGGAGATCTCAACGTGACGAGCCGTGCGTTGTACGGTGTCGCGCAGGCGCACGAGCCGGAAACAGCGGCGCAGGACAACGAGTCGATCGAAGATCCGCTCCAGGACTGGCCTGATGACGAAGGCGCAGCGGATCAGTGGCTGAAGGAACGCCGAGGTCGGGGCGTTGAGTAAGTCCGAGATGACGAGGTTGGAACCAGCTCTTATGCTATTTCCGTCAACT
>JANMXV010000599.1:0-2891 GCA_031381325.1 Betaproteobacteria bacterium | reverse complement strand
ACCGCAACGTTTTATGAAAAATCTTTTGGCATGACGCGCGCGCGGCAAACGCCAACTGCCATCGCGATGACGGATGGCACGATGAGTCTGGTGATCATTCACCCGTCGAACGTGAATATGAAAGGCGAGACGGTGCGCGGCCTGCATCACATCGGCTTCCTGATCGACGACATGGCAAAGGTCACCGAAAAGGTCGAAGCGAATGGCGCTGTTTTCCACGGCGGCATTCTCGGCACCGGCAGCGGCCTCGAAACCGAGCGCAAGTACACCGATCCCAACGGCGTGAATTTCGATATCACCATGCCGGAGTATGCGCGGGACTTCTGGAAGATTCCGGTGGACGCGTGAAGGTAGCCCTGCGCCCGTCGGGACAAGGGCACACTTGAAGCGGAGCAGAAGGGTGGGGAGAGCGTAGCGAGGGGGGGCGAAACTGGGAAAAGCGGTTGCGCTGAAACTACCCCTTCACCCCCAACCGCCACAACGAAGTAACTTCCTTCGCGCGGGCCCTGTGCAGGGGATCGCTCGCATCAGCCGCGCGCAGGTGTTTGGGTTTGATGTCGATTTTCCCCAGCACCTTCAAGCCAGCCTTTTCAATCCACGCCAGCAACGCGTCGCGCGTACGCAATCCCAAATGCTCGGCGATATCCGACAGTATCAGCCAGCCCTCACCGCCGGGCGCAAGATGCGCGGCCAGCCCGTCGAGAAAACCGCGCAGCATGCGGCTTTCAAAATCATAGATCGCGTGTTCCAGCGGCGAGCTGGGCCGTGAGGGAATCCACGGCGGATTGCAAACGATCAGCGGTGCGCGGCCCGCAGTTGCCAAGTCTGGAAATAAATCCGCCTGCACGACTTCGACGCGATCGGCCAGACCCAGTTGCGCGATATTGTCACGCGCGCAGGCCAGTGCGCGCGCGTCGCTCTCGGTAGCGATCACACGTGCTACGCTTCTGCGCGCCAGCACCGCAGCCAGCACACCGGTACCCGTGCCGATATCGAACGCCAGTTCCGTCGAGGGTAGCGGCGCCTCCGCAACCAACTGCACGTACTCGCTGCGCACCGGTGCAAACACGCCGTAGTGCGGATGTATGCGTCCCCCCACGGCGTGCAGTTCGATGCCGGTCTTGCGCCATTCATGTGCGCCGATGATGCCCAGCAACTCGCGCAGCGACGTCACATAGGGTTCATCCACCGCGCCATGAATTTGGTAACACGCCAACTGCACGTCGGGTGCGCGCCCCAGCGGAATGGTGTGGCCGGCGTCGAACGGGATCAGCAGCATGCCCAGCATGCGCGCACGTTGCGCCTGGCCCTGCCGGTGCAAATGAAACGCCTGCGGAAACGCCACCGGGGTTGCGTCGGGTTTGACCGATGCGCGCGCCCGATTGTCCGCGCGCCGCGCGATCGCCTGCAACAGCATCTTCGCGTTCTGAAAGTCCCCGCGCCACAGCATCGCCGTGCCTTCGCAGGCGTGGTGATACGCGGCATCTGCTTTCATCGTGTCGTCAGCAACGATCACGCGCTTGGGCGGCGGCAGGCCGCTCTCGGAACGCCAGCGCATGTTGTGCGTAGCTCGCGCTTCTTTCCAATTCAACATCGGGTAATCACCCATAGCATTCATGGCGTCACTCGCGAGCGGCACTAGGCCGTCAACAACGGTCGCAAGCTGCGCACGTCGTTGATGCTTTCAATAGCCCACACCGCGTCGCACAGTTTGCGCGCGCGCGTTTTGCCGAGGACCGGCGCCATCAGGTGATAACACTTCTCATCGACTTGCGCGCGCGTCATGGGATTTTGCGCGGTGCCAAGCACGGCTTTGACATGGTGTTTGATTTCACGGCCATCTTTCAGTTTAAGTTCGAGCCTGCATTGGCGCGAGGGCATGGCGGCGCTCATTTCGTCGTCGCCTTTCAGCGTGACGCGACTGCGCATGGCGAGCACTTTCGGGTTTCTCATGCGTTTTTCGTCGTGCGACGACAGGAAGGTGACAATGCCGTCGAGCAGCATGATCGCACACATATGCTGCATGCAGATATCCGGCATGTGCCGGTTGTCGGTGGTGTTGGCGCCTTGATGCGCAACTTTCACCGTTAAGTGGTCTACGTCCTCGGCACTGATGCTGTGCGCGCGAATCAGCTCCAGCAGCCCGTCCAGCGGCGCCTGTATCGGCGAACCCACCGACCAGCGCTTGATGTTGGTGCGCATGACTTCATAGCGGCTGCCAAGTTCTTCGATGAGTTTCTCCGGCTGCGGCGCTTTGCCGATGCGCCGTTCTTCGTTGTAAGCGTGATAGAAATTGCGCTCGCCCGACAGTGCGTCTTCAACACCGGTGAAGCCGTGCGACACCATTGCGGCTGCGGCGGTGCCGTTGCGCGCGGGCATGCCGCCGAAGTCGAAGGCTTTTTCGATGTGCTCTTCATCGCGCATCCAGCAACTCACGCCGGAGGCCTGCTGCACGGTGTAAGACAGCAAATGCCGACACTGAGCGTAATTCAGTTTCGCCAGTGCGCCCGCTGCCGCCGCTGCGCCGAACATCGGGCCGAAGGTGTGCGTGGAGTGGCCTGCCTCACGAAAATCATGGGCGTGCAAACTTAACGACAAGCGACTGCCGACGTCGTAACCCAGCGCCACCGCGCGTAAGAGTTGCGTGCCGTTGCTGTGCTCACGTTCACCCATGGCGAGTGCGGCGGGCACCACGCCGCAGCCGGGGTGCGTGAGTGAGGGCGCGTGTGAATCGTCGGTTTCATCGGCGTGCGCCAGCATGCCGTTGGCCAGCGCCGCGTGTTCTGCTGTCGTGACAAATTTACTCCCGATCACCACGGATTGTTGGGTGCCACCGAGGGTTTTGATATACGAAATCGCCGCACGCCCCGGTGGCAGGCGCGAGCCGGACA
>JANMXV010000586.1:0-6257 GCA_031381325.1 Betaproteobacteria bacterium | reverse complement strand
AGTGCCGAACGAGGCGATCTTCAGTCAGACACGGCGCACGCTGAATGATCGCGATCATCCTTACCGTCAAATGCTCAATGTCGCGGGCGCGGGCCGGGTCAAAATTCTGGAAAAGGACTCTCCGCTATCGAGAGCGGACGTAGAATCGCATCTTTGCGTGATGCTGCTGATGTTGCAATCGGCATCGCGTCAGTCGAAGGAGACGCTGCGATTCTTCCGTGACCGTGGGAGTGTGCATGGTTTTTTTCCTCGCGAAGATGATCTTGATGCGCACCATGAGTTATTGGGTGACATTCCGAACCTGGATATTTACGGCGCCGATCCGCGACTGATGGGCGCAATCGTCAAGGACTCTCTGGGGAACGTGATGCGGCTGGTCCGTCCGATGGTGGTTATCGACGAAGGTCATCATGCGTACACGGAGACGGCGCTTAAGACCATAGACGGATTCAATCCTTCGATGGTGCTGGAACTGTCCGCAACCCCTCGCGTCGGCAGGCAGGGAGAGCATGGCGCCAATATGTTGGTGGATGTGCGTGGCACCGATCTTGAGCGGGCCGAAATGATCAAGCTGCCCATCAACGTGGATGCGCGTCCCTGGAACGATTGGCAAAGCTGCCTCAAGGCCAGTGTTTCCAAACTCGAAGAACTGGGAAAGGAAGCTCAGCTTCTCGATGCCGATACTGCACGTTATATCCGGCCTATCCTGTTGGTGCAGGTGGAAAGAACCGGTGAAGATCAGCGCGACAGCGGATTTATTCACTCCGAGGACGCGCGGAACCATCTGCTTCAACTGGGGTTTCATGCGGACGAGATCGCCATCAAGACCGCGGATAAAGATGAGTTGAAGCAGATTGAAAACATAAACTTACTATCTCCAGCTAACCGCATCCGTGCAATCGTCACCAAACAAGCACTGCAGGAAGGATGGGATTGTCCGTTTGCATACGTTCTTTGCGCGCTTTCGGCAGGGCGTAACCCCGCCGCGCTAACGCAATTGATTGGAAGAATTCTGAGACAGCCCGATGTGGCAAAGACGGGCAGAAGTGCGCTGGATGAATGCTATGTGTATTGCCATGATATTCAGACCGGCGAAGTCGTGAAAAGCATCAAATCCGGGCTTGAACAAGATGGGCTGGGTGATCTGGCGAGCAGTGTTCGGTCCGGCAACGGAGATGCCGCGAGCACGAATATCCGTAAAGTCGAACGCAATCCGAAATTCAGCAAGCTGCGAATTTTTTTGCCGAGAGTCACATGGAACGAAGGCAACAGCCGGCGCGAACTGGCCTATGAAAGCGATATTTTGGCTAGAGTGCCCTGGCTGGCAATTGATCCCGCGTCACTGGCAACGGACTGGGCGCCCGATGCTTCGCCGGTCGGACGAACGCGAATAAGAATCGGTCTTGAAGTGCTGGCAGGGGTGAATCCGATAGCCCCGCTTGCAGAAGATGCGGCTCCACTATTGCTAGACCGGGTTGCAATGGTGCGCGCCGTGATTGATCTGGTCCCTAATGCGTGGGTGGCTTGGCAACTTGTCGAAGGCGCCATCGAAAAACTCAAGAACATGGGTTTTGCCGAGGAAGCTATAGCGCGATCCACGAACAGCTTGATCGAGCGCCTTAGAAGCGATCTTGAGCGGGAACGAGATCGATTGGCGGAGCAAGTCTTCGCCGAGATGGTTGAATCCGGCAAGGTAGCATTTTCCTTGCGCGCGGACGCTGCCGATTATGAGTTGCCATTCGCGATTGAGGTAAATGTAGCGGATTCGCCTCGACTCGCAAAGCGGCCGGATGGCACGGTCATCGAAAAGAATCTTTTTCAGCCTTGTTTCGAGGCGATATTCGACAACCAACTGGAGCTAAATATGGCCTGCTATCTCGATAGCCAGGCCGCTTTGAGCTGGTGGCATCGGAATGTTGCGAAAACCCAATACGGCCTACAAGGGTGGAAGCGAAACAAGGTCTATCCTGATTTTGTATTCGCCAAGGCGGAGCAAAACGGAATTGCAAAGGTCGTGGTACTTGAAACTAAGGGACTGCACCTGAAAAATGAGGATACCGATTACAAGAAGGCGTTATTTCTTCGGCTGACCGCGATGTATGAAAGCGCAATTCGCGTAGGCGAACTTGCTCTCGAAGGCGCCAGCGAAGAGAGGGTTGTTTGCGATTTGGTTTTCGACGAAGCGTGGTCGGGAACGATTTCGAATCGGTATTTTCCATCCTGATCAATGCAACGTCGCCGCGCGGTCCAGGCCAGTATCTGCGTTTGGATGAGCAGGCGGACTTTCCTTCTACTTCACCTTCGCCATGCCCAGCTCACCCAGAATCTGCTTGATCTCGGCATACTCGCCATCCACCCTGCGTCGCGTTTCGGCGGCGCTGGAGTACGTGCTGACCCAGTAGTTTTCCCTGAGTTCCTGTCATCTACCATCAGTGCGAGCGGCGTGAAATCAGCGTGGCTGTACGGCGTCAAGCCCGTGATGTGGGCACTGAGCGTCGCGCCATTCATGATGAGGAACACGTGGCCGTCGCCCGGGCTCGCGTGCAACTGGTTCAGTGCGATCGTGCCGTTGCCGCCCGGCCGGTTGACGATGAGAATCGGCGCCTCCACGAAACGGTGCGCCTGCACGATGCGTTGTATTTCGCGGGCAGTGCGGTCGCTCGTGCCGGCCGCGGCATTCGGTACGATGAAGGTGATTGGGCGCGTGGGCTTCCACGCTTCCTGAGCGAAGGCGGTGGCCGCGTGTACGCCGGCGCCACCAGTAAGCGCTGCTAAGGCGATCCAGCATCAGCGTTTCGCGCGAGGCATGCTCAACACAGTTTTCATCACCATTCCCTTATCACTTGTATTCAACACACCCGATTGATTCAGCACGCCAGCGTTTAATGCTAGCATCGAAGCGACTTTCAGGGAGCGAGAATTCTATGCAAGATTTGCTATTCCACGACGCTACTGTAGTGACCATGAACCGCGAGCGGTCTGTCCTTGACCACACGTCCGTGGCGATCCGCGACGGGCGCATTATTGAAGTCGGCCCTGCGCGCGATTTGCGCGACAAGTATCAATCGGCCAAAATTGTGGATTGCACGCGCAAAGCGCTGCTGCCGGGTTTGGTCGATCTGCACGGATACCTCGGCGGCAGCCTGCTGAAATCGGTCGGACAGAACCTTGATGGCGGTGCTCGCCGCAGGATGTTGGAAGACCTCCTTCCTGCTGCCACAGACGAAGAATGGTGGGAAGTTGACACGCAATTGAATGCGCTCGAACGCATCAAGATGGGTACCACGTGCATGTTTTCGATGATGGGCGGCAACGGAACCCGCACCGATGATGTCGTGTTCACGCAGATTGCCGCGCGCGAACTCGAACGCATAGGGCTGCGTGTGCGCATCGGCCTCGGACCGGCGCGACCGCCCTGGCCGAGGCAATTCTCCTACTGGAAGGACGGCGTCAAATCGCAGCGCATGGTGGCTTTCGATGCCGTGATCGACAACTGTGACCGCCTGCTGTCTGACCACGACAAAAAAGGCAGCGGCATCGTCGACTATGGTGTTGCGTTGTCTCGCATCGGCAACCGCAACGAGCATGATCCGGTGTGGTCGCCGGAGCGTGAACAATGGATACGCAAGCAGGCTGAAGCGATTGCGCATCTGCAGAAGAAGCACGGCGTCACTTTCTGGACCCACATGTACGGCAACGCCGTCGAGTACGCCCACGACGAGAAGCTCGGTCTGCTCGGGCCGGACACCATACTTTCCCACTGCACCGGAATTTCCGAGCGCGCCATAGGCATCATGCGCGATACCGGCACGCATGCGGCACACCATCCGCGCGCGGGACGCATCTACACCTATCCGGGACGCTGCCCGGTACCGGAGTTGATCGACGCCGGCGTCACCGTCGCCCTGGGGTCGGACTCCCCGTCGACCCACAACTGCGACCTTTTCCTCGACATGAAAGCGGCGATCGACCAGCAGCGCATCCATTTCAAGGACGCCAGCATTCTGCCGCCGGGAAAAGTCCTTGAGATGGCGACCATCAATGAAGCTCAAGTATTGGAACGCGTGCAGACGGTATACGAGCGTTTCATCGAGCGTGCAGACATCGCGCCGCTGACGAAAAACGCCGAGCGCTTCTGGGGTGTGTCACGGTCTGACTGACTGTGCCTGATGGGCGAAAGCTATCGCGCGGCAGCGGCCGGGAATGCGCCGACTATTCAACATCTACCCCGCCAACGGCAAACGTACCGGCTGGCCGCTTTGCATAGAAAGCTCTATCGCCAAGGTCGCCTCAAGCGTGGCGCGCGCCTCACGCGGCGTCGCCAGTACGCACGGCTTGCCGGTGGCCAGATGATCGAGCCATGCGCGTGTTTCATTGGCAATCGGCCCCCAGAATTCGCCGAGCGCCCAATCACCCGGCGTGCCGCTTTGCAGGAACACCATGTTCACCGTGTGATCGGGCAGATACACATGCGGGATGCCCTTGTTGGTGTACATGATCTGGTCGGTGTGATCGTCATCGAGAATCATCACGCCTTCGGTGCCCAACACTTCCACGCGCGCGGCGTGACCCAGTGACGGATATTTTTCCGGCAGCGCGTAGCTGATGCCGAGATTGACGGTAGTGCCGTCGTCGTAGCTCAGCACCGAATAGCACACATCATCCACATCATGCCCGGCGGCTTTCAGCACGCCCTGGGTCCCGCGCGAATAGACCTCAACAAGTTTCGCGCCGCCGATAAACCAGTTCATCAAATCGACGTAATAGGTCAGCGCATCGACCACCGGCGTGGCATGCGGATCACGTTGCAACATTGCCAGCGCCTGCGAACTGGAATTGAACACGCGCGCCGCGGCGCCGGTAATTTTGCCCAGCCGCCCCTGGATAATCTGTTCTTTCGCAATCAGGTAGCGTTCCTTGTAGCGGCGGCTGTAGCCCACGCGCACATTGGCCTTGGCGCCGGCGCGCTCGGCTGCGGCGATGATGCTGTCCGCTTCGACCGTGGTCAGCGCAATCGGTTTTTCCACCAGCACCGGTTTGCCCGCCGCAATCGCAGCAAGCACCGCTTCGGTGTGCTGGCCCTCGGCCGTTGAAACGACTACCGCCGTTACGTCGGGATGATTGATGATGTCGAGGTTGTTGCCCGAATGCACCTTCGCCCCGATTTTATCCGCCAGCGCTTTGGCGTTCGCGGGATCACGGTCCGCGGTGGCAATGAAATTCACTGCTGGATGCTCCGACGCCAGCCGCGCACGCAGCGTGCCGATGCGGCCGGAACCGATCACTGCCAATCCGATTGGGTTGCGTTGCATATCTTTCTACTCGACTTTAATGTTTGCGGCAGCCACGACCTTGCGCCATTTCGGAATCTCGCTGCGAATAAGTTTCTCGAAGGCTTCTGAAGTGCCACCGGCGGTATCCAGCCCTGCTGCGGCGAAACGCTGCGCCAGCAGCGGATTTTTCAGCGCGCGATTGATTTCGGTGTTGAGCCGCGTCACCACGGCGCGCGGTGTCTTCGCCGGCAACAGCATGCCGTACCACACGTCGAACACATAGCCCGGTATGCCGCTCTCGATCACCGTCGGCGCATCCGGCAGAGCGGCCGAGCGCCTGGCGCCGCTCACTGCCAGCACGCGCAGCCGCCCGGATTTCATCAACGGCGCCACCGACGATACGCCGATCAGTTGTATTTGAATTTCGCCGCCGATCATCGCGTTCAGCGCAGGCCCGGTGCCCTTGTACGGCACATGCGTCATGTCGATGCCCGTCATGTGTTTCAGCAACTCCGTGCCCAGATGCGCCGCACCGCCGGCGCCGCCGGAACCATAGTGAATCTGGCCCGGCCTGGCTTTGGCCAGCGCGATCAGTTCCTTCATGTTATTCGCCGCCAACGACGGATGCGCGGTATACACAAACGGCTGCGTTGCCGCCACGGCAATCAGCGCAAAATCTTTTTCCGTATCGTACGGCAGCTTCGCATACAGCGCCGGCGCATACGAAAAACCCAGGCTGCACAAACCCATGGTGTGCCCATCGGGATCGGCTTTCGACACCAGGTTGACGCCAACCACGCCGCCACTGCCGCCGCGATTGTCGATCACCACCGGCTGCCCCATGGATTCGGTCAACTCCAGTCCGATCAGGCGCGCGATGATGTCGGTGCCGCCGCCGGGGGCGAAGGGCACGATCAGGCGTATGGGTTTGTTTGGATATACTTGTGCGCACAACGTGCTTGCGTAGAGCAGTGCAACCACGAA
>JANMXV010000581.1:0-25405 GCA_031381325.1 Betaproteobacteria bacterium | reverse complement strand
GAAGACGACGTGCCCGATGACCAAAAAGCGTTTACCGCCATGAACGCTGAGTTGGCGAAAGTGTGGAAGCCGATCATCGAGAAAATACCCGCGCCGGCGGACGCCGATGAGTGGGCCAAGACCAAAGCGAAAAAGCACTTGCTTGAAAAGTAATCTGGGGTAGAGTTGTGTCTCAACACATTCGCAGGTGCTCCCCATGAATAAACTTTTGGCAGTTGTTCTGTTGGCATTGCCAACGACCGTGCTCGCCCAGCAAAAACCGCCTATCGCGCAGTACTGGATGAGCATTGAGACTGCCGCTGGCATGAGCATGCCCGGCATGGGCGCAATGGCGGGCATGATGGGGGGGCAACAACAAAGCGGGCGCAGAATGAGTCTGCAACTGGGCTCGCAGCGTGCGTCGGATGCGCCGCGCGCCGATCACGATATCCCGGCGGGCATGAGCATGGGCTCGTCGCTGCCGCTGCTCACGCTGCGCCAGACTGAATCACGTCCCGCGACCGAGCGTGAGCCGTACGAACGCCCTGACAGGCCCAAAGGCCGCATGCTGATCTACTGGGGCTGCGGCGAAAACACACGTGCGGGCCAACCCGTGGTGGTGGATTTTTCCAATATTGGGCAGGGTCAGATGCCTTCGGGATTTGTTTCGCGTCGGGTGGCTACAGGTTCGCCGCCGTCAGGTCGTACCACCGGGCAATGGCCCAATCAGCAGGACAGCAAGGCCGTTCCCGACTCCGCATCGCTGCGTGGCGAACATACGATACGCGGCAACTACACGCCAGACATCAAATTCTCGCTCGGCGACGGGCAGGATTTCATGGATCGTGTTGAGCTGACTTCTTCCGCCAGCGGCGCAGGCGGCGCATCGGTGCGCTGGAATACGCCGGCGACCGCCACCGGATATTTTGCGTCGGCGTTCGGTTCGGATGGCAATGACAGCATTTTCTGGAGTTCCAGCGAGGTGCAGGAATTCGGCATGCAAAATGACTGGCTGCCGCCGGCAGAAGTGGCGCGCCTGATTCGCGAAAAAGTGGTGATGCCGCCGCAGACCTCGGAATGTACCGTTCCAGCCGAGGTCGTAAAGAAATCAGGCACGCCTATGATGAGTTTTGTTGCTTACGGCTCTGAAGCGAATTTTGGTTTTCCGCCGCGCCCGCAAGACCCGCAGTGGGCAGTAAAGGTTCGCTTTAAATCAACCGCTTCAGCCTTGCTCGGTGATGCTGGTGAGGGGCGTGGCCGCAGCCAGCGCGCGGAGCCTTCACGTAATCAGTCTGGCGCTCCAGCAAACGATCAATCGGCGCAACCCAGTCAGCCGCCAGCGCCGGACCCCGTTAAGGATGGCATCAATATACTGCGGGGCATCTTCGGACGTTAGCGGCGCGGGGGAGCATAGGGAAAATCGTCCCTTTTGTTCTCTCTCGTTTCAAGGCGCTTTCCCATGACCCTTGATCTGGTTCGGGCGCTCTCGTCCGGGGCCACGATTATCACCCCGAATCGTCGCCTGGCCCTCTACCTCAAAAGCGAGTACGACACCGCGCAACTGCGCAGCGGCAAATCTGTTTGGCCCAGCGCCGATGCGTTGCCCTATGGCGCGTTTGTGGAGCGCACGTGGCAGGAACTCGCGCTCGCTGAAAACGGCGCTATGCTGCTGTCGGTGCAGCAGGAAACCGCGTTATGGGAAACCGTAATTGAAGCGTCGCGTTTCGCAGGACTGTTGCTGAATCCGTCGGCGGCCGCGCGCGCCGCACGCGAAGCATGGGTCACGCAACATGCGTTTTGCATGGACCGGCCGCAGCATCGCGTGGCGTGGGACGCAGTGAACGACGATGCAGCAGCGTTTATTGAATGGCACCGCGCCTATGCCGAACGGCTGCGTGGTTCCGGCTGGATCGACAGCGCGCAACTGCCGGAAGCCATTGCCGAGGCACTCAAACGCGGCATGCAGCCGCGCGTGCGACACCTGGTGCGCGCCGGCTACGCTGTCTATACGCCGCAGCAACAGCTTTTGTTCGACGCCTTCGCGGCAGCAGGCTGCGTGATCGATGATGCGCTGACAAATATTGTGTCATCGAATGCGACGCGCCACGCCTGCGACGACGCCGAAACGGAACTGATGTTTGTCGCCGAACGCGTGCGTGCGCTGCTCACCGCGCATGCGCATGCGTTGCCGCGGATGCGCATCGGCGTGGTGGTGCCGGACTTGGCTGCGCGCCGCACCGCTGTGCTGCGTGTGTTTGAAGATGCGCTCGAGCCGCAGCGCGTGACCACGCCGGGTGACCCTGCGCCACGGCCTTTCAACTGCTCACTCGGATTGCCACTGGCGAGCTATCCTATTGTTTTTACAGCGTTTTTAATTTTCAAGCTGGCGGGCGGCGAAACCACGCTGGCGGAGGCGGGCGCATTGCTGCGCAGCCCGTACGTGGGTGGCGCCGATAGCGAACTGGCCTCACGTGCGCTGGTGGACGGGCACTTGCGCGCGCGCGGCCGCAAGCGCATCACGCCCGGCGCGCTGCTGCATGGCGCG
Source organism: Betaproteobacteria bacterium (assembly GCA_031381325.1). Classification (GTDB taxonomy): domain Bacteria; phylum Pseudomonadota; class Gammaproteobacteria; order Burkholderiales; family SG8-41; genus UBA5216. The sequence continues at coordinate 22,881 of JANMXV010000581.1, read as the reverse complement.
CAGGCTCATGTGCCAGCAGCGGCGCCCCGGCTGGCCGCGTTGCTTGAGCCGTGGCTTGCCGGCGCGCGCGCCGCACGCAGCCTGCGCCAGCCGCCGTCGGCGTGGAGCGCTACTTTTCTGGCGCTGCTGAAAGGCCTGGGTTGGCCGGGCGAACGCACACTCGATTCAGCGGAGTTTCAAACCTTCGAAAAATTTCGCGATGGGGTGTCGGGCTTGTCCGCGCTCGATGCAGTGCGTCCGCGGCTCACGCATGCCGAAGCGCTCAGTGTGTTGCGGCGGCTCGCGGCGGACACCGTTTTTCAACCCGAAGCCGCCGATGCGCCGGTGCAAATTCTTGGCACACTCGAATCCATCGGTTTGTCGTTCGATGCCTTGTTTGTCACCGGACTCGCGGGCGAAGCGTGGCCCGCCGCACCGCGCCCAAACCCCTTCTTGCCGGTGGCATTGCAACGCGCGCTCGGCGTGCCGCACGCCTCGGCGGTGTGGGAACTCAACTTCGCGCGCCGTATGACGCAAGCGTGGCAAGAGGCCGCGCCCGCAGTGATTTTTAGCTGGCCCCGGCGCGACGGCGAACGCGAGCTGTCGATGAGTCCGTTGATCGATGATGTGCCCGAGGGAATAGCACCCGCGACAACACTTCGTTTGTTGCGCGACGCGTTGTTCGAGGCACGCAGCTTTGAAACGCTCGATGACAGTCGCGCGCCGCCGCTGAGCGCGGGCGTGCGCGTGAATGGCGGCACGCAGATGTTTCAGAATCAGGCGGCGTGCCCGTTTCGCGCTTACGCGATACACCGGCTCGGCGCGTCCGCGCTGGAAGACGGCACGGACGGACTCGATCCGCGCGAGCGCGGCAGTTTAGTGCATCAGGCGTTGTCGGTGCTGTGGCGTGACATCAACTCGCACGCGAATCTGCTGGCACTGGACGAAGCGGCGCTCGAACAGAAAACAAAAAGCGCAGTCGATGCCGCTGTTGATGTGCTATGCCGCGCGCGGCCTGATCTCATGACCGATGCCTTTGCGGCGCTTGAACGCGAACGCCTGACGGCGTTGCTGCTACGGCTCACCGCGCTGGAAAAAGCGCGCGCGCCGTTCGAGGTGGTGGCGTGCGAGCAACCGCGCGCGCCGGTGATCGCGGGTGTGCGGGTCAGCGCGCGATTGGATCGCGTGGATAGTCTGGCCGACGGCAGTCAAGTCATTCTTGATTACAAGACAGGCCTCGCAAATATCGGCGGCTGGTTGGGCGAACGCCCTGACGAGCCGCAATTGCCGTTGTATGCAGTGAGCGGTGATGCGGATGTTTCCGGCGTCGCCTTCGTGCAACTGCGCGCGCGCGAGGTCGCATTCAAGGGGCTGACGCGCGACGACAAGGTGTTGCCGGAGGTTGCCACGCTCGCCGCGTCGAAAAATCTATCAACGCAGTACGCCGGTTGGCCCGCGTTGCTCGATTCGTGGCGCACGGTGCTGGAACAACTGGCGCGTGACTATCTGGCCGGCCACGCGGAGGTCGCGCCGAAGCGCTATCCGCAAACCTGCGCATACTGCGAACTCGGTGCGTTGTGCCGCGTGCGTGAGCTGACCGAACGCGCTGCATCCATTGATGCGGAAGAGAGTGAATCGCCATGACGGGCACGCGCATCGCCGATCACGCACAGCGCACACAAGCGCTCGATGTGTCATGCTCGTTCATCGTGCAGGCGCCCGCGGGTTCGGGTAAAACAGAACTGTTGATTCAGCGTTATTTGGCGTTGCTTGCCGGCGTGGATGCGCCGGAAGAAGTGATTGCCATTACCTTCACGCGCAAGGCTGCCGCCGAGATGCGCAGCCGCGTGTTGGCGGCACTCGTTACGGGCGCAAACGAAACACAGCCGGAGGCGGCCCACGAACAAATCACCTGGGAGCTCGCGCGGGCGGCGCGCGCACGCGATGATGCGCTCGGTTGGGAACTCGCAGCCAATCCCAATCGGCTGCGCATCGACACCATCGACGCGCTGTGTCACGCGCTGGCGCGGCAGATGCCGGTGCTGTCGAGGTTTGGCGCGAGGCCGGAAACGGTGACCGACGCCCGCCCGCTGTATGAAGAGGCGGCGCGGCGCACGCTTGCCCTGCTGGAATCGAAAGGCGACGACAGCGCGCAGGTGGCGCGGCTGCTGTCGCATCTCGACAATCATGTGAGCCTTGCGCTTGAACTTATCGCCGGCATGCTGGCAAAACGCGATCAATGGATACGCCACGTCGCCGCGCGCATGCCTCCCGCCGAGCGGCGCGCACAACTCGAAGCGGCGCTGGCGCACGAAGTAGCGCAGGCGCTGGCGAGACTGGTTGAACTTGCGCCCGCTACGCCGAGCGCCGAACTGGTGGCGCTGCTGCGTTATGCCTGCGCCAATCTATCGGCAGCGGGCATGTCGTCGCCCATACTCGCTTGCGATGGCCTTGGCGCGCTGCCCGGCGTGCAGGCGTCCGACCTCGATGCCTGGCGCGGCGTTGCCGAATTGCTGCTGACCAAAACCGAAGGCACACTGCGCAAACAGGTCAACAAAAACAGCGGCTTTCCGCCGGGCGCGGGCAAAGCCGAAAAAGCCGCCGCATCCGCCGCCAAGGAGCGGCACGCAGCCTTAATGGCTGCGCTGGAGCCGCACCGCACGTTCGTCGAAGCACTGCATTTCACGCGCGCATTGCCGCCAGTGGCGTACTCCGAACCACAATGGCGTGTGGTCGAGGCGCTCGCGACATTGCTGCCGCTGGCGGCGGCAAATCTGGAATTGATTTTCGGTGAACACGGCCAGGCGGATTTCACCGCCGTGTCGCAGGCCGCTTTGCGCGCGCTGGGCGAAGCCGACGCGCCCACAGATCTCGCTCTCGCGCTGGACTATCGCATACGGCATCTGCTGGTGGATGAGTTTCAGGATACCTCGCTGTCGCAATACGAATTACTCGTACGCCTCACCGCGGGCTGGCAGCCGGACGATGGCCGCACCGTGTTCGTGGTGGGCGACCCGATGCAATCGATTTATCGCTTTCGCGAAGCCGAAGTGGGCTTGTATCTGCGCGCGCGGCACGAAGGCATCGGCAGCGTGCCGTTGACGCCGCTTACCTTGTCGGTAAATTTTCGTTCGCAACGCGGCGTGGTGGATTGGGTGAATCGCGCGTTCACAGCAATCATGCCCGACGCCGAAGACCTCGCCAGCGGGGCGGTACCGTATGTGCGCTCGCAAGCGCGTAACGAAGATGATGCTGGTGATGACGCGGTACACGTACACGCGCTCGGCACCACGGACCGCGCTGCCGAAGCGCAAAGAGTGGTTGAAATCGTGCAATGGGAGCGTTCCGAAAATAGTAATAAAAACATCGTGTTACTGGTGCGCGCGCGTGGGCACCTGAGGCACATTGCGCAAGCGCTGCGCGAGACCGGGCTTTCGTTTCAGGCGATCGAAATAGAGGCGCTGGGGCAGCGCCCCGTAGTGCAGGATTTGACTGCGCTCACGCGTGCGCTGTTTCATCCGGCGGATCGCATCGCGTGGTTAGCACTCTTGCGTGCGCCGTGGTGCGGGCTGTCGCTCGCCGATCTAACGGCATTAGCCGGTGATGATCATCGCGCGGCGCCGTGGGTGTTGATAAACGATGAAGCGCGCGTGCAGAAATTAACAAGCGACGGCGCGCGCAGGCTTACCCGGGTGCGCGGAATGCTCGCTGAATTTATCAGCGCGCGGCGGCGCGTTTCAGCGGCACGCTGGGTCGAAGGCGCGTGGCTCGCACTGGGCGGTCCGGCGTGTGTGACGGATCGCGCCGGTCTTGAAGATGCACAAGCCTATTTTCGACTGCTCGAAAAGCTGGAAGAGAGCGGCGACATCATGGATTTCAGCGCGCTGGAAGATAGTGTGGCGAAGCTTTTCGCCGCACCCGACGCGCAAGCCGATGCGCGCTTGCAGTTGATGACCATACACAAGGCCAAGGGACTCGAATTCGATGTGGTGATCGTGCCGGGCCTGGGTTACACGCCGCGCCGCAACGAGGCGCAATTGCTGGCGTGGCAGGAGCGTCCGCGCGCGCACGGCGAGTCGGAGTTGCTGTTGGCGCCGATACGCGAAGCGAGCGAGGATGCTGATCCGATCTACCGTTACCTCGACGCGCTCGAAAAACTAAAAGCCGAACACGAGGATGCACGCTTGCTGTATGTGGCGGCGACGCGCGCGAAATCACGGCTGCATCTGGTGGGGCAAATTGACGCTGCGGCGGATAAGCCCGGCCCGCGCGCCGGCTCGTTGCTTGCACGGCTGTGGCCGGCGGTTGCCGGCGAGTTTGTGGGCGTGGCGGCGCCGGCGGTTGCCGGCGAGTCAGCGATGGATGCCTCGTCGTTGCCGCAATTCATACGCCGTTTGCCCGCGGATTGGACGCCTCCACCAGCGCCCGCGCGTGTTGAACTCGCGCTTCCGCAGCGGGATGCCGCGCACGCCAGCGCACACGATCAGGTCGAGTTTTCGTGGGCTTCCGAAACGGCTAAACATATCGGCACCGTGGTTCACCGCTTTCTGCAACGCATTGCCGAAGAAGGGATTCCTGCGTGGGATGATGCGCGCGTTAAATCACTGCGCGGGGCCTACCGGCGCGAGCTGAAACGCCTGGGCGTGCCTGACGTGGAAATGAAGCGCGCGGCCGAACGCGTGACGGCGGCGCTGAGTGCAAGTCTGGCCGACGCACGCGGCCGCTGGGTGCTCGGCGCGCATGCCGATGCGCGCGCGGAGTTGCGGCTTACCGGCCGGATTGCTGACGAGATGGTTGACGTCATTATCGACCGCACGTTCGTCGATGAACACGGCGTGCGCTGGATCGTCGATTTCAAAACCAGCGTTCACGAGGGCGCCGACCGCGAGACGTTTCTCGACAACGAGCGCTTGCGCTACGCGATGCAATTGCAGCGTTACGGCGCGCTGATGTGCATGTTGGACGCGCGCGAAATACGTCTGGGATTGTATTTTCCGTTGCTCGGCGGCTGGCGCGAGTGGCGGTATGATGGGTAGTGTTCGCGAAGGTGCATGCGTGTAAAATTAAAAAAACTTTCCAGCATAAATTAATCAACCAAAGAAATCAGAGGAGCGCCCATGAAAATCACCAAAATCCAGACCACATTTGTTGAAGTGCCCGCCGATGAGCCGCTCGCCAACGGCCCGGCGGAAAAGGGCGCCAAGCGCCGCTTTGTGGCCGTTCAAATCGGCACCGATCAGGGCCTGCAGGGCATTTCGGTTGCTTTTTTTGGCGCGGGGATCACGCCCGCACTGCGCTCGGCGATTGATTCGCTGGGCGCGCTCGCCATCGGCATGGACCCGCTGTGCATCGAGGCGGTCCACGCCAAATTCCGCGAGGCCGCCCTGCATGCGGGGCCGGGAGGTATTTTCACGCTGGCCTCATCCGCCATCGACATCGCGCTGTGGGACATCAAGGGCAAGGCGTTTGACAAATCGGTTTCCGAACTGGTCGGGGGCTTTCGCAAAAGCGTGCCGACTTACGCCAGTGGCGCGCTGATGCGCGGCTTCTCGTTAGACCACGTGGTCAAGGCTTCCGAGAAGCTGGTGAAAAAAGGCTTCAAGCAGATGAAGACGCAGCTCGCGCTGCCGGGCGACACCCATCCGCCCAAGGAAGTCGAGCGCATCAAACTGATACGCGAAGCCATCGGCGACAAGATCGATCTGATGTGCGACATCAATCAGCGTTGGGACGTGCGTCAGGCGATTTCCATCGGCAAGCAGATCGAAAAGTATCACCTGTTCTGGCTCGAAGATGTCACCACCGCCGATGATTATCCCGGCCTCGCGCGCGTGACTGCCGCGCTGGATACGCCGGTAGCGGGTGGCGAGTATGTGTACGGTTGCGTGCCGTTCCGTCACATGCTGGAAGCGCGCTCGGTGGATATCGTGATGATCGACCTCATGCGTTCGTGCGGCATTACCGGCTTCCTGAAAATCGCAGGCATGGCCGAAGCCTTCAACCTGCCGGTGGTGAGCCACCTGGTACCGGAATACCAGGTGCATCTCATCGCCGGTATTCCGAACGGCCTCACGGTCGAATACATGCCATGGACATTCCCCTGTTATAAGGAAGTGCCGGTGCCGAAGAACGGCATGCTGACGGTGCCCAGCAAGCCGGGACTGGGACTGGAGTTTGATCCGAAAGTGGTAAAGTTTTCCTGATGCGCGGAAAGCTGGCCGCAGTGGCGTGGCTGCCGATGCTGGCAGCCGCGCAGAATTACCCGGCGGGCCCGATGCGCATCGTGGTGCCGTTTCCGCCCGGCGGCGGCACCGACATCCTCGCGCGCGTGTTAGCGCAAAAGCTCAACGAAGCGTGGAACGTGCCGGTAGTGATCGAAAATCGCGGCGGCGCCAACGGCAGCATCGGCACTGCCTACGTGGCGAAATCCACGCCCGACGGTCACACGGCAGTGTTCGTGCCCAGCGGTTTCGCGGTGAATCCAAGCATTTATCCCCAATTGCCGTTCGACGCAGTGAAAGATTTCGCGCCGGTGAGTCTGCTCGCCGAAGGGCCGCTGGTGCTGTCGCTGCATCCATCATTTCCGCCGCGAACGGTGAAGGAATTCATCGCGTTCCTGAAAGCGCGTCCCGGTGAAATCAACTACGGCAGTTCCGGCAACGGCTCGCCGCCGCATCTGGCGACGGAGTTATTCAAGTTATTGGCCGGTGTGCAAATCAATCACATCCCGTACAAAGGCGCAGGTCCCGCAGCGATTGATCTGTTCGCCGGCCAGATTCCGATTTACTTTATGAATGCATTGCAGGTCACGCAATATGTACGCACCGGCAAGGTGCGCGCGCTGGGCGTCACGACAAGTAAACGTTTTCCGCCGCTGCCCGAAGTGCCGACAATTGCGCAAGCCGGCGTGCCGGGCTACGCGATGTCGAATTGGTACGGCTTGCTCGTGCCATCAGCAACGCCGCGAGCGAGCGTGATGAAACTCAATGCCGAAATCGTGCGCATCCTGAATCTGCCGGATATCAAAGATCGCCTGACCGGTCAAGGCGCGATACTGGTGGGCAGTTCGCCGGATGAATTTGCAGTGTTTTTGCGCAGCGAGATAGCGACGGCGGCGAAGATCGTCAAGGCGGCGGGAATGACTGCTTCGAATTGAGGGGGGGTGTGAAATGAAACGGATTCTTGGCGCGGTAACTTGTGCGGGGTGTTTGTGGGCGATGCCGTTACACGCGGCGCAATCCGCTTCGACAGGCTCAGGACAGGCCTATCCCGAACGGCCTATTCGTCTGCTCATTCCCGCCGCGCCCGGCACTGGCAGCGACTACTTCGGACGTACGGTGGCAGGCGCGCTGACCGAAATTTATAAACAGCAGATCGTTGCCGACAACCGTGCGGGCGCGGGCGGGCTGATCGGCGCGCAGATGATCGCGACAGCGAATCCCGATGGTTACACCCTCGGCATGGCATCCAGTTCGCTGATCGTCGCTCCGCTGTTTCAGACCAAGCCGCAGTATCGACCCATCGAGGATTTCTCACCGATCGCACTGCTATCGTCGATTACCAGTGTGTTGGTGGTGGCGCCCAGCGTCCCGGCCAAGAGCATGCAGGAACTGATCGCATACGCCAAGGCGCGACCGGGGCAGCTTAACTACGGCTCCATCGGCGCGGGCACCGCTTCGCACCTGTCGGCGGAGATTTTCAACAAGGCGGCGGGCATCAACGTAGTGCATGTGCCGTTCAAAGGCGTGGCCGACATCTGGACGGAGATGTTTGCGGGACGCGTGCATTTTCTGGTGTTTGTGGCGCCCGCAGTGACTGCAATGGCGCACGACGGCAAAGTGCGTCCGCTTGCTGTTACAAGTAAAGCGCGCAGCGTGGGTCTGCCCGACGTGCCCACCGTGATTGAAGCCGGATTGCCGGCAGCGGAGGTCGATACACTGTTCGGCGTGGTCGCGCCCGCGCGTACACCGCAGAGCGTTATACGCAAACTGCATGCCGATATCGTGAGCGTATTGAAGCGCCCGGAAACCAAAGAACGCTTCGAACGTCTGGGCGGATCACCGGCGGTGGATACCACGCCGGCGTTATTCGCGGCGCAGCTTAAAACGGAATACGAACGCTATCGCAAGCTGATACCGGAGATCGGCATCACGCCGCAGTAAGGGTTAGGGACTCTTAGTCCGCTCTAGCGCCCGACGCCTTAACCACCTTCGCCCACTTCTGTATTTCGCTTTCGGTGTACTTGACGAATTCTTCCGGCCCCATGGTGCGCACTTCAACGCCCGCGTTAAACAGCCGGGTTTTCACGTCCTGCTGGCCAAGTGAATCGAGTGCCGCTTTGTTCATTGCCGCCACCACGTTGGCAGGCAAGTTGGCGGGGCCGACAATGCCGAACCATGCCACGGCTGCGTAACCGGGCAAACCCAACTCGGCGATCGTGGGCAATTCGGGGATCGACGGCGAACGCTGCGGCGATGTAACGCCCAGCGCGCGCAGGCGGCCCGATTTGATCAGCGGTATTGCCGACGACAGGCTCGCGAATTGCAAATCGGTCTCTCCGCCGATCAGCGCGGTTAGCGATTCTGCCGCGCCTTTGAACGGCACGTGTACCATTTTCGTGCCGGTCATTACGCTGAATAGTTCGCCCGCAAGATGCACGGTGGTACCCGAGCCTGAGCTGCCGTAGTTGAGTACGCCCGGCTTGGATTTCGCTAGCGCAATGAATTCCTTCAGTGTTTTCGCCGGCACCGAAGGGTTGACTACCATCGCATTCGGGCTGTCGCCGACGAGCGTGATGGGCGTGAAATCTTTCTGCGGGTGATAGTTGAGTTTTGAATAGAGGCTGACGTTAATCGCCTGCGTGCCGATGGTGGCCATCATCAGCGTGTAACCATCGGCAGGACTCTTCGCGGTAAGTTCAGCGGCGATGTTGCCGCCGGCGCCGCCGCGGTTGTCGATCACCCATGCTTGTCCCAGCCGATCCCGCATCGCGGGCTCCATCGCGCGCGCGATGATATCGGCGGCGCTGCCGGCGGTAAAGGGAATCAAAACGCGGATGGGGCGCGTCGGGTACTGCTGGCCCCATGCTGAAATGGAAACGCCCGCTAACATCGCAAAAGCCAGTGAACGAAAACGCATGAATTTCCCCTTGGAATTGTCGGCGAATATAACGGAAATGAGACTAACACGCTGCGAATACCATCGCCAATTGACATGCACCCCCTCGCGCCGGATACTGGCAGCGCTCTAAATCAATTTTACTGGAGGGGAGATCATGAGACAGTTTTTAATCGGCGCGATTCTGCTTGCAGCGTACGCTACCGGCGCGCAAGCTCAAACGCATCAGGATTTGGTGAAAGACGGTAACGGCGGCAGCACCGACAACGTGTTGACCTATGGCATGGGGTATCACCAGCAGCGCTACAGCACGCTGAATCAAGTCAACAAGACTACCGTCAAGCGCCTGGTGCCGGTGTGGAGTGCGTCGCTGGCCAACGAATTTGGCGAGCAGGGGCAGCCGATGGTTCACAACGGCGTGCTGTATGCGGCGAATGTGAAACGCGTGGTGGCGATTGATATTGCCACCGGCCGCCAATTGTGGAACACCCCGCTGGAATGGGAACCGGCTGTCGCGCGCGTAGTGTGCTGCGGTTTATCCAACCGCGGTGTCGCGCTTTACAACGGCAAAGTGTACGTCGCTTCGCTCGACGCTTTTATACGCGCGCTCGACGCAAAAACGGGCAAGGAAGTGTGGAAATCCAAAGTCGCCGAATGGAAAGACGGCTACTCGATCACCGGCGCGCCGAGCGTGGTAAACGGTGTGGTGATGACCGGTATGACCGGCGGCGAGTACGGCGTGCGCGGATTCGTCGCAGGCTTCGATGCGGAAACGGGCAAGGAAATATGGCGCCGGCACACCACGCCCGATCCCAGCGAAAAGGCGGCTGCCACTTGGCCGAAAGACGATTCCTACAAACGTGGCGGCGGCTCGACCTGGATTACGGGTTCTTACGATCCCGAGCTCGACCTTTCCTATTGGGGCACCAGCAACGGCGGCCCGTGGACCTGGAAAGCGCGCCCCGGCGACAACCTTTGGGTCGCTTCGGTTATCGCCATTCGCCCGAAGACCGGCGAGATCGTCTGGCATTATCAGTGGACACCTGCCGAGACTTATGACTTCGATGGCAACAACGAAAACGTGCTGGCCGATATCATGGTTAACGGCGCCAAGCGCAAGGTGCTGATGCACGCGGATCGTAACGGCATTCTGTACATGCTCGATCGCACCAACGGACAAGTGCTTGCGGGCAACCCGTATGTCAAAACCAACTGGTCCACGGGCGTTGATTTGAAGACCGGCCGCGTGGTCGAGACCGATGTCGCCAAACGCCTGCGTGCCGGCGAAAAAGTGGAAGTGCAACCGCGCTGGACCGGCGGCAAAAACTGGATGCCGATGTCGTTTAATCCCACCACCGGCAAGCTCTACTTTGCGATGCTGGAAGAAACCTCGATTTACCAGCTCGACAAGGATATGCCGGTGTACAAAGCGGGTGAACGTTACATGGGCGTGACCAATACCACCGCCGACCGCAAGCCCGGCGAGCCGTGGGGATTTTTCGGCGCGATTGATCCGATGACCGCGAAGCCGCAGTGGAAGGTGCCGTTGAAGGATTTGCCGAGTTGGTCGGGAACGTTGTCAACCGCGGGCGGGTTGATATTCTCAGGGCTGCCGACAGGTGAGCTGGTCGCAATCGATCAGGATAGCGGCAGTATCGTATGGCAGTTCAAGACCAGTTCCGGCATTAACTCGCAACCGATTACCTACACCTTCAAGGGCAAGCAATATATTTCGGTGCTGTCGGGCCTGGGCGGCGGCACGTCGTCACGGCGTGGGACCGATGGCATAGTCCTGCCCGGCGGATCGGTCTGGACATTTGCCTTGGTAGACTGAGCTACGCCGTATTGCATAAACGAAATCCCACCGGCACACACCGGTGGGGTTTTTTACATGCCGTAACTATAACTATCGATTTTTATGATTAAATTTATTGCCGGCGGCGTGTTCGTCTTGGCCAGCACACTCATCCATCCAACGCTGCAGGCGCAGAACTTCACTCCAGAGCAAATCAAAGTGGGCACAGACACCTACGCAAGAAACTGCTCGCCGTGCCATGGCGTGCGCATGAAAAATCCCGAAGGCGCGTTCGACCTGTTGACGTTTCCGGTCGATCAAAAAAGCCGCTTCGTGAACTCGGTCACCAATGGCAAAAACAGCATGCCGCCCTGGGGTGGGATGCTCAAGTCCGAAGAAATCGAAGCGCTGTGGGCGTACCTGGTGGCAGGGGAGAAAAAGTAAAGGTGCTTCAGCGCCTCTTCTGCTTTGGCCCGTATGAAAAATTTTATTGGATTTTTGTTCGCGACTGCAATGGCAAGTGCTTCCGCACAGGATCAATACGCGACGGCACGCGCAAAAATGGCTGATGAAATCGCGGTCATGGCGCGCGAAACCGCGGCTGAAACCGGACGTGCGGCGTTTAGTTTTCGCGTGATGAATGCCATCGGCAAGGTCGAGCGCCACCGCTTCGTTGCGGCGGGCGACGAAGCCAGCGCCTATCGCAACAGTCCGCTAGGCATCGGCAATGGACAAACGATTTCGCAGCCGTACATCGTGGCACTGATGACGGATTTGCTTGATCTCGCCGGCGGTGAAAAAGTGCTGGAAATCGGCACGGGTTCGGGCTATCAGGCGGCGGTGCTGGCGGCATTGACGGTTACGCTGTACACCATTGAGATTATCGAACCGCTGGGGCGTATCGCCGCGCAGCGGCTTTCGGCTGCGGGCTATCGCAACGTGATCACGCGCATCGGCGACGGCTATCAAGGCTGGCGCGAGGCAGCACCCTTTGACGCCATCATGGTGACGGCGGCGGCGCGCGAAGTACCGCCGGCGCTGATCGAGCAATTAAGGCCCGGCGGCAAACTGGTGATTCCTGTGGGCGCGCAGGGTTCGCATCAGGAGTTGCTGGTGATTACGAAATCATCCGATGGCGGAACCCAAACACGGCGCGTGCTGGCGGTGCGCTTTGTGCCGTTGACGGGTGGGTCTGCGTCAAAAAAATAGGCACGTCATTTCGGTTCTAAGCCGCGGTTAGCAAATGCAGCGAGGAACTACAGGGTTGCGGGATTCAGTTCTTCGTTGGCGTAGCGGCAACCGTCTGCGCCACCTCAAGCCGCCGCACAATCCATGGCAGCACCACACGCGTGAAAATGTCGCGGCTCGACCAGTCCTGTGAGCGGCCCATATGGCCGCCGGCGGGATTGACCCACACATCCTTGGGGTCACCGTGTTTCATCAGCAGATACCAATCGGCAATCGGCTGCTGTGTGTCGCGCTCGCCGTTGACCACCAGCATGGGCGCGGCGGGTTTGTCGAGAAAGCCGCGCGCGGCGAGCGAGAGTTTCGGCCCATAGGCGAGATAGTCCTCTTCGGTCGTTACGCCGTAAACCGCAGCGCGCGCCGTCGGGCTTGACGCCCGCGATGGGCGGCAGATTGCGCTCCGCGCGGCGCTGCGTTTCCAGCTTCAGCTCTTCGAGCGTTAGCGGTCCCCAGATTTGGGCGGCTGCGGGGTGCGCCGTGGCGGCGAGTGTTGCGGCCAGTCCGGTGACGCCAACAAAATGCATGGGGCGATTCCAGAGCTCCATAGTGCCTCCCTTAAACAGGGAAAAAATATACCGCGATTTATACGGTTGCGAATTGGGCGCGCACATGGCCTATAGGGAAAATTATTTTAATTCAAATGATTACATAGACGGCGGCAATTCCACATTGCAAGTTCCGTGGGCCGCCACGCCTTTCAAAACCCCAAATCACGACTCCTTGCATCGCTGACGAACCGCGCCGCGTCCTCCGGCAGCAGGAATCTCTCGCTCACCAGCTTGGCTGCCGCTGCTTCGACTTTCGCGGCGTAGGCGGCGTGGCTGCCATAGCGCTCCTGCAGCGACGGGCGCGGGTCTGCGCCGCGCTCGGCGGCAGTCTTCGCGAACGGGATGGTTGACCCCTGCAGGTTGCACAGTTCGTTCTCCATGAACCCGGCGCGTCGATGGTTCCAACCCATGTAGGTGGCGAGCGGCACTTCGAGCGCGACCGAGCGCACGCCGCCGATGTCGTTGCCGTCGGCATCCACCTTTGGCGCGAGCGCGGGGTATTCGGCGCCCGGAATGTTGCGCGGCGGCTGTACTTTGAAGTCCTTCATCGCGAGCGCGTTGTATTTGCCGTTGTAGGCGACGCCGGGAATGGCAGGGAAGCCGAACTTGTCGGCGGGCAGTGGCGGTACCAGCGTGCCGTCGGACACGCGCGGGAAGCGGCTCGAGGGCGGCAGCTTGCCTTCCGTCATCCACGCCTGCATCGCAACCAGCAGTGCGCGTATGCTCTCAATGCGCGGGTTCACGTTGCTGAGGTTCTTGCAGATGCCGTAATCGGGCTTGGCCGACGGATTGTGCTGCGTGCTCGAGAAATAGTATAGGCGCACGTTGTCGGGAATCGGCTGGTCTTTCTTGCCCGACGCGTCGGTGACCACCAGCGCGTTGCGGCTGAGCCATGCTTCGGTGCCGGAGTCCATGTGCATGACCTTGGGACATGCCTTCTGCGCGGTGCAGCGTGAGAGCCAGCCGTCGCGCTTTTTGCTGATCGGGTCATCGAGTGTTGCGTAGGTGTGCGGGAACTGATCGCCGCCGTAGTGCCCGGGCGAGCGGCTCGGCATCCCGAACGGTGCGTTGACGCTCATCAGGCGCGATCCCGAAATGAGTGGCATCAGCCCTTCGAACACCACGCGCTTGTTTTCGTCGAGGTTGAAGCCCTGGTAGACGAGGTCCTTGATGTAGCGCCCGCTCTGCGAGCGGCCGAAACCGATCGCCCACCGCACCGGATCCGCCGTGCCGCCGCGCATCAGCGGGTTCGCACCGGAGCGCTCGTGACGCAGGAACGACACGAGGTCGCGCGTGGAGGCGAAGCCGATGCCCATCACTACCGGATCGCGCGCGACATACACCAGGTCGTAGGTGTAGTTCGTCGAGAAGCCGGCGGGATAACACACGTCGACGTCGCTAGTCGTTGCGTTTTTGCCGTCCGCGCAGTTGCCGAACGACCATTCGCTTTGCGGAATGGTTTCGCGCTGCGCCGGCGCGCCGGCGCGGCGATAGAGCTGTGCCTCCGATGCGCGCGCGAGCACGGTCGGATAAGGTCGCGTATTGCCGCCATCGTAGCCCACGCTCACGGAGTAGGCGGGCTTGGTAAACACGAATTCGACAGTGATGGTTTGCGTTATCGGCTTGCCGTCGGGTTCAGTCGCCACCGGAAAGCGCGCGGTGAGCCGGTTGCCCCCCGGCAGCGCATCGCCGGGCCAGCCGCTCGACACGATGCTGTAGCCCTGCTTGAAGAGGAAGCCATCACCGGCGTCTTTCAGGCTCGAGGGATTGTTGGAGGGAACGCCGTCAACGTTGAACACTTCGATAGCGCGCAGGTTGCCGCGATTAACGGTGTCGTAGATTAGCGTGCGGTTGCCGCGGCTCATATCGACGGGCTTGAGGATTAGAATGTCAACGCTGTACTCAACCCGCCCGGCGGTGTTGCGCGGCGCTTTGTCGAGCAAGGCCACACCAAGGTTGAGTTCGTGGTTGGGGTCAAGTTCGCCATAGGCCTTGCCGGTGAGTTTTTCGTACTGCCCAGTGTTGCCGAACGACGCGCCGCCGAAGGTGGGCGATTCGACCTTTTCAATTTCGATGCGGGTAATGCGCGCGTGGGCGGGCGCGGCGAGTGTGAGGCTCAGTAGAAAGGCGGCGGTGATTATTACGGCGTGGGGCTGCATGGTTCCTCCGGGGCGGTATTGTGTAGCACTGCGATCTGGCAGAGGCGGATAGGGTAATTCCATTCCTCCTCAAGGCAGGCGAAAGAATATACTCTGAATCGGGGTGTGGCCGTTCGGGCTTTTAGAACCCATGATGTAAAAAGTATTTTGATTCAACCGGTTATGGAGACCCCGCCCAATTCACAATGCGGCTTTCGTAAACGGTCATTGCGTGCGTCTGTGCTAGAATCGCCCGCGTAAGTAGTACGTAAGAAACACACTAATTCACGCAAGGAGCAAAACCATGGCAGCTTTTTTTTCATCTTTGGGGAAAACTATTATCGCGGGTGTCGTCATACTCATCGCCATTATTTTTCTGGCTGGCGGTGCCGGCAAGATGGGCGAGCATGGGTGGTGGATATTTTTCATGCGCTGGTTGCACATCATGGCGGGCATAATGTGGATCGGTTTGCTGTGGTACTTCAATTTCGTGCAAACGCCGTCAATGCCGAAGATTCCCGACGAGCAAAAGCCCGCCATCGGTAAAGTAATCGCTCCGACCGCGCTGTTCTGGTTCCGTTGGGCGGCGCTGGCTACCGTGATTTTCGGATTGCTGCTTGCCGGAATGAAGCCGGGTGGTTACCTTGTAAGCGCGCTAACCGTGAGCAAAGGCTTCGTCGCCATCGGCATCGGCATGTGGATCGCACTGGTAATGGCGTTCAACGTCTGGTTCATTATCTGGCCGAACCAGAAAAAGGCGCTGGGTATGGTCACTGTGTCGCCCGAGGAAAAAGCCGCAGCCGCGAAACTGGCGGGGATGACCTCACGCATCAACACCATGCTGTCGATTCCCATGCTGTTCTGCATGGTGGCGCAGCAAAACGGCGGGCTGTAATTCTGACGCTGTTTAGCGTTAATCAAAAAAGCCCGGTGATGCCGGGCTTTTTCTTTGCACTGCCGCACAAGGCGCGCCGTGATGCCGGACTAGCGCTTTGGTTTTGAATTGGCCCTGCTTTTTGCAGCGGAGCTGGTGGCTTTGCTTTTTGCCGTGCTGTTGGATCGGGCATTTTTCGCCGACGAACTGGTTGCCGCGCTCTTGCTTGCGCCGCTGGATTTTGAACTGGCTGCATAGGCAGCAGGCAAGGTAAAGGCAATGGCTACACTGGCAATGACGAGTGATCTGAGCGCGTTCATGGTGTTTTCCTCTGGTTGTAAAAACTTGAATTATTTATCAATAAAAACAAAACGTTAGCATCAATTAGCCATGCGCGCAAGGGTATTGCGTTCATCACGTAAGCTTATTTAAGCACCCAGCGATTGAGACTGGAATGGTCAACCTCAACACCGCGCTCTTGCATCATTTCTTCTAATTGCCGATGGCTGATGGGATACGCTACATACCAACGCACACCCCAAAGGATGATGTCCCGCTCGAACTGGCTGCCCTTGAAATCCATGATTGTTACTTCGCTATCTGAGTAATTCCCTGAAGGATACCCAGTCTCAGTGAAATCTCAAACTTTGCGACAGAACCCAAATATCTTCATCGACATTTTCGCGTTCGCTCACAAAGTTTCCCGTTACTTCCAGCCCCAGTATGTCTACCCACAAGGTGCGCAAACGGTCTTTGCTGGGCGCGCCAATGGCAATTTGCTGGATGCCTAAAACCTTGAACTGTCGGCTCATGCCACAGCAACTTGTCTGCGGCCAGCCAGGTAGCTTGCGCCTGTCGGGCCAGCACTTTCATGGTGAGGTATACCTGCTGACAGCCGGAATATGTCACCCACCGCGTAGTTGGTCGACACACCGTTGACCACCAGTGTGAAATCGCCGGACGTTATCAGCGCGCACGCATCAAACGGGTGCTGGTGCTCGCCCGCGGCGTAACCTGCGGACCGGACAACTTTAACAATTTCGTCAAAGTTATCGGCTTTTAAGGTGGCTTCAAATTCAGTTGGATTCATGAAAGTTTTTCCAATCAAGAGTATTTAAATCTACGCAAATTCAATGATCGGCTGATCAACCGTCAGTGATTCTCCCATGGTAGCCAGCATCTTGCCAACCACGCTATCGGCGACAGCGAACAGCACGTTTTCCATCTTCATGGCTTCAATTACGGCCACGCGTTCACCAGCCTGCAGTTACTGACCAAGCAAGGTTATCTGATCGAGGAGGAGGGCATCACCTATCTGGCGCGCACCGAGAGCGTCGACGCGGATAACGTGCTGGCGCCCTTGCAAGCGGCCTCCAGCACCTACCGCATCGCCATGGGGCCACGCGCGGGGCGCAAGGTGCTGGCGCTTGTAGGGCGTGGTGAGCGTAGCGAACCGCACCGTTCGCGTGTTGCGCCACCTCTGTGCGCCAACGCACACGGATTCAGCCTGCACGCGGGCGTGCGCTGCGGCCGATGATCGACGCGGGCTGGAACAACTGTGCCGCTACATCACGCGCCCGGCGATAGCCAACGAGCGGCTGAGTGTGAACCGAGAAGGCAACGTGGTGCTCAAGCTCAAAACACCGTGGCGCAACGGCACAACGCACATCGTGATGTCACCGATGGCGTTCATGCAACGGCTGGCCGCACTGGTGCCAAGACCACGGCTGCATTTGATCCGCTATCACGGCGTGCTGGCGAATGCGAAGTTGCGCTCAAAGGTGGTGCCAGTGCCCGCGCCACGCACAGCGGCGGGACACTCACACGAAGGGGATTGCATGCACGCCCACAGCGCGCCGGTGCGTATGAGTTGGGCGCGCTTGTTGAGGCGCGTTTTCGATATTGATATTGAGCACTGCCAGGCGTGCGGCGGGACGCTTAAGATATCGCCGTAATCGAAGAACCAGCGGTGATTGAGCGCATTCTCACGCATCTGGGATTGTGCGTGCAGCCGCCGCCGCGTTCGCCGGCGCGCCGGGTTGATTTGTTTCAGGCGGCTTGATGCGCGGATTCAGACTGGTTTTTGCCAGGGCTGATGGGTTGGCTCGGCTCGGCTTGCGCTTGTGTAAAGGCGTCGATGGGCCGGAAATCAGACGCCGCAGAACGCTTCGTGGGTGAAGATTTTCAGAAAAACAGCGAGGCTTGACGAAAATTCACGCGATTGACTGTTCGCCGGGCGGAGGATAGATTGCGGATTGGTGAAAAATGGCGTTTGAAAGTCCTATACCCCAAGGGCATTCTTCGGAGACGTACATGATCAAGCTGGAGTTCTACGACCCGTCCGGGACCATCGATGTCACGCAAGGGCATGCGCCGCGTCTCCCGTCGCTCAACGGGAAGCGCATCGGATTTCTCACGAACGAGCAGTGGCAGGCGTACTATGCGCTGCCGCTTCTCAAGGCAATGATAGAGGAGGACTTTCCCGATGCCGAGGTGCTCGCGCTCGATGCCTTTCCCAAGGGCAACGAGGCGATCGGCACCGACGACACGGCGCGGCGCGTGAAGGAAAGCGGGGTCGACGCCATCATCATCGGCAACGCGGCCTGAGGCTCCTGCGCCACAGCATGCGGCCGTGCAGCCGCTAAGCTCGAAACCCTGGGCATACCCACGGTCCTGTTGACGCGGACGGATTTCGTCGGCGTCATCCGCAACGTCATCTCGGGGCGCGGCCTTGCGCCGGACGCGGCCATGGTCGTGTTTCCGATCAGCCTGTTCCTGCCGGGCAGTGATCTCGCGCCGGTGCGTGAACGTAAGAAGGAGTTCTATGACGGCCTCACCCGTTGGGCGCCCTCGGACGCCAGCGTGGCGCCGGGCGCAGTCTCCATGGTGGGCGTGGAAGCGGCGACCTACGAGGAGGCGGAAATCAAGGCCGGCAACCTCATGCTCACCCGGCTCTGGGGAGACGGCCTTCCGGTGCTCCCCGCGACGAAAGCGCGCGTGGACTGGATCCTGCGGGGGTCTCCCCTGCCGCGCCGCCACGTCATCGGAAAATTTCCGCCCCGCGGCGGCGTGGCGACGGTGGAAGGCTGCGCCATCGCGCTGACGATGGCGGGCGGGCGGCCCGAGTACTTGCCGGTGCTGATCGCCGCCGTGGAAGCTTTTCTCGACCCGCATTCCGACAGCGACGCACTGCAGGCGGATTCCGGCAGCGTATTTCCCGCGATCATCGTGAACGGGCCCATTGCCCTGCAGATACGGCTGAACGCCGGCTTCGGCTGCCTCGGGCCGGATCCGCAGCACCCTGCTGGCGCAAGCATAGGGCGCGCCTTGCGGCTGATGCAGCAGAATCTCGGCGGCGCGCTGCCCGGCATAGGGGCCATGGCAATGTTCGGCGCGATGCGCTACACCAACGCGGTCTTCGCCGAGGACGAGGCGGGGTTGCCGGAGGGATGGTTGCCGCACGGCACGGAGCGTCACGGCTTTGCACGCGGCACCAATTCGGTATCGCTCGTGTTTGTGAACGGGGTCATGAACATCAAGCGGCGCAGCGCCATCAAGGAAACGCCGGAAGAGGACGTGCTGCAGGGCATGCACCGCATCGCGGACGTCCTGCGCGGCGCGCAACTCGGCAGCCTCGTCGGTTACCGGGAAGGCACGCCGGGCGTCATGATGATTCCGCAGGTCGTGGCGCAACTGATGGCAAAACTGGGATGGACCCAGCAGTCGATTCGCCGGTTCCTGTGGGAGCATTCCCGCGTCCCCGCGGAGTATCTGCGCCGTTCCGGTGCGCGGGCCTGGATCGAAATCCAGGCGCCTGAAAGCCTGGCTCTCGATCCGTGGCCGATCGCCTCCAGGCCCGACAACCTGGTGCTGATCGTTGCCGGCGGCGGGCATCCCACCAATGCGTACTGGCTGCCGGGATGCTGCCCGCACGTGATCGGCAGGCCGATCCGGGTGCCGGAGTCCTTCGACGAGCTGCTCGTGGAAGCGGACCGCGACATCGGCGGCGGATCGCAGGGGGGGCCGGCTTGACGCCGGCCCGCGGCCCTCGCTCGAGGGAAAACGTGACCGCCCCGTTTACGCCATGCTGACGCTCTGGGGCCGGCCGACGTCCGGTCGCACGCAGAAAGTGCTATGGACGCTCGAGGAAATCGGCATCAAGTTCGATCTCATCCTCGCCAGCGCGACCATGGGGCCGGGCGGCCACGTGTCCAAGGGCAAACAGCCCTTTGGCGTCGTGAACACGCCGGAGTACCGGGCGCGGAATCCGAACGGTCGCGTTCCCACGATCGACGACGACGGGTTCGTGCTGTGGGAGTCGAACTCCATCGTTCGTTACCTGGCGATGCAGTATGCTCCGGATCTTCTGTATGGCAACGACATCAGGACCTTTGCGTCGGCCAGCCGCTGGCTCGACTGGGAAAACAACGAATTGCTGCCGCCCCAGCACGAAATGGTGATGCACCTGATTCGCCTGCCCGAGGCCGCGCGCGATGCCCGCGAGCTCGATCGCGCGCAGCGCGACTTCCTGACGCGCCTGCAGATCGCCGAGGATCAGCTCGGCCGCGCGCGTTACATCTGCGGCGAGCGCTTCACGTACGGGGACATTGCACTCGGTCTGCGCGTACATCGATGGCATATGCTCGGCCTCGCAAACGCCCCGTTACCCAACATCAGCCGGTGGTATGCCGAGATCCAGGCACGGCCGGCATTCCAGGTGTGGACCGCAGACCCCGCCCATCACCTGGAGGGCTAGGCTAAGCACTGCGCCGTCGCCACGGAAAATTCATCGAGTTCAAGATGGGGAAAAGTCATGACCAGCATCCGGACATTGATCAGCATTACCGTGCTCTGCCTACCCATTCAGGCGGTCTGGGCCCAGGGGTATCCCACCAAGCCGGTGCGCCTGATCTCGCCATTCCCGCCGGGTGGAGGCACGGACGCGGTGGCGCGCGTGATCGCGCAGGCGCTGTCGGAGCAGATGGGCCAGCAGGTGGTGGTCGACTCCCGCGGCGGCGCCAGCGGCATGATCGGCATGGACGCCGCGGCCAAGTCCGCGCCGGATGGCTATACCCTGGTGCTGGGAAACGTGATCCCGCTGGCGATGCTGCCTTCGGCAAATCCGAAAGTGCCTTACGTGCCGCTGCGCGATTTCACCCCGATCAGCCTCGCCGCGCTGTCGGATTACACGCTCACCGTGCATCCCTCGCTGCCGGCGCGGAACGTGAAAGAGCTGCTGGCCCTCGCGAAAGTCCGGCCGAACGAGCTGACCTACGCGTCGAGCGGTTATTTCGGCGGGCCGCATCTCGCCGGCGAGCTGCTCAACCACATGGCCGGCGTGAGGCTGGCGCACGTGCCGTACAAGGGCACAGGCCCGGCCGCGCTCGCGGTCATGACGGGAGAAACCACGATGATGTTCGGGACCGGTCCTTCGGTTGTGCCCCATATGACGACCGGACGCCTGCGCGGGATCGCCTCGACCGGCCTTAAACGCTCCAGCGCGGATCTGCCGACGTTTGGCGAAATGCTCCCCGGCTACGAGGTGACCCAGTGGTATGGCCTCCTGGTCCCGGCCGGCACGCCGAAAGAGATCGTCGAGCGGCTGCACAAGGAAACCGTGCGCGCCATCGCGAACCCGAAAGTTTCGCAGGTGCTGACGAACCTGGGCACGCAGCCGTCCACCAATTCGCCCGACGAGTTTCGCGCGTTCATCAAGTCCGAAGGCGAGAAATGGGGTAAGGTCATCAAGGCCGCGAACATCAAGGCGGAATGAGCATGCACGAGCGGGGGAGTCCGGGGTTGGACGGCGAGTCGGACGAGTTCGAGTTTTTTCTGGAGAAGGCGTGGTCGGACGGGCTGCCCGTCGTCACGCCGACCGAGGCGCGCGTCGCCCACATGCTTTCGGGCACGCATCGCGATCCCGGCGAGCGGGTGGGCGCCATTCCGCCGGCGCTGAACGAGGCCACGGTGCGCACGGTGGCTAAAACGAAGGGGCCTGAATGGCACTTACTTAAGGTTAAAAACTTTCGTAAGCGATTGATTTAAAAGGTCGACTCAATGAGTGGTAAGGTGGAATTGCGAACAACCATCGACTACCCAAGGAGCCGACCCGAATGCATCCTAATTCCAAAGTGCGAGCGCAACAACAGCAGCGTGTTCGCAAGCAAGTTGTTGCTTTACCTTTGGGTCTTGACGTAGTTCCAGTCGCCATGGAATAACCCATAGTTGTACTGTGTTATTAATTATTTGACTTTCGTACATACGGTTTGCCGCAGCACGGACAGAGCGAAAGACTTCGAACGATGGCGCGCCCCAGCCGATAGCGTACGGTGGCGATGGACCACGGGACGTGGCGCTGCATCGGGGACAGACCCGCGCGGGAGGAAGCCTTCGGGTAAGGCAGGTGTTTTAAGTCGAGCGGTGTTTTTTTTAACGCCGGACAGCCGCTCCAGCATGAGAAAGCCATAGGCGGCGATACACAAGCTCGCATGATGATGAAAGCCACGCCAATTGCGCCCCTCGTAATGACCCAAGCCCACCTCCTGCTTGAGTTCGCGGTAATCGCGCTCGATGCGCCAGCGCATTTTGACGGTGGCCACCAGCGCCTTGAACGAAGTGTCTTCAGGCAGGGTGGACAGGAAGTAGCGCGTCGGCTCGGCTTCGCCTTTGGGCCATTCGATGAGCAGCCATTGCGCTTCACGGGGGTGATCGGCGTGCGCGGCATGCACGCGTACGCGCGCGAAGCGCGAACTGAGCGGGGCGTTGGTGCCTTCGCGCCAGGTGAGCCTGCGATAGCAGCTACGCGGCAGCGCTTGGGCCAGTTCCCGTACGCTGATCGGGCGGTGGGTTTTATCACGCAGCACCCGCGTGCGGGGCCGGCCACGGTTTTGCGCTGCGCGTGCCGGTGCGATCAAAGGTTGATGTTCACCCCACCACACCGCCGTGGCGGGACGTATTCCCACTGCGTAAATAAGGCCGCAGGCGCTCAGCCAGTCGCGCAGGGCCGCTTCATCGCCGTAGGCGGCATCCATGAGCAGCGGGCCACGCGGGATGCCGGCGGCCAGTGCGGCTTCGATCTGCGTTCGCGCCATCGCGCCTTTGGTTGCAAAGGCTATTTGCTTGGGCACCCCCGCGCGCTCACACCGCGGTTTGTCTTCGGCCCACGCCTCTGGCAGATACAGCCGG
>JANMXV010000518.1:0-4595 GCA_031381325.1 Betaproteobacteria bacterium | reverse complement strand
CGGCGCGGCGAGAAACAGCGGCAGAAACCCCGCCAAGCCCGCCCAGCGCAGGGGAAACCCGCGCGGCAGCAGCAAGATCACCGCGCCCGTCACCGCCACCACAACCGTCCATCCCGGCGGTGCGTGTTGCTGCCATACCGCTGCCGGCAGATTGCTCATCCACTCCAACACAAGCGTACACCACGCCATCAGTAGATGCGCGAGTTGCAGCACCCAATCAAACGGCAGCAACATGCCCACCAGCGTCAGCGGCACCACCACCAGACTCACCAGCGGAATCGCCAGCGCGTTGGCCACGGGAGAAATGATCGACACCTGCTGAAACATCGCCAGCAGCGCCGGCATCAGCGCCAGCGTCACTGCCCATTGCACCTGCGCCCATGTGACGAGCCAGTGCGTCGTGCCGATACGCCCCACGCTCACATACAAAATCACCCCGACCGCACCGAACGACAGCCAGAAGCCAGCCGCCAACACCGCCCACGGATCGATAAGCACCACCACCAACAGGGCAAGACTCAGCACCGCCGGCGCGGAACTCAGCCGGTTCAGCCACAGCGCCACCGCCATCACCGTCAACATGTAAAGCGTACGCTGCGCCGGCACTTCAAACCCGGCGAGCAAGGTGTAGACCAACGCGGCCGTCACGCCCGCGATCACGGCCGCCTTACGCGCCGGCAAGTGCAGCACCAGCCGCGCACTGCGCCGCCACAAGCCGTACGCCAGCGCGAAGATCAGCCCCGACACCATCGTCACGTGCAGCCCGGAAATCGACATCAAATGGTTGACGCCGGTGCGCGTAAAAATCTGCCATTGATCTGCCGGTATCGCGCGCTGATCACCGATCGCCAGCGCTGCCAGCACGCCGGCGTAAGGTTTATCCGGCAGCGCCTGCAGGATGCGCGCGCGTAGACGTTCGCGTGTGACTTCAATCCAGTACGCGGGTTTGTTAACCATGGTGTCGAGCCGCCGGCTGCCGCTTTTCGGACGCACCGTGCCGGTGGCGCGTATGTCGCGCTCGAATAGCCAGGCCTCGTAATCAAAGCCGTGCGGATTGGCGCTGCCGCGCGGACGCCGCAATCTCACGGTGAGTTGCCAGCGTTCACCGGGTTTGATATCCGGCTGTGTTGTCCGTTGGCCGTCCTTGGCGGCACTGCCCCACCAACTGAGCGCGATGTGCGCCGGAATCACCGCGCCCGGCGTCAACACGCGCTCGACATCGAGCTCAAAACGCAGGCTGCGCTCGTAACGCTGCGGCAGACTGGCGACTACGCCCACGATTTGCACATCGCGGCCTTCCCATTCCGGCGCAAGCGCGTCGGCCATGCGTATCTGCGCGCGCGTGGCGGCGTAGAAGTATCCGGCAGCGAGGCAACACAAAGCCATTGCCGCGAAAAACACCCAACGCCGTCCACGTGTGAACCACGCCAGCAACATCAACAGAGGCAATACCGCGGCCCACGCGAGCGTCGGCAATACCGCTTGCTGCTGGAGCAGCGCGATACCCGTTGCAAACAGGATGATGAAAAAAGGCAATGCGATAAGCCGGAGATAATAGGAAACCGCGTAAGAATATCGCTACAATCAACAACATGTTACGCAAGTATCTGCGGCGCGTGCTGCCGAATCACCAAACGATCCGCGACAACCGCCACATCGCGCGTTTCGGTGACCGCTTGCAGCACCACAATCTGTGGCATCTGCATCGACGTGCGGTGGCGGGCGGCGTCGCAGCCGGCATGTTCGCAGGTATGATCCCTGGCAGCAATCCGGTGCAATTTACCGCCGGCGCTCTGCTCGCGGTTACGTTCAAAGTGAATCTGCCGCTGTCGATGCTGGTCACCTTGTATTCCAATCCGTTCACCATCGTGCCGCTGTATTGGATGGCGTTCAAGCTGGGACAACTCGTCTTGTTGCAAAGTGGCGGAGAATTGCCGTCGTTCGCGCCGGGTCTCGAAGGCAAAGGTTTCATGGAATGGATAGCCGCCGCGTTCCATTGGCTTGCCAGTGCGGGCAAACCCCTGGCTATCGGGCTGCCGTTGCTTGCCCTGGGGCTCGCCCTCATTGGATACGTGGTTACCGATTGGGCGTGGCGCCTCGGTGTCATGTGGCGATGGCGCCAACGTAACCGTAGCCGCAGAAAGAAAACAACCGCTTGAAACCCCGCTACTGGACGCAAGCCACGCGCGAACTTGCCGCCCGTGATCCCGTGCTGGAAAAGTTAATCACACGGCACAAAGGCCTCACGCTCGGCAGCCGCGGGGACGCTTTCCAAACGCTCGCGCGTGCCATCGTCGGCCAGCAGATTTCGGTGAAGGCCGCGCAAAGCGTGTGGAACCGGTTCGCGGCGGCGCATGAATCCGTGGCGCCGTTGGTCATCGCCGGCTCCACTATCGAAACGCTGCGCGCGTGCGGACTTTCCGGTCAGAAGTCCGGCTACATTCTCGACCTCGCCGCGCGCTTTGACGACGGCCGGCTGCAACCCGCCGGCTGGACGCGTCTGGACGACGAAGTGCTCATTGCCGAATTGATTCAAGTCAAAGGCATCGGTCGCTGGACTGCCGAGATGTTCATGATTTTCAATCTCACGCGACCCGATGTGTTTCCCATTGGCGATCTCGGTCTGCAAAAAGCCATTGCGCTGCATTACAGTCGCGGACGCAAGATTACACCGGCGCGCATGCAACGCATCGGCAAATCCTGGGCGCCGTGGCGCTCGGTGGCCACCTGGTATATGTGGCGCAGCCTCGACCCGGTTCCCGTCGAATACTGAGCTGCGCACTTCATTTGACCCACCCCGAATTCATTTCGGCGTATCGTGCAGGCCGCATCACGGTTGAGTTTGATGCGAAGCGCGCGGCGCGCCTGCTATCCGCGCGCTTGTTACTGCCTTTGATGACACTGCCCGTGCTGGGCATCGGTGTCGGGCTCGCCTTGAGCGGATGGCAGTGGACGGGTTTGAGTGTGATTGCGTTGGGCATCATCGTGCCGCGGCTGATCAAACGCGCCGCGCCGCATTTTTTGCTGACACAAATGCTCGATGACGAGCGCCAGTATGATGAAATCCGCAAGGCCGGGGTGTTGCAAATCGTGGACAGCGTCAAGCCGCCTTCAACACCCCATCGATAAGCCGCACCATGCGATTCGCGCGTCCCGCGATTTCCATATCATGTGTCACGATCACAAAACTGGTGCCGCGTGATTTATTGAGATCCAGCATCAAGTCAAATACCGCTTGCGCATTTTGACGATCCAGATTGCCCGTGGGTTCGTCCGCCAGCACGCACGCGGGTTGTGTCACCAGCGCACGCGCCAACGCCGCACGCTGGCGTTCGCCGCCCGACAACTCGCCCGGCGTGTGCTCAAATCGATGCGCAAGTCCTACTTCTTTAAGTAAATCACGCGCCGTTTTATAGGCCTCATCTTTCGGCATGCGGCGAATCAACAACGGCATCGCCACGTTTTCCACCGCCGTAAACTCCGGCAGCAGGTGGTGAAATTGATAGACAAAACCCAGCGATTGATTGCGCGTCATGCCGCGTTCGGATTCGCTTTGGCTGCGGATATTTTTACCCATGATAAAAATGTCACCACCGCTCGCCTCATCCAGTCCGCCCAGCAAATGCAGCAGCGAACTTTTGCCGGAGCCTGAAGACCCCACAATGGCGACGCGCTCGGCGCGCGCGACTTCAAAATCAACACCCAGCAGCACCGGCACTTCAACACTGCCCTGGTTGAAGACCTTGCGCAGGCCGCGGCAGGCGACTACCGCATCATTCATACCCTCACTCATAGCCTCACTCATACCGCAAGGCCTCCGCCGGGTTGACTTTGGATGCGCGCCAACTGGGGTAAATCGTTGCTACAGCCGACATTACAAAAGAAAACAGCGCCGTAGCCACCACATCCATGGGACGCAATTCTGAAGGCAAGCTGGTGATTTGATAAATCGAAGGATCAAGAAAGCGCATGCCAAATACGCGCTCTACGAACGCCACAATCACATCCACATAGAGCGCGCCGAGGATGCCGAACACCACGCCGAAAAACACCCCGGTCAGGCCGATGACAATACCCTGCGTCATGAAGATTTTCATCACGCCACCGGGTGAGGCGCCCAATGTACGCAGTATCGCGATATCCGGCTGCTTCTCTTTCACCACCATAAACAGGCTCGACACCAGATTGAACGCGGCAATAGCGATAATAAAAAACAGCAGCAAGGACATCATGCGCTTTTCGATATCCACCGCGCGAAAGTAATTGGCGTTGACGCTGGTCCAGTCCGAGATCACGGCGTTGTCCGGAATGCGCGACGCCAGTTCGAACGCCACTTGCTTGGCGCGGAACAAGTCATCGAGTTTCAGGCGCACACCCGTGACATCGTCTCCCATGCGGTAAAGCTTCTGCGCATCTTCGATATGCACCAGCGCCAGCCCCGAATCGATTTCATGGTGGCCGATGTTAAAGGTGCCAAGCACCGTGAACTGACGCAACCGTGGCAGCAGCCCCGCGGGTGTCACCTGTCCTTGGGGCGCAACCAGAACCACCTTCTCGCCGACATTGACGCCGAGCGCGCGCGCCAGCGAGTCGCC
>JANMXV010000485.1:0-5450 GCA_031381325.1 Betaproteobacteria bacterium | reverse complement strand
GTTTGTATCCCAGTTGCCGCTCCACGCGCAGACGCAGCGGCGCACCGTTGGTGACTGGCAAGGCCTGGCCGTTCAGCGCATAGGCCAGAATGGTTTGCGCATGGTAGGCATCTTCCATGTCGATGCTTTCGTAGTACAGCGTCTTGCTGGCGCCGCTGCCGTAGGTGTCGGCGCAGTGAAATACCACATAGCGCGCCTGCGGTTTGGGCTTGGCGAGTGCGAGCACCTGTGCGAGCGGCACACCGGTCCATTTGCCAATGGCGCTCCAGCCCTCAACGCAATCGTGGCGCGTGATCTGCGTGCGGCTGGGCATGGCGCGTAATTGCGCGAGCGTAAGCGCAGCCGGCTGCTCGACCAGGCCGTCCACCTTCAGCGTCCAGTTTGCAAACCCCTGCGCGGCCATGGCGCGATACGCTGCGTCATCCGGGTTGGTGCTGCCGTTGCCGCGAAAACTGGGCGAGAGATCGGCCTCCGAAAACTCCTGCGCCATCGATACGCGGCCGCCTGCCAGTTGATGCACGCCCTGGTTCAGCGATTCGCCCACTGCCAGCACTTTTGAGAACCACGGGCTCATGGTCAGGCGGTCACAACCGGCCAGCGCAAATGCTGACATGCCTGCGATGGCACGTCCCAGAAACTGCCGCTTGCCGATCACCGCGGGCACAGCAGGAAAGTCGCGAGGCTTATTCATGGCGGGCTCCCTTGGTGACTCCGCTGCTGCCTTTGATGCGATAGTTGCCGGTGATCATTGAACGCAGATGGTTCCACAGGCCGCTGACGATCACCTCAAACACATGGATCATCACAAACGCCACCAGCAGCCACGCAAAAATAAAATGCAGCGTGCGCGCCGACTGGCGGCCGCCGAGCAGATCAACCCAACCCGGCAAAATTGAATTGAGCCAAGGGGACATCGCCCAGCCCGCCAGTATGATCCCCGGCAGCAGCACAAAAATCACCGCGATATAGGCAAGCTTCTGAAGTACGTTATAGCGCTTGGCGTCTTCACCCTGCGGATGCTTGAACAGAATGTGATCCTTGATCGAGCCGCCGATCCCACGCCAATCCATCCTGGCGGGCAGCAAGTCGCGCTTCAGGTGCCGGCTCGCCAGGGAGTACAGCACATACGTAATGCCGTTGATCACAAACAACCACGCAAAGAAAAAATGCCACTGCCGCGCATCCGCGAGCGAATAGAAACCGGGGATCGTCATCCAATGCGGAAACGCCACATCATTAGGCTTGCCCTCGGCATTGGTCGATGCGCCGAGCAACCCGGTGGTATTGAATTCGTGCCCGAACACGCGCGTGATGCCGATCAACTGGCCTTTGCCCGCGTCGCGCGAGGTGATCACCAGCACGGACGGTTTGCCGGTGTACGACGATTTGCCCCAATCCAGAGACGGGTGCGCGTTGAAGATCATCAACCCGCTCATCAACAGAATCGTCAACGACAGCACGTTGGTCCAGTGCATGATGCGCACCGGCAGCGTGTGACGGTAGTAAAGATAACTCGATGGCACAGAGGCGCGCGCGGTGTCCAAGGTAGCGTCGGTCATGAAATCTTTCCCCTATAGGCAAAGGATAGGTCGTGTGCAACCCATACACCTTACAGGTTTTGCGCGCGCGGTGCGTCTGCTGTAAGCACCTTGCGCCTCAGATCAGGCTGCCGGCCCCCTCGTGCGCGAGCAGCCAGCGCTTGCGCTCGATGCCGCCGCCGTAACCAGTGAGCGAACCGTCCGCACCGATTACCCGATGGCAGGGCACGACGATGGAAATCGGGTTCTGCCCGTTGGCCAAGCCCACGGCGCGCGATGCGGTGGGCTGGCCGATGCGCTTCGCGAGTTCGCCGTAGCTGATGGTCTCGCCGTACGGAATGGCGCAGAGTTCCTTCCACACACGCTGCTGGAAGGATGTGCCGGCGGCGGCGAGCATGTCCTTTTCGCGGCGCAATCCCAGCACCTTCAACAGGTGATTGAAGCGGCGCACGCTGGCGAAACCGCTGGCGAGCGCCACCTCGGTCATGCTCGCGGTGGAACCGGTGAGCAGTTGTTTGGCAAGCAGCAGACGGCGTGTTTGCGCAAGCGCCACCGGCGTGACACCGAACTCGCTCTCCACTAGCCCATACATGGATTTTTTTGACTAAGTTATTGGACTAAGTTATAATTTTTGCCGCTAATCTGAAAGGTCAAAGCCATGTTAGTCAACGTACACGACGCCAAAACACAATTCTCCAAACTGCTGGAGCAAGCGCACGCAGGGCAAGAAATTATTCTCGCCAAGGCGGGCAAGCCCTACGCGCGCATGGTGCCGCTCGCCCTTGCTGCGTCTAGTCGCCAGCCGGGGCGCGTGAAGGGCATCATCGACGATGCCTTCTTTGAGCCGTTGCCCGACACCGAGCTGAATGCCTGGGAAGGCCGTTGAAGCTGTTGCTCGACACCCACGCACTACTGTGGTGGTGGAAAGACGATTCGCGCCTCTCAACGCGCGCTGCAGCAGCGATCGCCGATGAAGCCAACACCGTACTCGTCAGTGCTGCCAGCGCTTGGGAAATCGCCACCAAACATCGCATCGGTAAATTGCCGGGCGCCGAAATTGCCGTGCGGGATTTCAACGCACTGATTGCGTCCGACGGCTTTACTCACCTTGCCATCTCATACCAGCATGCGCTAAAAGCGGGCGCGTTTGAAAGCGAACACCGCGATCCCTTCGACCGTATGCTCGCCGCGCAATCGCTCATCGAAGGTGCAACGCTGATCACCGACGATGCAGTGATGAAAGGGTTTCGTGCCAAGTGTTTTTGGTAGTGCGCGGAGAATCATATGGTGTACGACCCCATTTTCCCTTGGATCGCATCAGCGTGGCCGATGCAAAGTGCTCACTGCTGATCGTGCTGCTGCGGGACGGTTCCCTTGATCTTGTGGCAGCTTGAACACCGCCACCGCCTGCACCAGATCCTGGGACTGGGTCTTGAGACTGGTGGTCGCTGCAGCCATTTCTTCGACCAGGGCCGAATTCCGCTGGGTC
This sequence comes from Betaproteobacteria bacterium, assembly GCA_031381325.1. GTDB lineage: Bacteria > Pseudomonadota > Gammaproteobacteria > Burkholderiales > SG8-41 > UBA5216. The sequence continues at coordinate 2,423 of JANMXV010000485.1, read as the reverse complement.
ATCTGCTCCATCTGGATGATGGCCTCACTCGCTTGCGCTACGCTTAGACTTTGCTCGTTGCTGGCCTCACTGATTTCGCCCATGAGGCCAGTCACGCGCTTGATCGAGTTGACAATTTCGGTGATGGTGGTTCCGGCCGCGTTGACCAGGGCCGTGCCCGCCTCCACCTGCGCCACACTGGCGCCGACCAGGCCCTTTATTTCTTTGGCGGCATCAGCGCTGCGGCTCGCCAGGGAGCGCACTTCGCTGGCGACGACCGCAAATCCGCGCCCCTGCTCTCCGGCACGGGCAGCCTCCACCGCCGCATTCAAGGCCAGAATGTTGGTCTGGAACGCAATGCTGTCGATCACGCTGATGATGTCGGAGATCTTCCTGGAAGAAACGTTGATGCCGCTCATGGATTCAACCACCTGGCCCATGACTTCTCCGCCTTTGGCGGCGACGGTGCTGGCGCTCAGGGCCAGTTGATTGGCCTGGCGGGCGTTGTCGGCGTTTTGCTTGACGGTGGAACTGAGTTCTTCCATCGACGCTGCGGTTTCTTCCAGCGCGCTGGCCTGCTGTTCGGTGCGGCCTGACAGATCGTCGTTGCCCTCGGCAATTTGAACGCTGGCGGATGACACCATATCGGCGCTGTTGCGCGCGTTCATCACCACCGCAGAAAGCCTGACGCCGATGCCGTTTATGGCCTGCATCAGTTGGCCCAACTCGTCACGCCGGTCGACGCGAACCTGCGCGGTGAGGTTGCCTGCCGCCAGTTTTTCCGCCGCAGCCTTGGCTTCGAGCAGTTGCACGCCAATAACGTGCTTGGTAACGGCGAAAACCAGGCCGCTGATCAATAGTGCGCCGAGCAGCGCCAATCCAGCCATCCCGGCTTGCCGGGCGAGAGCAAATAAAGAGCCGCTGTCCGCTTCGGCGCAAGCGGTGAGGATCACAGCTTCAAGCAGCCTGGCGTAGCCCAGTAAAATGACAGCCGCGAACACCAGTGTCAACAGTCCCAGCTTGCTCCAGACGGACAGAGTGAATACGTCGCTCACGTCCAGGCCGACAAACAACACGCCGATCACGCGACCGGCGCTATCGCGAATCGGCTCGTATTTGGTCATGTATTGCTTGCCGAATAGCGTCGCATAGCCTGTATAGGACTGCCCGGAGCGGAGCAATTGATAGCCGGGGTGCGAACGGTCAAGCACGGTGCCGACGACCCGCTCGCCATTTTGATTTTTGACCGAGGTGGCAATTCGGACAAAATCTTCGTCACTGGCGACGAACAGCGTGGCCATCGCGCGCGTACTGGAGGTAAAGCGGTCGATTTCGCGATAATTCAGATTGAGCAGCGTGTTTCCGCTTAGCAGCCTGGGTGTAAGGGTGCCGGCGTTATCCACGTAATTGCGCTCGTCGCGCGTAAAACGATCAGGAAAATGTCCGGCGAGCATTTTCAGGTAATGACCCACCTGGAACTTAAGCGGCAGTAGTTTGTTCATGGGGTCGCCAGATAGAGGTGTCCTGGGTATCGGAAATTGAAATACTATCACTCAATGATGGGCGCATCATGCAGTGTGCGCGTTACTGCCAACGTCAAGTCCCCGGGGCGTGGTAGCATGCCCCGCCCATGAACACACCATTTGACACGGGCCGCTGGCAGTTCTGGATTGACCGTGGCGGCACGTTCACCGATATCGTCGCCCAGCGTCCCGACGGCACGCTGCTCACCCACAAACTGCTGTCCGAAAACACCGCTCAGTATGACGACGCGGCGCTCGCCGGCATTCGCGATCTGCTCGGCGTGGCGCGCGACGCGCCAATTCCCGCCGAGCGCATCGCGGCGGTGAAAATGGGTACCACCATCGCCACCAATGCGCTGCTCGAGCGCAAAGGCGAGCCCACGGCATTGTTCATCACGCGCGGCTTTCGCGATGCGCTGCGCATCGGCTACCAGAATCGCCCGCGTATTTTCGACCGGCACATTGTGTTGCCGGAAATGCTGTATAGCGCCGTCCACGAAATCAATGAACGTATTGGCGCGCGCGGCGAGGTGTTGACGCCGCTTGATCTGGCGCAGGCGCAGCGCGAAATCGAAGCCGCCTACGCGTGTGGATTGCGCGCGTGCGCCATCGTGCTGATGCACGGCTACCGCTATCCGCAACACGAACAGGCGCTCGCTGCACTCGCGCGAGCATGCGGCTACACGCAGGTATCGGTGTCACACGAAGTCAGCCCGTTGATGAAGCTGGTGTCGCGCGGCGACACCACGGTGGCGGATGCCTACCTGTCACCCGTGCTAAGGCGCTACGTGGATCGCATCACAAGCGAGCTTTCCGGTGTGAAAGTCATGTTCATGCAATCGAGCGGCGGCCTTACCGACGCGCGGCGCTTTCACGGCAAGGATAGCGTGCTGTCCGGCCCGGCGGGCGGCGTGGTGGGCA
>JANMXV010000452.1:0-6941 GCA_031381325.1 Betaproteobacteria bacterium | reverse complement strand
CTGCGCGCCGCGTGCGGCGCGGACTTCAGCCTGGTAACGCCGGGTATCCGTTTGGCTGATGCACAGCAGGATGACCAAAAGCGCGTGGTGACGCCGCGTGCGGCCATGGACGCCGGTGCGGATTATCTGGTGATCGGCCGGCCGATTACGCAATCGCCTGATCCGGTGGCTGCGCTGCAACGTATACAGCGCGAGATCGCGGGTCAATGATGAAGACCGCAGTAACTGCGTTTGCCCGCGCCCGCGTGCTGGTGGTCGGCGATGTGATGCTGGATCGTTACTGGTTCGGCAATGTGGCGCGCATTTCACCCGAAGCGCCGGTGCCGGTGGTGCATGTGCAGCGCAGCGAGGAACGCCCCGGCGGCGCGGCCAACGTGGCGCGCAATGCAGCCGCGCTGGGCGCGCACGTCACGTTGCTGTCGGTGGTCGGGCGCGACGAAGCCGGTGTGCAACTGGCCAAGCTGCTAAAGCGGTACCAAGTTACCGCACGGCTGCATCGCGACCCGGGCGTGGCTACCACGGTCAAACTGCGGGTGATTGGCCGGCAGCAACAATTGCTGCGGGTAGATTTTGAAACCACGCCCGGTCACGAAGTGCTGGCTGCCAAGCTGCGTGAATACCGCCGTTTGCTGCGCGGCCACGATGTGGTGATCCTTTCCGATTATGGCAAAGGCGGGCTTACGCATATTGAAACCATGATCGCCGCCGCGCGTGCCGCGGATAAACCCGTGCTGGTCGATCCCAAGGGAGATGACTTTAAGCGTTATCGCGGCGCAACCCTGCTCACACCCAATCGCGGCGAATTCAATCAGGTGGCGGGCCGAGCGCGCAACGAAGCGGACCTCACCGCGCGCGCGCAAAAATTGCGCCGCACGCTGGGCTTGGAAGCGCTGCTGGTCACGCGCAGTGAAGAAGGCATGACGTTGTTTCGCAGCGGCAGCCGCTTGCACGTGCCCGCGCAGGCACGCGAGGTGTTTGATGTATCCGGCGCGGGTGACACAGTGATCGCCACCTTGGGCGTGGCGATCGGCAGCGGCCTGCCGATAGACGAGGCGGTGCGCATCGCCAACCGTGCTGCGGGTATTGTGGTGGGCAAGTTCGGCACCGCCGTGGTTGAGCCGCAGGAATTATTCAATACAAAATAATATTGTAAAAACAATGGTTTACATAGTTACCGGTGCAGCGGGCTTTATCGGCGCGAATCTCGTGAAAGCACTCAACGCGCGCGGCATCACGCGTGTGATTGCGGTGGACGATCTCACGCAAGGCGAGCGCTTTGCCAATCTTGTTGATTGCGAGATTGAGGATTATCTCGACAAGGACGAGTTTATTGCGGCGCTCGACAAAGGTGTATTCAACGGCGCGGTCAGTGCGCTGCTGCATCAGGGCGCGTGTTCGGATACCACCGAATCCAACGGCCGTTACATGATGCAGAACAACTATCGTTACTCGCGGCGCGTGCTGGATTTTTGCGTGGCGCAGAAAACGCCGTTTATCTACGCGTCTTCGGCGGCGATTTATGGCGGCCACACGCAGTTTCGCGAGTCGCCCGAGTGCGAAAAGCCGCTCAATGTATACGGCTACTCCAAGCACCTGTTCGATCAATTCGTGCGACGGCACAAACCTGTGTCGCAGGTCGTGGGCCTGCGCTACTTCAACGTTTACGGACCGCGCGAACAGCATAAGGGCCGTATGGCGTCGGTGGCGTATCACTTTTTCAATCAGTACCGTAGCAACGGCAAAGTGCGCCTGTTCGAGGGCAGCGGCGGTTATGCCAACGGCGAACAGCGGCGCGATTTTGTGGCGGTTGAAGATGTCGTGAAAGTCAATCTTTACTTTATGGATAATCCTTTAAAAACAGGTATTTACAATTGTGGGACCGGGGCGGCGCAGAGTTTTAACGAGGTGGCTGTGGCCTCGATCAATGCCTGCCGCAAGGCGCGCGGCGAAGGGCCGCTGGCGCTTGAGGCCCTGCAGGCGCAGGGCATGATTGAATACATACCATTCCCGCAAGATCTCCAGGGCAAATACCAAAGTTACACCCAAGCCGATCTGACAACGCTGCGCGCCGAAGGCTATGCGGAACAATTTCTCACGGTAGAACAAGGGGTAACGCGCTATTGCGAGGTATTGGCCACGCGCGCGTGAGGACAACAGTGTGAGCCTTACACGAAGCTGTCAACTCAATAGGGTCTGGGGCGTTTTTAGAGCATGTCGGCAAGGCTGCCTATAAAGAGCGGTCTCGATGCCGACAAATTTCAATCTATTCGGGAGGTAACATGAAGAAATTTTTGCTGATATTGGGCATGTGGCTGGCGATGATGGGTGCCGCTTTGGCGCAGATCAATATCAACACCGCAACCAAAGAACAGCTTGACGGCCTCAAAGGCATAGGCCCGGCAAAAGCACAGGCAATTGTTGATTACCGCGTCAAGAATGGTCCGTTCAAGACCGTGGATGATCTTGAAAAGGTCAACGGCATCGGCCCGGCCACGATGAAAGATTTGCGCGATAAAATTACCGTCGCGGGTGGCGCGGCTCCTGCCAAAGACGCGAAAGCGGATACCAAGGCAGCCGCCAAGAAAGCGGACATGAAAGAGTCCGCCAAGGTAGACGCGAAGAAAGAAGAAAAGAAAGCCGGCGCCAAGAAAGACGATAAAGCTGCCAAAGTCGAAGCGATGAAAGACGACAAAGCCGCCAAAGTCGAAGCCAAGAAAGACGACAAAGCCGCCAAAGTCGAAGCGAAGAAGGACGACAAAGCCGCCAAAGACGACGCCAAGGCCGACAAGAAGTAAATCACCGGTTTCAGGTCAGATTGAAAAACCCCGCCACGGCGGGGTTTTTTTCGCGGTCAACGTGGCGCGGTTTCGGCTATGATAATGTGGCGTTGAGAGTTTGGAGTAACCTCTCCGTGTTCCGCTGTTACACTCAACTCTCAACTCGGCCCACCGTGAATCAAACGCTAGAACATTTCATAGGCAACACGCCGCTGGTGCGCTTGCAGCGCATTCCGGGCAATACCACCAACGTCATTCTCGCCAAGCTTGAGGGCAATAATCCGGCCGGCTCCGTCAAAGACCGCCCGGCGTTGTCGATGATCAAGCACGCACAGGCACGCGGCCGGATCAAACCGGGTGATACGTTGATTGAACCCACCAGCGGCAACACCGGCATCGCGCTCGCCATGTGCGCAGCGATGATGGGCTATCGCATGATCCTGGTGATGCCCGAAAACCAATCGATGGAACGCCGCCAAAGCATGGCCGCCTACGGCGCGCAACTGGTGCTCACACCCAAAGAAGGCGGCATGGAAGCTGCGCGCGACGTGGGCGAACGTCTGGTGAAAGAGGGCAAGGGCATCATGCTCGACCAGTTCTCGAACGCCGATAATCCGCTCGCGCACTATGAAACGACCGGGCCTGAGATTTGGCGCGACACGGAAGGCAAGGTGACGCATTTCGTGTCGAGCATGGGCACTACCGGCACCATCATGGGCGTGTCGCGTTATCTTAAAGAGAAAAATCCCACGATTAAGATTGTCGGTTGCCAGCCGGCCGATGGTTCGCAGATTCCCGGCATCCGTAAATGGCCGGCGGCGTATCTGCCCAGCATCTGCGACTGGAGTCGCGTCGACCAAGTGGTTGAAATCGCGCAACGTGATGCCGAAGAGTTGGCCCGCCGTCTGGCCGCCGAGGAAGGCATCTTCGGCGGCATCTCATCGGGCGGCGCGCTGTGGGCCGCACTGCAAGTGTCGCGCGAGGTGCGTGACGCGGTGATCGTGACCATCATCTGTGATCGTGGTGACCGCTATCTTTCGACAGGCGTTTTCCCTGCTTGACGTGCGCGCCGCGGGCGCGGTACGCGTGGGCCGTGCGGGAGCAATCTTCCTGCTAGTGACACTGGGGTTGGCCACCAGCGGCCGCACCCAGCAGATTACGCTCACGCTCGATGATCTGACCGGCGCAGGTTTCAGCGCGCAAGGCATCCGCATCGTCTTTGTGGGCGGCGGCGCCACAACAATCGATGTAGGCGCGGTGAACCTCGGCGCCCAATCGTGGAAGAATATCAAACTGGATTGCAAGGCGCTGCGACTTGAGCGCACACGCATTGCTTGCGACGACGGCGTGCTTGCCCTGGGTGAAAAAATTCCGCTTTCATTCAGCTATCTCACCGATAAACGCGTGCTCGATGTGGCGCTCAAACCTGCGAAGGATGAATCCTGGCAGTTGAACATGCGCCCCGGCAAGCGCGGCAACGATCTGAGTATGCGCATTGACGGCGGGCGCGTGCAACGCTTTTCGCCCTGGTTGCCGCCAGACATGCCTAAAATCAGTGCAGGCGTGGTCAACGGCATCGTCGATTACAGTGGCGACGGTCGCATCACGGCGAAACTTGCGCTTAGCGCTGTGGGTTTCGCGGATGCAAGCGGTTTGCACGCGGGCGAAAAAATAGGCGCAACCCTCGATGCGCAAGCCGAGCCCGCCGCCAATGATTTGCGCTGGAACGCCGTAGTCGCGTGGACCGCCGGTGAGGCATTCTGGCAGCCTGTTTACCTCAAGGCGGCAAATCAGCAGTTGTCCGCCGAGGGTAAACTCGATGCGAATCAAGTGCGCGTCGAGCGCGGTATGTTACGTTATCCCGGTATGGGCGACGTGGCGTTTTCGGGCGTCTATGATTTTTCCGCGAAACGCATTTCGCAGGGTAGCGTTAGCGCGAAAGAAATTCAGATTGCCGCGCTGTACGAATCGGTATTGAAACCTTTTCTCGAAGGCACATCGCTGTCGGATTTACGCACCGAAGGGCGCCTCTCGGCTGATGTGCAAATGGGCGACAAAGGCATGCAAAGCATGGATGTGCGCCTGGCCAATGTATCCTTCGAGGACAAGACGCAGCAGCGGTTTGCCTTGTTTGAAGTCAACGGCACGGTGCCGTGGCGCGCGGACACGCAAACGCAGGCGGCGATAACTGTAAAAGGCGGCGAGCTGCTGAAAATGCCGGTGGGCGCGTTCGAGATGCCGTTGGGCATGAACGGCATGCGCTTTGACCTGAAACAATTGCGCGTGCCGCTGCTGGATGGGCATATTGATGTACGTGATTTTGTTGCGCGCGCAGGTAATGAGAGCTGGAACTGGCAGTTCAATGGCGAGATCGGCGGCATTTCCATGGACAGATTCACCGCCGCGTTGGGCTTGCCGGTGATGCACGGCACACTGGATGCAAAAATACCCATGGTGAGCCAGGTCAAGTCAACGCTCAGAGTCGATGGCGCGTTATTTTTTAAAGTGTTCGACGGCACGATCGAAGCGAAAAACCTGGTGCTGCTGGATCTATTCAGTAAAGCGCCGCGTGTGCAGGCCGACATAGCGATGCGTAATCTCGATCTGGAACTGGTGACGCGCACCTATTCGTTCGGCAACATTACCGGGCGCATCGACGCGCGTATCGCGGGGCTGGAACTGGTGAACTGGCAGCCGGTCAAATTCGATGCGCAGTTGGCGAGCAGTGCCGGCGACTATCCGCGCAAAATCAGTCAGGCGGCAGTGCAGAATATTTCCGCGCTGGGCGGCGCGGGGGCGGCGGCGGCGATTCAACGCAGTTTTCTGCGGTTTTTCGAGCAGTTCGGCTACGAGAAACTGGGTTGGGGCTGCAAGCTGCAAAACGGCGTGTGCGAGATGAGCGGGGTGGAGGACAGGCCGCAAGGCTACGTGATCGTCAAAGGCGGCGGCATACCGGCGATTACGGTGATGGGCTACAATCGCCAGGTGAGTTGGCAGGAATTGCTGGATCGCATCAAGCGCGTGACACAGGGTAACGTAAAGCCAATTGTGGAGTAATCATGAATAAGTTGAAAACGATGTCATTGAAAACGAATAGACGAACCGCGCTGGGCGCGCTGATGGGCGGCGCACTGATAGCTGCAGGCTGCGTAACCATCAATATTTACTTTCCGGCCGCTGCCGCGGAAAAAGCGGCTGATCGTATCATCGACGAAGTGTGGCAACTCAAGGGCGGTACTTCTGCGCCCGCACCGGCGACGGGCGCCACGGGCGCCAAACCCGCTACAAAATAAGGAGATTTCCATGCATCAATTTTTTATTGTGAAAACGCTGTTATTGTGTGCCGTGCTTTTGGGCGCAGGGCAAGCGGCGGCGCAAGCCAATCTCGAAATCAACACACCGGGCATTGCAGCGATTCAAGGCAGCATGCAAAAGCGTCACGGCGAACTCGCGCCGTTGTATACCAGCGGAGCGGTAGGCCTGACGCGGGATGGCAATGTCGCGTTACGTGATCCGGCGGTGGTGCCCTTGGCGCAGCGCGCTGCGGTGAACAGCTTGATTGCTGCCGAGAATCAGGATCGCGCGTCGCTCTATCGCGAAATCGCGCGCGCTAATAGCCATCCCGAGTGGGAAGCCGACATTCGCAACACCTTCGGCCTGCGCTGGATTGAGCGTGCGCAAGCGGGTTGGTATTCCCAGAACGCTGCGGGCGCGTGGACACGAAAATAGCATCGAATTATACTGTAACTATTTGTTTTTAAAGCATATTTTGTGAATCCCGTCTTGGTGTTCGATATCGAGACGGTGCCCGATATCGCGGGCCTTCGCATGCTGCACGACCTTGGCAGCGATCTGCCCGATGCCGGCGTGGCGGCGATGGCGTTTCAGTTGCGGCGGCAGGTCACGGGCAATGATTTCCTTCAGTTGCATTTGCATCGCGTGCTGGTGATTTCATGCGCGCTGCGTGATCGCGATCACTTCAAGGTGTGGTCGCTGGGCGCCAACGGCGAGTCTGAGGCCGAAGTCATCCAGCGCTTCTTTGACGGCATCGAAAAATACACGCCGCAAATCGTGTCGTGGAACGGCGGCGGTTTCGATTTGCCAGTGTTGCATTATCGCGGACTCAAGCACAGCGTGCGCGCGCCGCGCTACTGGGACATGGGC
>JANMXV010000440.1:0-1887 GCA_031381325.1 Betaproteobacteria bacterium | reverse complement strand
GCGAGCCGGTTTTCGTTCAACACCAGCGGCGGGCGCTGCGAAACCTGCGAAGGCCAGGGCATGCGCAAGATCGAAATGAGCTTTCTGCCCGACGTGAGAGTCGCGTGCGAGACCTGTCGCGGCGCGCGCTTTAACGCCGATACGCTGGCCGTGCAGTTCAAAGGCAAATCCGCAGGCGACGTGCTGCGCATGAACGTGGACGAAGCTGTGGATTTTTTCTTCGCGCATACTTCTATTCATCACGCGCTGACACTGTTGCAGGATGTGGGCTTGGGTTACCTGACCTTGGGGCAGCAAAGCCCGACGCTCTCCGGCGGCGAAGCGCAGCGCATCAAACTGGTGACCGAACTGGCCAAGGTCCGCCCGGAGATTGGGGATGCTGCACAGCGTGCCGGCCGCGCCGGCGCACAGAAAAATACGCTCTACGTTCTCGACGAACCCACCGTGGGCCTGCACATGGCCGACGTGGAAAAACTTATTCGCGTGCTGCACCGCTTGGTCGATGCGGGGAATACCGTGGTGCTGATCGAACACAACCTCGACGTGATCGCCGATGCGGACTGGATTATCGATCTCGGCCCGGAGGGCGGTGATGCGGGCGGGCGCATTGTCGCGCAGGGCACACCGCAGACGTTGGCAAAAAATCCCAACCGATCACATACGTCGCAGGTGTTGGCGGAGTTTTTGGCGACCCGCTCCCGGTAACATGTAACCCGGAAGAAGCGCAGCGTATTCCGGGAACGGTGTCGGGAGTGCCCCGAAAGTTTGCTTACCGGAGAACGATTCCCGGATTTCGCTGCGCTGCATCCGGGCTACGAGTGCTCCCCGAATTCGCCCGCAACGTCGTCACACGCCCAATCGCCCGGCAACACACCATCCCGGATATAGCGATGCAACGTCGAATGCGGCCAGTCCACGACGTGCTTCACATAGCCATGCTTCACGGGGTTGATATGCACGTAATTGACGTGCGCTTCAAAATCCCGGTCATCGCGTATCGTGTGTTCCCAAAACCGTTTTTGCCAGAGTTGATATTCGCCGCGTGCATCCTTAGCCATGCGCACACCCGCGCGCGACAGATGCCGAGTAAACCGCGCCTTGATAAGACGAATGCGCCGGGCGTACGCGGCATCACCCGGAGGCAATGTCCACACCGCATGCCAGTGATCGGGCAATACCACCATTGCATCGATTACAAACGGCAGTTCCGTTCGGACAACGCGCACGATGTTTCGCAGGGCATCGGCATGCTCCGCCAGCAACGCGGTTCTCCGGTCAGCCAAATTCACCGTGAAAAAATACGTGCCGCCCTCAACGCGGTTTCGACGATAAAGCACCATGCCGCATATTACCCGTAGTTCGTAGCCCGGAAGTAGGCCATGGTTTTTCATGGCCGTATTCCGGGGAAGGTGCGACGGGCGCCCCGAAAGTTGGTTTCCCGGCGAACGATTCCCGGATTTCGCTACGCTACATCCGGGCTACGCTTGCTGTCCTTGGACAGGCGTGCTTCCAGTTCTGCGACGCGTGCCGACAACCGCCGAACTTCCGCGATCAACGGAAACAACATGCAGATTATTTCGTCTTTCTGTTCGTGGCTAAGGCTCGACAGATTCGGCAGTTCATTCGGCAACTTATCCATGACTTACAGCATACGTCACGCGTGCTTAAAGTACAATCATTTCCCTCACGCTGAATAGAGACTGATTTGGATCATTGGTTTGACGTGTCGCTTGCAGCAGCAATAACGTTTTCTTTTAACCCGTGCAATCTAATCCAGCGTAGCCCCCGACTCCTTAACCACCTTCGCCCATTTCACGATATCCGCGCGCAGGACTTTGGCAAAGTGTTCCGGCGACCACGGCGCCGGCTCCGCGCCCTGCCCGGCGA
>JANMXV010000420.1:0-1916 GCA_031381325.1 Betaproteobacteria bacterium | reverse complement strand
TTGTGGCGGCGAGACTGGCTTGGCGTATGACCACCTTGGGTGGGATGCGGCTATGGCCTGAAGCGCCAAGCGGTCGTTCGAGCGACCTCTGCGTCTACGACTGCTGACCTGCCCATTTCGGTCGTTGGTGGCTCAGAACCCCAATGACCACAGTGGCCGACTAGCGGAACACCAGGGCCAATTGGTGAAGGACGGCTCCGCCACGGATCGCTGCCATTCATGACGCCGAAGGTCGCACGGCTCTTTTGGGTACATTGCTGGCCGGTCAGGACACGGAAACGACTCCGCACCAGTGCCCAGTTTCATCCTGTATGGCGCGCCCGGAAGGATGAATCTGGGCACTGGGAGGAGCACGTGCTAGGATATTCCCCATGATCGACCTTAGTGCATTGCGAGTAGCGACCTTCCTGGCATGCGCGCTCCCGGCATTTTTTCCGGGCACCCCGGCGTGGGGCGCGTATCCCGACAAAGCCGTCCGGCTGATCGTGCCCTCTCCGCCAGGAGGCGGCAACGACATCATGGCGCGCCTGGCGGGCCAGAAGCTCACCGAAACCTGGGGCAAACAGGTGCTGGTGGACAACCGCCCCGGCGCCGGCGGCACCATTGCATTCGAGATGGCGGCGCGCGCGGAGTCGAACGGCTACACGCTGCTGCTGGGAAGCACAAACCTTACGGTGCTCCCGGATATGCAGAAGGTGAATTACGATCCGATTAAGGACTTCGTGCCCGTGTCGCTCATGGCGAAATCGATGAACATTCTCCTCGTGCACGCTTCGGTTCCGGTGAAATCTACGAAGGACCTTATCGCGCTTGCAAAGCTGAATCCCGGCAAGCTCAACTACGGGACCAGCATCGCGACTTCAGTGCATCTTGCCGCCGAACTGTTCAAGGCAAAGGCCGGGGTGAATATCGTAATGGTGCCGTACAAAGGCATGGGCCCGGCTTTGATGGATCTCATCGCCGGCCATTTGGATGCTGCGTTCGCCAACCCCGCCGCGTCCCAGGATTACGTGCGATCGGGACGGCTGCGGGCGCTGGCCGTGACCGGCGAAAAGCGCTACGCCATGCTGCCGGAGGTGCCGACGGTAGCGGAGGCGGCGATCCCGGGATTCGAGGCGAGCACGTGGTGGGGCATACTGGCTCCCGCGGGAACGCCCGCCGCCGTCGTCTCGGAGGTCAACGGGAAGCTCGCAGTTGCGCTCACGCAGCGCGACATGACGGACCGCATCGCCGCCCTCGGCGCGGACCTGGTCGGGGGACCGCCGGAGCGGCTGGCGGAGCACCTGCGCGCCGAAATTCCCAAGTGGCGCGAGGTCGTTCGCGCGGCGAATATCAGGCTCTAACTTCACACAGAGGAGAATGACAACATGGGCATCGAGCGCCACGAGATAAGCGGACACCTTTGAACCAAGTGGAGTTCGTCATGAAAAGTGAAAATCTGGGTGCCTACAACATCGAAGACCTTCGCCAGATGGCAAGGAAGCGTCTGCCCCGCTGCATATTCGAGTATGTCGACGGCGCCGCGGAGGACGGAATAGCCCTCCAGCACAACCGTGAGGTCTACCGGTCGCTCAAGATCAAGAACCGCGTTCTCAAGAACGTGTCGAAGCGCTCCACCGCGACCGAGATTTTCGGCAAGAAGATCGCCATGCCCTACGGCATCTCGCCGACGGCATCCGCGGGCCTGATGAGCGACGGCGGAGAGATCAGCCTGGCCAAAGCGGCAGCCAGGATGGGCATCCCCTGCACCGCAGCAACCAGTGCGCTCACCCCGATGGAGGAGATATACAAGGCTGCCGGGGGCAATCTCTGGTTCCAGTTGTATATGTGGGTGGACATGAAACAGCGGATGGCTTTCGTCGAGCGCGTGAAGGCGGTCGGATACGAGACCCTGCTGGTGACGGTCGACGGCTCGG
>JANMXV010000411.1:0-1903 GCA_031381325.1 Betaproteobacteria bacterium | reverse complement strand
CGCCGCAGGTTTCTGCGCGCCGCGTGTATTGGATTGAAGGCGAGCGGCTGGCGTTCGGGTTGTTTGATGTGCCCGCCGCTTATGCGGAACCTGAATTGGTAAGCGACCGCGAAATTTTTATTTAAAAACAAAACCTTGATGAAAAAACCAACAATGGTAGGGCAGGTGGGGCTAGGCATTATGGGCGGCTCATTCGCCCAACATTTGCTGGCGGCGAAGTTTGGGGTGATCGGTTTTGATCCCGACAAGAAAGCGCGTGCGGCGCACGCCGCGCGTGGCGGGGACGCTGCTCCTTCCGGCGCGGGGGTTGCGCGTGAGTGCAATGTGATTATCACCTCGCTGCCGAGCGTCAAGGCGTGCGAGGCAGCGTTTTTCGGTAAGGACGGTATTGTCGCGGGCGCACGCAACGGCGCCATCGTGATTGAGGCGAGCACCATGCCGCTGGAAGTAAAACACGATATACGCGAACGCTGCGCGACGCATGGCATCACCTTGCTCGATTGCCCAATCAGCGGTACCGGCGCGCAGGCGGCGGCGAAAGATATTTCCGTCTATGCCAGCGGCGACGTTAATGCGGTTAAACGCTGCGCGGCGATATTCGCGGGCTTCGCGCGCAGCATGCATTATTGCGGTGAATTCGGTAATGGTTCCAAGTTGAAGTTCATCGCCAATCTGCTGGTGACGATACACAATCTGTCGGCGGCCGAAGCGATGGTGATGGGCTTGAAGTCCGGGCTGGACCTCAATCTGGTCTACAAGGTGATCAAAGACGGCGCAGGCGCCTCGCGCATGTTTGAAGTGCGCGGCCCGATGATGATCAAGGGCGACTACCGTGCGGCGACCATGAAGGTTGATGTGTATCAGAAGGATATTGATATCATCGGCGCTTTCGCGGCCAAGCTGAATATTCCGGTGCCGCTGTTCGAGGCAAGCAAGGCGTATTATTTGGCTGCGCTGTCGCAAGGGTTTGCAAAAGAAGATACTGCGGCAGTCTGCGCGGTGCTGGAGCAGATGGCGGGAAATCCGCGTGAAAGCGCTCGTAAAAATTCACGCAACAAAAAATCAATCAACAAACGGAAGGCGACGTAATCATGAGCGAAGCAACACCGATGTCCGCGCAAAGCCAGGCCTCACAAACACTGGCATTCAACATGAAGCTTTTGGCCCAGCACGAAATGGAAGGTTTCGGCGGCATGGGTGAGGGCATCAATATGCAGATTGCCAAGGACGGCCGGCGCATCATCTGGATGGCGCATGAGTCCGCGCCCAAGAATTTTACCGCGCTCGATGTCAGCGATCCGCGCAAACCTAAATTTGTGATTCAGACCGATCTGCCGCACGGTAATGTGCGTTCCAACTCGCTCGACGTGGTGGGCAACACCATGGTGGTGGCTTATCAGACCAAAGGGTTTGATAACAAGCCGGCGGGCATCGATCTGTTCGACATTACCGTGCCGGAAAAGCCCAAGCTGATTTCGCACTTCGACGCCTCGGGCAAATTTTCGCGCGGTGTGCATGCGGTATGGTTCGACGATGGTGAATTCGTACATATGGCCAGCGGCGCGCCGGATTTCGAGCCGACCCATGACAAGGACGACCAGTTCTATCGCATCATCGACGTGCGCAATCCTTCAAAGCCGACAGAAGCGGGCCGCTGGTGGATGCCGGGCACGCGCAAAGGCGACAAGGAAGCACCGCCGCCACGTCTGAAAATCGACGGCGGCTATCGCGCGCACAACACCAACGTGTATGCGAAGCAGCGCCCCGATCGCGCTTACGTCGGCTACATCGACGGTGGCGGCTATATTCTCGATATCAAAGACAAAGGCAACATCAAGGTCGTATCGCGCTGGAAAAACGCGCCGCCGTTCAACGGCTTTGTGCATACGGTGTTGCCATTGTT
>JANMXV010000387.1:0-1397 GCA_031381325.1 Betaproteobacteria bacterium | reverse complement strand
GATGGTGATGAAATGCTCGCATAGTTTTAATTTGCTGGACGCACGCGGCGCGATTTCGGTGACCGAGCGCGCGGCGTACATCGGCCGCGTGCGTGCGTTGGCGCGGGCGGCAGCGCAAGCCTATTACCAATCGCGCAAGGTGCGCGGCTTCGAACGCGCCAGCACTGAAGCGGTACAAGCATATGTTTCTAAAGAAGAAATTGCAGAAGTGTTAGCGATCCGCGCAGGAACAACACGATGAGCGCGCCGCTGTTGGTCGAATTATTTACGGAAGAACTGCCGCCCAAAGCGCTGCAACGTTTAGGAGCAGCCTTCGCCAACGGTTTGCGCGATGACCTTGACAAGAGCGGCTTGCTGGCGCCCGATTGCACGGTGGAAATTTTTGCCACGCCACGGCGTCTGGCGGCACGACTGTCGAACGTGTTGGGCAAAGCGCCCGACCGGCACATTGAAGAACGGCTGCTGCCGGAGAAAGTCGGCCTCGACGCCGCCGGCAAACCCACCGCAGCACTGCTGAAAAAGCTCGCCGCGCTGGGCTGCGACGACAGCGCGGTCGCATCAATCAGGAAGGCCAGTGACGGCAAGCTGGTGATGCTTTTCCTGCCGCAATTGGCAACCGGGCAGTCTTTGCAGACAGGTCTTATGTTGGCGCTCGAAAAAACCATTGCGCACCTACCGATCCCGAAAGTAATGAGCTACCAGTTGCCCAACGGCACCGAGACCGTTAGGTTCGTGCGACCCGCGCATGGGCTGGTGGCACTGCATGGCTCGGAAGTCGTCAACGTTCATGCGCTGGGCCTCACCGCCGGACGCGTCGCGCATGGTCATCGATTTCTTGGCGCGCGCGACATCGAACTGAAAAATGCGGGTGAATACGAAACCCGGCTCAACAGCGAGGGCAAGGTCATCGCCAGTTTTGAGGCACGGCGCGCGGAGATTGAAGCACAGCTCAAGGCCAAGGCCACGGAACTGGGTTGCGCACTCGGAGATTACCAAGCGCTGCTCGACGAAGTGACCGCGCTGGTGGAATGGCCCGTGGTCTACGCGGCCGGGTTCGATGCGGAGTTTCTGTCGGTGCCGCAGGAATGTCTGATCCTGACCATGCGCACCAACCAGAAGTATTTCCCGTTGTTCGACTCAGTTGGCAACTCAGTTGGCAAAGCCGCAGGCAAGCTCACCGAGAAATTTCTGGTGGTGAGCAATATGGAAGTCGCCGACCCGACTAACATTATCGAAGGCAACAAGCGCGTGGTGCGCCCGCGGCTTGCTGATGCACGGTTTTTCTACGATCAGGATCGCAAGGCGCGGCTGGAGACGCGTGTGCCGGGACTGGGCAGGGTGGTGTATCACAACAAGCTCGGCACGCAACTGGAGCGCGTCGAGCGCATTCAGTTGCT
>JANMXV010000351.1:0-2246 GCA_031381325.1 Betaproteobacteria bacterium | reverse complement strand
GGCGCTGACCCCGAACATCGTGTGCCTGCATCCGAGCCTGCCCGCAACGAACGTGAAAGAACTGATCGCGCTCGCGAAACGCAATCCGGGCAAGATGCATTACGGGTCGGGCGGCCCGGGCACCACGCAGCATCTCTCCGGAGAACTCTTCAACGTGCTGGCAGGCGTGAAGATCATGCACGTGCCGTACAAGTCCAGTGCGCAGATGACTATCGACACAATCGGCGGCCAGATCGACCTGATCTTTCACAACGCGCCCGTGGTGCAGCCGCACGTAAAGTCGGGCAAGTTGCGCGGCATTGCTGTTACCAGTGCAAAGCGGCAAGCCAGCGTGCCCGATCTTCCCACTATGATCGAAGCCGGACTGCCCGGATTCGAGGTGACCGCATGGTTCGGTCTGCTGGCGCCGGCGGGCACGCCGCCCGGCGTGATCACGAAGATTCACGACGATACCGTACGCGTCCTCAACGCGGCCGATGTCAGGGAACGCTTCCTCACCCAGGCCGCCGAACCGAGCGGCAACACGCCCGAGGCGTTTGCCGCGTTCATCCAGGCCGAGACGGTGAAATGGGCGAAAGTAATCAAGGCATCAGGCGCGAAAATCGACTGAAGCAGACCAACCCACCGCAACGGGAACAGCGCTGGAAGCACTCGGACCCCCGGCCCTTTTCTGATAACCTTCGCTTTTACTGACTGAACCGACACGAGGCTGCCATGGCATTACACCCCCCTGAAGAACGCGCACCCGAAGCGAAGATGGACGCGGATAATCTGTACCGCGAAGAAATTATCACCGACCGCAAAGTCGGCACACTGCGCATGATGACGCCGGTTAAGAGCGACGGCACGCCTGACGCCGCACGCCCCGCGCTGTATCTTGGCGAAGCGCAGATCATGACCAATGCCGGCCCGCTGCCGATCAATTTCGAGATCGAAGCTAAAAATCTCGGTGAGGCCGTGGCCAACTTTGGCGATGCGGCAAAGGAGGGCATCGAACGTACGGTGCGCGAATTGCAGGAGTTGCGCCGCCAGCAATCATCGTCCATTGTCGTGCCCGGTGCGGGCGGCATGGGCGGTATGGGCGGCATGGGCGGCGGCAAGCTGCAGCTTCCCTGAACATACGTCACGCCGGGCCCATGAAATCATTCAAGTTGCATGCCGCAGTAGCGGGAATGTCCTTCCTTTTAATGTCTGCTGCCGCGTGGGCACAACAGCGCGCCGCGTCCGACTACCCGAATAAGCCGATACGTTTCGTGGTGCCCTTCGTGCCGGGCGGGCCCATGGATGTGATTGGCCGCCTCGTCGGCCAGAAGCTGCTTACGTCATGGGGGCAAAACGTGATCATCGATAACCGCGCCGGCGCGGGCGGCATCATCGGCACCGACATTGCCGCGAAATCACCGCCCGACGGTTATACCTTGCTGCATACCTCAAGCGCGCACGCCATGCTGCCGGCGTTCAACAAGCTGCCTTACGACCCGATGCGCGACTTCACCGCCGTTTCCACGGCAACGCGCACCGTGGGCTATGTGCTCGGCGTGCATCCGTCGATCCCGGTCAATTCCATGGGCGAACTGATCGCGCTGGCAAAGAAGAATCCGGGGCGGCTCAATTACGGCAACTCGGGTTACGGCGGCGTGCTGCATGTGGGCATGGAATTGTTTAATGCTGCGGCAGGCGTCAAGATGACCACGGTGCAATACAAAGGCATCGGCCAACTGGTGACCGACCTCGCCGGCGGCCACATTGATCTTGCGTTTCTCACCGCGTCCAGCGCGGTGGGCATGGTGAAATCTGGCAAGGTCAAGGCACTCGCGATGAGCGGCGCGAACCGCTGGAAACAATTGCCGGACGTGCCAACCGTCATCGAAGGCGGCGTGAAAGACTATGAGTACTACGCGTGGTTCGGCTTCTGGTATCCGGCAGGAACGCCCGTCGAATACGTCAACAAGTTTCAGGGCGAGCTCGCGAAAGCCGTGACCGCGCCCGATGTACTCGCGCGCTTTGACGAGTTGGGCTTCGAGTCCCATATCCTCACGCCCGCCGAGTTCACGAAACTCGTGCAGACCGATATCGACAAGACCCGAAAGCTTGCCGTGCAACTCGGCGTAATACCTCAATGAGGCCACAGTGATCTCAGCGCGCACGGCGCGATGAAAATCGGCATCGATCTCGGCGGCACAAAGACAGAGATTGCAGTGTTCGATGCCGCCGGCGCCGAGCTTCTGCGCCGGCGCGAACCGACG
>JANMXV010000332.1:0-4765 GCA_031381325.1 Betaproteobacteria bacterium | reverse complement strand
GCGGGCGCAATAGCGGTTGCCGGGTTGCTGCGATTGGCTGAGAGTTTACAGAACACCAGTGGCGATCTCGATTACAGTGTAGCGGGTGATGTAGACCGCCAAGATCGCCCGCTGTTGCGGTTGCGTGTTAGCGGGGTGGTGCAATTGCAGTGCCAACGTTGTCTGGATGGGTTTGAACACGATATCCATATCGAAACAGCGTTACGTTTGGTGGCGCCGCAAGCGCTCGATACAGAGTATGACGACAATCCAGACGAGCCGGATTGTATCGCGGCCAGTAGCGAGCTTGATCTTACGGCCTTGATCGAGGATGAAGTGTTGTTGGCCTTGCCGGCCTATCCACATCATGCACGACAGGCGGGCAGGCAGTGCCAGCGTGTAGGTAACGCCGATACAGCAAGTGCAAAGATTCTGGCGTTCAGTGCGTTAGCAGCGCTGAAGTCCAAGTAATAAGTGAAATCGGTAAGTTAGTAAATTAATCGAAGGAGTAGTGAAATGGCTGTTCAGCAAAACAAGAAATCGCCGTCCAAGCGCGGCATGCATCGCTCACACGACGCGCTGGGCATTGCGCCGCTCGCGATCGAGCCGACCACCGGCGAGGTCCATCTGCGCCACCACATCAGCCCCAACGGTTTCTACCGGGGCAAAAAAGTCATCAGGGCCAAGGGCGAGTAGATTCGTACGCGGTCGTCCACGCCAGTTACCGCGCGCTTCAGTCAGCGTGGTTTGATCGAATTCGCACGGTTTAGCTTCAGATGCGGGTAACCGTAGCTGTCGATTGCATGGGGGGCGACTACGGCCCCTCGGTGACGGTTCCTGCCGCGCTGGCGTTGCTGCGCGATGATCCCGCTTCAGCGGTTATTCTGGTTGGCTTGTCGCCTGCCATTGAAGCCTATCTCAAGCAGGAAAAATCAGCCTTTGGTGATCGCCTGGTGGTGCGTCATGCCGCCGAGGTTGTGGGCATGGACGAACCGCCGGCGCAGGCCATGCGCGCCAAGAAAGATTCATCGATGCGCGTGGCCGCAAACCTGGTTAAATCCGGCGAAGCGCAAGCGGCGATCAGCGCGGGCAATACCGGCGCGCTGATGGCGATATCGCGCTACGTGCTGAAAACATTGCCGGGCATAGACCGGCCCGCGATTGCGTCGATCATGCCGACGCAAACCGGTCGGGTTTACGTGCTTGATCTGGGCGCCAACGTGGATTGTAGCGCCGAGCATCTGCTGCAGTTCGGCATCATGGGTTCTGAACTGGTGGCCTGCGTGGAACACAAGGCAAGTCCCACGGTAGGTCTGCTCAACATCGGCGAAGAAGACATCAAGGGCAACGAAGTGGTTAAACGTGCCGCCGAACTGTTGCGCGCCAGCGGGCTGAATTTTTACGGCAACGTCGAAGGCACGGACATTTTTAAGGGCACCACCGATGTGGTGGTGTGCGACGGCTTCGTGGGCAACGTGGCACTCAAGTCCGCCGAGGGTCTCGCGCAATTGATGCGCACCTTCCTGCGCGAGGAGTTCGATCGTAACGCATTGACACGACTCGCGGGATTGATCGCCATGCCGGTACTCAACGCGTTCAAGAAGCGCGTCGATTATCGCGGCTACAATGGCGCGAGCCTGCTGGGACTACGGGGCATTGTGCTGAAGAGCCATGGTTCCGCGGATATCTATTCATTCGAGTGCGCGCTCAAGCGCGCGGTCGAAGAGGTGCGTACCGGTATGCTGGTGCATATCTCCGAACGCATGACGCACATACACGGACTGGCTCAGTGACTGCCTTTTCCAGAATCGCCGGCACCGGCAGCTATCTCCCGGCCAAGGTTGTGACCAACGCGGATCTCGAAGGCAGCGTCGAGACCTCGGATGAATGGATTTTCAGTCGTACCGGCATCCGCGAGCGGCACATCGCAGCCGAGAATGAATTCGCCAGCGACCTCGCTTTGCATGCAAGCCGTCGCGCCATGCAAGCCGCCGGCATTACGCCCGGTGATCTGAATTTAATCATAGTCGCAACCACTACGCCGGATATGGTGTTTCCGAGCACGGCGTGTATCCTGCAAGCCAAGCTGGGCGCAAAAAATTGTCCGGCGTTTGACGTGCAGGCGGTGTGCAGCGGGTTCGTGTATGCGCTGACGACCGCAGACCACTTCATGCGCTCCGGGCAGTACCGCAACATTCTGGTGGTGGGCGCGGAAGTGTATTCACGCATCCTCGATTGGGACGATCGCACCACGTGCGTGTTGTTCGGCGATGGGGCTGGCGCGGTGGTGCTGCAGCGCAGTGACACGCCGGGCATCCTGTCGTCGCATTTGCACGCGGATGGCAACCACGCACACATGCTGTCCGTGCCGGGCTCGGTGAGCGGTGGAAAAGTTAGCGGACGGCCTTTGTTGCAAATGGAAGGGAACGCGGTGTTCAAGTTCGCGGTGCGCGTGCTCGGTGAAGTCGCTGAAGAGGCGCTCGCGGCGAATAAGATTTCCAAATCAGATATCGA
This sequence comes from Betaproteobacteria bacterium, assembly GCA_031381325.1. GTDB lineage: Bacteria > Pseudomonadota > Gammaproteobacteria > Burkholderiales > SG8-41 > UBA5216. The sequence continues at coordinate 2,272 of JANMXV010000332.1, read as the reverse complement.
TTGGCTGATACCGCATCAGGCAAATATCCGCATCATTCAAGCGACGGCGAAAAAGCTTGGCTTGCCCATGGAAAAAGTCATCACCACGGTGGATCGCCATGCCAATACTTCGGCGGCGTCGATTCCACTGGCGCTGGATGTCGCGGTGCGTGATGGCCGCATTCAGGCAGGGCATAATGTGCTGCTGGAAGGTGTGGGCGGCGGATTCACTTGGGGCGCTGTTCTCGTTCGAATGTAACGAATAGAACACAACTAATTGTTTTATTGATAAATTTATAATGACGCAAGTGACATTCGCACTGGTGTTTCCCGGTCAGGGTTCGCAATCGGTGGCCATGATGCAGCCTTTCGCCGATTCCCAGATTGTCAAAGACACATTTACAGAAGCGTCTGATGCGCTAGCTCAGGATTTGTGGAAGCTTGTGGCCGAAGGTCCTGTGGAGCAGTTAAGCGCGACTGTCAACACCCAGCCGGTGATGCTCACCGCCGCTTACGCCGTTTATCGCGCGTGGCGGGCGGCAGGCGGGCCAACACCGGCGATAGTCGCAGGCCATAGTCTGGGCGAGTACACCGCGTTGGTCGCGGCTGGCGTTATTGCATTCAAAGACGCCGTGCCGCTGGTGCGTTTTCGTGCGCAGGCGATGCAGGAGGCGGTGCCCATGGGTACGGGTGCGATGGCGGCGATACTGGGGCTGGATGACGATGCCGTACGCGCCGCGTGCGCCGGGGCTTCGGATTTACAACAAGGCGAGGTCGTCGAAGCGGTGAATTTTAATGCGCCGAGCCAAGTGGTTATTGCCGGCGGCAAAGCGGCCGTTGAGCGCGCTATGGCGGCGTGCAAAGCCAAAGGCGCAAAACGCGCGCTGTCGCTGCCGGTTAGCGCGCCTTTTCACTCGTCGTTGCTCAAACCGGCGGCGCAGCGGCTGGCCGATTATATGAAGAACGTGACATTCAGCGCACCGCAAATTCCTGTCGTAAACAATGTGGATGTCGCGGTGGTGAACGATACCAAGGCGATTAAGGCCGCACTGGCGCGTCAGGCGTGCAACCCGGTGCGCTGGGTGGAAGTGATTCAGCACATGGTCGGGGCGGGTGTTACACATGTGGCGGAATGCGGGCCGGGCAAAGTTTTGGCCGGCATGACGCAACGCATCGATAAAAGCCTGCAAGGGTTTGCCGTGACCGATCCCGCGTCGCTCGCACTCGCATTGGACGCGCTGAAATGACGATGCTCGAAGGCAAGATCGCGCTGGTCACCGGTGCTACACGCGGCATCGGCCGCGCCATTGCGCTTGAGCTGGGCAACGCTGGCGCCACCGTCGTGGGCACGGCAACCTCACCCGCAGGCGCCGCAATAATTGCGCAGACGCTAGCCGAGGCGGGCGTCAAGGGCGCGGGGCTGGTGTTGAACGTCACCGACGCCGCGCAAATCGAGTCCGTGCTGGCCGATGTTACCCGTCGCTTCGGCCACATTGGCATTCTCGTCAACAACGCCGGCGTCACGCGAGACAATCTGCTGCTGCGCATGAAAGACGAAGAGTGGGATGACATCCTGGACACCAATCTCAAAGCGGTATTTCGCCTGTCGAAGGCGGTGCTGCGCGGCATGATGAAAGCGCGCGCGGGCCGCATCATCAATATCGGCTCGGTGGTGGGCGCGACGGGCAACGCCGGCCAAGCCAATTACGCCGCCGCCAAGGCCGGCATGATTGGCTTTTCCAAATCATTGGCGCGCGAAATCGGCAGTCGCGGCATCACGGTAAACTGCGTTGCACCGGGGTTTATTGATACGGACATGACGCGCGGGCTGAGCGAAGAACAACGCAACGCGCTGGTGGGACAAATTCCACTGGGGCATCTGGGCGAAGCTGCTGATGTAGCAGCCGCCGTGTTGTTTCTGGCATCCAAGGGCGCGGCCTACATCACTGGCGCGACGCTGCATGTGAATGGCGGCATGCACATGGATTGAGGTCGTTAGCTGTAAGTATTTGTTTTTAAAGGTTTTTTTGTAATACAACGGTTGCAATTTGTGGTAAAATACACGGCTGAACCCGCGTCTTCCGACCGAGGGGTTGGAAGACGCGGGTCAATCACTAGAAAAGGGGTAAACCATGGAAAATGTCGAGCAACGCGTCAAGAAGATTGTTGCCGAACAACTCGGCGTCAATGAAGCTGACGTCAAGAACGAGTCGTCGTTCGTCAATGATCTGGGCGCTGATTCGCTCGATACGGTTGAACTGGTGATGGCGCTCGAAGAAGAATTCGAGACTGA
>JANMXV010000244.1:0-9418 GCA_031381325.1 Betaproteobacteria bacterium | reverse complement strand
GGGCACGGAGATGGTGATGCCGGGAGACAACATTTCGATCACGGTGACGTTGATACAGCCGATCGCGATGGAAGAGGGACTGCGCTTCGCCATACGCGAAGGCGGCAGAACGGTCGGCGCAGGCGTCGTCGCGAAAGTTATTGAATAGCAGGATTGAGGATTGAGGATTGAGCGAGTTTGTTTGTGAGCTTACTCAATCCTAATAACTCAATCCTAAATCCTATACAAATAGGCCAGTAGCTCAATTGGCAGAGTATCGGTCTCCAAAACCGAGGGTTGGGGGTTCGAGGCCCTCCTGGCCTGCCAGTATTGGAATACGGGAATAAACATACGGGATGATTTCCCGGAGCGCGAATGGTGTATTGGCGTGATTTACGAAAGGCCCGGCAACCGGTCTAAAGATGGTTGATAAGATCAAAATCGTTTTTGCTGCACTGTTGGTCATCGCGGGTGTCGCGGCTTTCTATTATTTTTCAGAGAAAGCCATGATTATTCGTGTGGCAGCGGTGTTGGGCGGCATGGTCGCGGCGGGACTGTTGTTCCTGACCACGGAAATGGGGCGGCAATTCAAAGTCTACGCGACAGATTCGGTGGACGAAGTGCGCAAAGTAGTATGGCCTACACGCAAGGAAACATTGCAAACCACGGCTATTGTGTTTGCGTTTGTCGTGATCATGGCGCTGTTCCTCTGGCTAGTGGATGGCAGTCTGCTGTGGACCATGAAAAAGCTGATCGGGCGAGGGGAAGTATGAGCAAGAAATGGTATGTGGTACACGCCTATTCCGGCTTTGAGAAAAGCGTGCAGCGCGCGCTTGCTGACCGCATTCAGCGGCAAAGCATGCAGGATAAATTCGGTCAGATCCTGGTGCCGGTCGAAGAAGTGGTTGAAATGCGCGCCGGGCAAAAAAATACCAGCGAGCGAAAATTCTTTCCTGGCTACGTGCTGGTCGAGATGGAGATGGACGAGCAGTCGTGGCACTTGGTAAAAAACACGCCCAAGGTCACCGGTTTTGTCGGCGGTACGGCGACCAAGCCGACGCCGATCTCGGAAAAAGAAGTGCAGAACATCCTGCAACAAATTCAGGATGGCGTGGAAAAACCGCGTCCCAAGGTGTTGTTTGAAGTGGGCGAGGCGGTGCGCGTGAAAGACGGCCCGTTCGCGGATTTTCATGGCAATGTCGAAGATGTCAATTACGACAAGAGCAAGCTGCGTGTGTCCGTAACCATATTCGGCCGTTCGACGCCGGTGGAGCTGGAATTCAGTCAGGTTGAAAAGGCGTAAGCTTTTGTTTTTAAAGTAAGTTTCAGGGGAGGTTGCGCAGGCAGCCGTTTGCACCCAACAGGAGAATGTGATGGCTAAAAAAGTAGTCGGCTTTATCAAGCTGCAAGTGCCGGCGGGCAAGGCGAATCCCTCGCCACCTATCGGTCCCGCGCTCGGTCAGCGTGGTTTGAACATCATGGAATTCTGCAAGGCGTTTAACGCTGCCACGCAGAAACTGGAACCGGGTCTGCCGGTGCCGTGCGTGATTACCGCGTATCAGGACAAGAGCTTTACCTTTGTGATGAAGACGACGCCGGCGTCTATCCTCATCAAGAAAGCGGCGAAAATTGAATCGGGCAGTAAGACGCCGCACACCGACAAAGTGGGCAGGATCACGCGCACGCAAGCCGAGGAAATCGCCAGGACAAAAATGCCCGATCTTACCGCTGCTGATCTTGAAGCCGCAGTGCGTACGATTGCCGGCAGCGCCCGCAGCATGGGCGTCGACGTGGTGGAGGGCTGATCATGGCTAAAGATTCCAAGCGTTACACAGCGTTGCGTTCCAAGGTGGATCGCGAAAAACTTTATCCGATTAGCGATGCGCTGAAAGCGGTCAAGGAAAACGCGACAGCGAAGTTCAACGAATCCATCGACGTGTCGATCAACCTGGGCATCGATGCCAAGAAATCCGATCAAACGGTGCGCGGTGCGCTGGTGCTGCCGCAAGGCACGGGCAAGACCATGCGTGTGGCGGTGTTTGCGCAGGGTGAGCGCGCGCAACAGGCCAAAGATGCCGGCGCCGATATCGTGGGTTTCGATGATCTTGCTGCCGACATCAAGGCCGGCAAGATGGATTTTGACGTGGTGATCGCTACGCCGGATGCGATGCGCGTGGTCGGCGCCTTGGGCCAGATTCTCGGCCCGCGCGGATTGATGCCGAATCCGAAAGTTGGCACCGTCACGCAAGACGTCACGCTGGCGGTGAAAAACGCCAAGGCGGGTCAGGTGCAGTACCGCACCGACAAGGCCGGCATTGTGCAATGCTCAATTGGGCGCGCATCATTTACCGTCGAAGCGCTTGAAGAAAACGTCAAAGCGTTGATCGAGGCTGTCAATCGCTCACGCCCGGCAACCGCCAAGGGCATTTTCCTCAGAAAGATATCCGTATCGAGCACCATGGGTGCGGGCGTGCGCGTCGATCAATCGAGCTTCACGCAACAGCAGGGATAATCGGAAACAAGCCCCTGCGCGCTGCAAGGGTGGCGCGCAGGGCAGTAACTTTGGGCCGCCGGTGAAAGTATTGCCGGTGGGTTGTCAAAGACCGTAGGGGTCCTCGGTGCAAGGCAAAACGTAAAGTGAAACAAGCATTACACGTTTTTCCGAAGAACGAAGACTTAATTGCAGCCTGTGAAAAGAGAATTGCGAAACGCTTTGAGTATCACGTTTCACAGAAAGCGCTCTACGCAGACGGTGTGCCCGAAACAGGTCAAACATTCATGTCTGATTTCTGGATCAATGGTCGCCGTGTCAGGCGTTGGGAGTCGAGAGTTAAGCGTTGGGAGATTGCAGTTACTCTCAACGCCAAACTCCAGACTCCCAACTGAACTTAAATAAGGAGAACGACCTTGAGTCTGAATCTGGAGCAGAAAAAAGCAGCCGTAGCCGAGATCGGCGCCCAAGTGGCGACGGCCCAGGCGATTGTGCTTGCCGAGTACCGCAATCTGCCAGTGGGAGATATGACCGCATTGCGCAAAAAAGCGCGTGAGGCGGGCGTGTATTTCCGGGTGTTGAAAAATACGCTGGCGCGTCGCGCGGTCGCTGATACGCCGTACAAGGGACTCGCTGACAAAATGAGCGGGCCCCTCGCCTATGGCATTTCGGTTGATCCTGTGGCCGCGGCGAAAGTGTTGCATGAGTTCGCCAAGGCCAATGAAAAATTCGTGATCAAAGCCGGCGCCATGCCGGGCGCGATGATGACGCCGCAGCAGGTCGCAGCGCTCGCATCCATGCCCAGCCGCCAGGAATTGCTCGCGAAACTCGTTGGCACCCTACAGGCGCCGGTGGTCAAGTTTGTCCAGACACTGAACGAAGTGCCGGGCAAATTTGTGCGCGTGATGGCTGCGGTACACGATCAAAAAGCCAAGCAAGCTGCTTAAATAGTTATTTATCTTCAAATAGTTACGATACGTAAATTCAGGAGAACGAGATGAGCGCAGTAATCGATGAAGTGATTGAAAAAGTATCCGGCATGACCGTGCTGGAATTGTCCGAGTGCATCAAGCGCATGGAAGAGAAGTTCGGCGTTTCCGCCGCTGCCGCGGTGGCTGTGGCAGCGCCGGCCGCTGGGGGCGCTGCTGCCGTCGCCGAAGAGAAGACTGAATTCTCGGTCATGCTGCTGGGTGCGGGTGAGAAGAAAGTAGAAGTGATTAAAGTCGTGCGTGCGGCGACGGGCCTGGGCTTGAAAGAAGCCAAAGACCTGGTAGACGGCGCACCGAAGGCCGTGAAAGAAGGCATACCGAAAGCCGATGCCGAAAAAGTCCTCAAAGACTTGTTGGCTGCGGGCGCTAAAGCCGAACTGAAGTAAGCAAGATGTAGCGATGCGGCTGGCGGGTGACCGCTGGCCGCGTCAACCTTTTGTTCGATATTTGTTCGATATTTGTTCGTTAACTCTCCTCTCTCCCGGAGTCACCATGGCCTACTCCTTTACCGAGAAAAAGCGTATCCGCAAGAGTTTCGCGAAGCGCGACAATGTGCTGCCCGTACCGTATCTGCTGGCGACGCAAATTGCGTCGTTCGCGGCGTTTCTGCAGGAGCATACCGCACCCGAAGCGCGCAAGCTTGAAGGGTTGCAAGCGGCGTTCAAATCGATTTTTCCAATCGAGAGCCATTCCAAAAACGCGCGTCTGGAATACGTCAGTTTCATGTTGGGCATGCCGCCATTTGACGTAAAAGAATGTCAGCAGCGCGGCCTTACCTTCGCAGCGCCGCTGCGCGCCAAGGTGAAGCTCATCATCATGGACAAAGAGGCCGCCAAGCCTTCGATCAAGGAGGTCAAGGAGCAGGAAGTTTACATGGGCGAAATTCCGCTGATGACGACCACCGGCTCTTTCGTCATTAACGGCACCGAGCGTGTGATCGTGTCGCAGTTGCACCGTTCACCCGGCGTGTTCTTCGAGCACGACCGCGGCAAGACGCATTCCTCGGGCAAGCTGCTGTTTTCCGCGCGCGTGATTCCGTACCGCGGCTCGTGGCTCGACTTCGAGTACGACGCGAAAGATTATCTGTATTTCCGCGTGGATCGCCGCCGCAAGATGCCGGTGACGATTTTGTTGAAGGCGCTGGGTTACACGCCGGAGCAAATCCTCAAGGAATTCTTCCTCTTTGATACGTTCCATATTTCCAAGGACACTATCGAATTCGAACTGGTCGCGGAGCGCATGCGCGGCGAAACCGCGCGCTTTGACATCGCCACCAAGGGCGGCAAGGTTATCGTCGCCAAGGACAAGCGCATCACCGTGCGTCACGTGCGCGAACTGGAGCAATCCGGCCTGAAGCAAATGATCGTGCCCGAGGATTTCTTCATCGGCCGCGCGCTGGCGACCAACGTCATCGATACCGGCAGCGGCGAAGTGATCGCCAACGCCAACGAAGAGATCACCGACGAGGTGCTGGCCAAATTGCGCGAGGCGAACGTCAAAAGCGTGCAGACTATTTATACCAACGATTTGGATCAGGGCCCGTATATTTCAACCACACTGCGCATCGACGAGACCACCGATCAGGTGGCCGCGCAAGTTGCAATTTACCGCATGATGCGCCCCGGCGAACCGCCCACCGAGGAGGCCGTCAAGTCTTTGTTTAATTCACTGTTTTTCTCGGAAGATCGCTACGACTTGTCGGTCGTGGGCCGTATGAAATTCAACCGCCGCATGGGCCGTGCCGAATTGACCGGCGCGACCACCTTGTCGCCCGAAGACATCGTGGCGGCGATCAAGATTCTGGTCGAGTTGCGTAACGGCAAGGGCGAAATCGACGACATCGATCACCTCGGCAATCGCCGTGTGCGTTCGGTGGGTGAACTGGCGGAAAACCAGTTTCGTGCCGGGTTGGTACGGGTAGAGCGCGCGGTCAAAGAGCGTCTATCGCAGGCGGAATCCGACAATCTGATGCCGCATGATTTAATCAACGCCAAGCCGGTGTCGGCAGCGGTGCGCGAATTTTTCGGCTCCAGCCAGTTGTCGCAGTTCATGGATCAAACCAATCCGCTGTCGGAGATCACCCACAAGCGCCGCGTTTCCGCATTGGGGCCGGGCGGTTTGACGCGCGAACGCGCGGGCTTCGAGGTGCGCGACGTGCATCCGACCCATTACGGCCGCGTGTGCCCGATTGAAACACCCGAAGGCCCGAACATCGGCCTGATCAACTCGCTGGCGCTGTATGCGCGTACCAATGACTATGGTTTTCTCGAAACACCGTATCGCAAGGTGATCGACGGCAAGGTAACCCACCAGATCGATTATCTGTCGGCGATTGAAGAAGGCCGTTATATGATCGCTCAGGCGAATGCCGAACTGAGCAAGGACGGCCGCTTTACCGACGAGCTGGTGTCTTCGCGCAATCGCAACGAATTCACTCTGGCGACGCCGGATCGTATCGAATACATGGACGTGGCGCCGGCGCAAGCGGTGTCGGTCGCGGCATCGCTGATTCCGTTCCTGGAACACGACGACGCCAACCGCGCGTTGATGGGCTCCAACATGCAACGCCAGGCGGTGCCGTGCTTGCGTGCGGAAAAGCCGCTGGTGGGCACCGGGCTTGAGCGCACGGTTGCGGTGGATTCCGGCACCGCGGTGCAGGCGCGCCGTGGCGGCATCGTCGATTACGTGGATGCCGCCCGTATCGTGGTGCGGGTGAACGACGACGAAACCTCGGCAGGCGAGGTCGGCGTGGACATTTACAATCTGGTCAAGTATCAGCGTTCCAACCAGAACACCAATATCAATCAGCGCCCGCTGGTGAAAGTGGGCGACCGCATCGCCAAACGCGACGTGGTGGCCGACGGCGCTTCGACCGACAAGGGCGAACTGGCCCTGGGACAAAACATGCTGGTCGCATTCATGCCCTGGAACGGTTACAACTTTGAAGACTCGATCCTGATTTCCGAGCGCGTGGTGGCCGATGACCGCTTCACCTCGATACACATCGAAGAGCTGTCGGTGGTTGCGCGCGATACCAAACTCGGGCCGGAAGAAATTACGCGTGATATTTCGAATCTTTCCGAAAGCCAGCTTGGCAGTCTGGATGAGTCAGGCATTATTTATATCGGCGCCGAAGTTGAAGCCGGCGCGGTGCTGGTAGGCAAAGTAACGCCCAAGGGCGAAACCCAGCTCACGCCGGAAGAAAAACTGCTACGCGCGATCTTCGGTGAAAAAGCCTCCGACGTTAAGGACACCAGCTTGCGCGTTTCATCCGGCATGGCCGGTACGGTGATCGACGTGCAGGTGTTCACGCGTGAAGGCATCGAGCGTGACAAGCGTGCGCAACAGATCATCGACGACGAATTGAAGCGCTACAAGCAGGATCTCGCGGATCAATTCCGTATCGTCGAAAACGATGCGTTCGAACGTCTGGAACGCTTGCTGACCGGCAAAACAGCCAATGGCGGTCCCAAAAAGCTCGCCAAGGGTTCCAAAGTCACCAAGGCCTATTTGCAGGACATCGACCGCCATCACTGGTTTGACGTGCGTCTGACCAACGAAGATGCCGCGCAGCAAGTCGAGCAGTTGCAGGAAAGCATCAAGCAGACCACGGTGCTGTTCGACAAGGCGTTCGAAGAGAAAAAGAAAAAGCTCACCAGCGGCGACGAATTGCCCCCGGGCGTGCAAAAAATGGTCAAGGTGTATCTGGCCGTCAAACGCCGCTTGCAACCGGGCGACAAGATGGCGGGGCGGCACGGCAACAAAGGCGTGGTGTCCAAGATTACGCCGGTGGAAGACATGCCGTACATGGCCGACGGCACCACGGTGGATATCGTGTTGAACCCGCTGGGCGTGCCGTCGCGCATGAACGTCGGGCAGATTCTTGAAACCCATTTGGGCTGGGCTGCCAAGGGCTTGGGCATCCGCATCGGCGAAATGCTGCGCAAGCAGGCGGCGGTGGCGGATATTCGCGCGCTGCTGGGCAAGGTCTATAACACCAGTGGAAAAGCCGAAGATCTCGATAGCCTCACTGACGACGAGATCAAAGAACTCGCGGGCAATCTGCGCGCGGGCGTGCCGTTCGCCACACCGGTGTTTGACGGCGCCACCGAAGCCGAAATTCGCCAGATGCTGGATCTGGCGTATCCGAGCGACGACTTAAGCGCTAAACGCATCGGCTTCACGCCGAGCAAAACGCAGGTGACGCTGCACGACGGCCGCTCCGGCGAAGCGTTCGAGCGTCCGGTGACGGTGGGGTACATGCACATGCTGAAACTTCACCACTTGGTCGATGACAAGATGCACGCGCGTTCCACCGGGCCGTACAGCCTGGTGACCCAGCAGCCGCTGGGGGGCAAGGCGCAATTCGGCGGTCAGCGTTTCGGCGAGATGGAAGTGTGGGCGCTCGAAGCCTACGGCGCAGCTTACGTGTTGCAGGAAATGCTCACCGTCAAATCGGACGACACCGAAGGCCGGCGCAAGGTCTACGAATCCATCGTCAAGGGCGAGCACAAGATCGAGGCAGGCATGCCCGAATCGTTCAACGTGCTGGTGAAGGAAATCCGCTCGCTGGCGATTGATATCGATCTGGATCATAAGCGCTATTAGGGGTTGGGTGCGTAATGTAGTAACGCAAGTTGTTGTTTTTGCAGGATAATCTGAACTCGACAGGAGTCACGGATGAAAGCATTACTGGATTTGTTCAAGCAGGTCTCGCATGAAGAAGAGTTCGACGCGATCAAGATTGGCCTCGCGTCGCCGGAGAAAATCCGTTCGTGGTCGTACGGTGAGGTCAAGAAGCCCGAGACCATCAACTACCGTACTTTCAAGCCGGAACGTGATGGCTTGTTTTGCGCCAAGATTTTCGGGCCGGTGAAAGACTACGAGTGTCTCTGCGGCAAGTACAAACGCCTGAAGCATCGTGGCGTGATCTGCGAAAAGTGCGGCGTCGAAGTCACGCTGTCCAAAGTGCGCCGCGAGCGCATGGGCCACATTGAGCTGGCAAGCCCCGTTGCGCACATCTGGTTCCTGAAATCACTGCCGTCGCGTCTGGGCATGGTGCTCGATATGACGCTGCGCGATATCGAACGCGTGTTGTATTTCGAAGCCTACGTGGTCACTGATCCCGGTATGACGCCCTTGAAGCGCTGTCAGTTGCTGACCGAAGACGACTATCTCGCCAAGGTCGAAGAATTCGGCGACGATTTTTCCGCGTGCATGGGTGCTGAAGGCGTGCGCGAACTGCTGCGCAGCCTCGAACTCAAGCGTGAAATCGAGACACTGCGCACGGATTTGGCCGCGACCAGTTCCGATACCAAAATCAAGAAAATTGCCAAGCGCTTGAAAGTACTGGATGCGTTCAACAAGTCTGGCATCAAGCCCGACTGGATGGTGATGGAAGTGTTGCCGGTGCTGCCGCCGGAACTGCGTCCGCTGGTGCCGCTGGATGGCGGTCGATTTGCGACCTCTGACCTGAACGACTTGTATCGCCGCGTAATCAACCGCAACAATCGTTTGAAACGCCTGCTCGAACTCAAAGCGCCGGAAATCATCGTGCGCAACGAGAAGCGCATGCTGCAGGAAGCAGTGGATTCGCTGCTCGACAACGGTCGCCGAGGTAAAGCGATGACCGGCGCCAACAAGCGTCCGCTGAAATCGCTGGCCGACATGATTAAAGGCAAGGGCGGTCGTTTCCGTCAAAACTTGCTGGGCAAGCGCGTGGACTACTCGGGCCGTTCGGTGATTGTGGTGGGGCCGCAGCTCCGTCTGCATCAGTGCGGACTGCCAAAGAAAATGGCGCTCGAACTGTTCAAGCCGTTCATCTTCAACCGGCTCGAAGTGATGGGTCTGGCGACGACCATCAAGGCCGCCAAGCGCATGGTTGAGTCGGAAGAAGCCATCGTGTGGGACATCCTCGAAGAGGTGATCCGCGAACATCCGATTATGCTGAATCGCGCGC
>JANMXV010000194.1:0-1032 GCA_031381325.1 Betaproteobacteria bacterium | reverse complement strand
GGGCGCGGTGCAAGCAGGATTTTCGCGCTGCTGCCCCCGGCGCTGGGATCGATGATGCGTATGGTCACGTTGGTTTCCTGAATTAAAGTTTATACGTCGAATGTGCCATGCACCGCGCGGCTGGAATCATTCCAGCCGTGGCACACCGCCGTCACCGGCCCCAGCCCGCCCGCAACAATGAGATGCACGCGCGCCGGGTCTTTCACTGCTTTGAATGCCGCTTCGTCATCTTCGGGATCAATACCCAGTGCTTGCGCGCGTTCCGCGCGCCAATTGCCGCCGCGTTTGAGATTGCCCTGCTTGCGTTCAGCGACTTCCCACAAGCGTCGTTGCACATCAGCGCGGCTCATGCCGGCAGCAGCGCACAGCCGCGCATGCTGCGGCCCCATCGCCACCACTACATCGGAACTGAACCACATGTTCCATGAACCGTTGGACGTCATCGCGTCACCAATGCCGCGCAGCAAACGCTGCGGCTCGGTGCTCACATCATCGAAATGCAGGCGCGGGCTATCCACCATGGCGCAAGTGATCACATTGGCGTCCTCGTGGTAACTATTTGATTTTGCTATAGTTTCCCATGGACTCAAGGCGACATTTTCGGTCAGGCAGGCGGTATAGCGTAGCGGCGAACCAAACACTGTTGCGGATGCCAGGCCCGCAAGGCCGCCACCGAGGTTCATCAGTATCAGCCGCAATGCGCGCCCGATGCTGGCGTTGGCGCGAAAGCCGGGGCCAAAGCAACCGTTGCCGCCGTGTATTCCAATCTTCTGCGCATACGGCCCATTAACGATCATCAGCGGCGCCACGCCGTGCATGGTGCATTGCACGCCGCCCATGTTGAATTCATCGCGCAGAATAATCGGCAACGCGCCCAGCACCACCGGCAGATATTCCGGCTTGCAACCGGCCATCAGCGCGTGCAGTGCGACATCGCGCACGGTAGCGCTCTCGCCGGCAGGCGGAATCACGCCGACGACTTCATCCGGGTTGCGCCGCGTACCGGCAAGCATCCAGCGCAGGCGTGCTTCG
>JANMXV010000175.1:0-4291 GCA_031381325.1 Betaproteobacteria bacterium | reverse complement strand
GCAATCACCGGAATGTCCTTGGTGGAAGCGTCCGCGCGCAAATGGCCGAGCGCTTCAATGCCATTCATGCCCGGCAAATGAAAATCCATCAGAATCAAATCAGGATGCCGCTCGCGCGCGAGCTTGATGCCTTCTTCGGCGGTTTCCGTTTCCAGAATTTGATAACCGTGGAATTGCAGCACGTCGCGCGCCAGCTTGCGGTTTTTTTCGTTGTCTTCGACGATCAGCACCAGCTCGTTTGCCATCTTCTACTCCGTTATTGGCCGCATCACGCCACCACCAGCAACCGCCCGGAAGGAGCGTAGCGTATTCCGGGATAGCATCCAGGAATGACTCAATATCACCACCACCATATTCACTGATACAAACATCCTTGCAAACGTAAAAGCATTGCGTAGCGCAAACGTCGCCCCCCGGAATACGCTGCGCTCCTTCCGGGCTACAATTTCCCTCCCCGCTTGCGCAAGAGAGGGCACCGCTATTTCACACTGTCACAAGCCGCTTATCGGGCAAGGTAAAGATAAACGTTGAACCTTTGCCCAATTCACTTTCAAGCCGCAGCGTGCCACCGTGCAATTCCACAAAGCGCTTGGTCAGCGACAGCCCCAGCCCGGTACCTTCTGCCTTCTTGGTGTAATCCGTGCCCACCTGACGAAATTCCTCGAACACTGCCGCCTGATCTTTTTCCGCGATGCCGATGCCGGTATCACTGACCGCAATCTCCGCCATGCCTTCAAGACGCCGTGCGCGTACTTCGATCCTGCCGCCTTCGGGTGTGAATTTTACCGAGTTCGACAGCAGGTTCAGCATTATTTGCTTGAACTTGCGCTCGTCGGCGACAAATTCGCCCAGGTCTGCGTCAACGTCGGATGCCAGTTCGATACCGTGGCGCATGGCGCGCTCGCGCACCAGCGTCAGCGCATTGTCGATAGCCGACGGCAGATGGAAATTCGCCATATCCAGCTCCATGCGCCCCGCTTCGATCTTTGACAAATCGAGAATGTCGTTAATCAGCGAAAGCAGATGCCTGCCCGAACTGTGGATGTCATCCACATACTCGGCCTGCTTCGCTTACCAACGAAAACAATAGGGATCGTGCGCGTAGCGGCCGCAGCCGCAAGTGCAGCTTGGGTAGTCCGTGCAAAAATCACATCTGGCTGTCGCGTCACCAGCGTCTTGGCAAGGTCGGGCAAGCGCGCCAGATCACCTTCTGCGTACGCGTGGTCATAGATGAGATTGCGGCCTTCCACCCAGCCCAACTCCTGCATTCCAGCAAAGAATAGCTTAGCGTTGTCCTGAAAACCAGCCGATGGCGTTTCAGACAGTATCCCAACCTTTTTCTGAACGGAGTCCCTCGTTTGCGCGCGTACCGCGCCCGCGCACGCGAGGGTCAACCACGTTGCCCCTGCTGCAAGTAATTTCCGGCGCTGATCATAATTATATAAGTATTTGTTTTTATTCATAATTTTACCTTTTCACTATAGGAAACAAGCGGTGGAGTAAAACCGGACGCAGCAGTCGCCGTGATACACTTGTAAGACAAACTTTGTTTTGTAAAAGAGAAGGCCATGACGATTTCCGTGCGGCTGAGACCCGAACTCTCTAAAGTGCTGGAGCGCGAATGCAAGCGGCAGCATAAGACCCGCACCGCGTTAATACACGAAGCGCTAGCCGCGTACCTGAAGCCGCAACAGCGCAACCTCGGTGACGCGCTTGCCGATGCGCTGGCTGCCGTACCAGGAGGCTTTGGTATTGAACGCGCGCAGCCTGTCACTGCCGACCCGCGCGATTGGACGGCATAGGCGCAGTGATGCGCTATATGCTGGACACCAACACCGTGGTGTATGTGCTCAACGCACGCCCGCGCCATCAAGCGGTCATCGAACGTTTCCGGCAAGAAGACTCGCGCGACATGGTGGTGTCCTCCGTCACATTGGCCGAGTTGCGCTACGGCATTGAAAAAAGCGTGCAGCGCGATATCAACCGATCCGCATTGCGCCGGTTGCTGGGCGCGCTTAACGTCGTGCCGTTCGAGGAACGCGCGGCGGATCGCTATGGCGCGGTGCGCGCACGCCTTGAAACGGAAGGTCAACCGATCGGACCGCTGGATACCATGATCGCCGCTCATGCGTTGTGTCTTGATCTGACTCTGGTTACCAACAACACGCGCGAGTTCTCCAGAGTACATGGCCTGCGCGTGGAAAACTGGGTTCCCGTCTGACGGTATCACTCAATTACCTTATCCGCGCGCACAAGCACCGTTGGCGGAAACTTGATGCCAAGCGCCTTGGCAGATTTCATGTTGATTGCCACCTCAAATCTGATCGGCCGCTCTATCGGAATATCGCCCGGCTGGCGCCCTTGAAAATCTTGTCTGTGTAGGTTGCCGCGCGGCGATATAGATCCGGGTAGCTTACGCCGTAGCTGATGAGCCCGCCCGCGTCGACATAATCACTAGCGGAATAAATGGTTGGCAGCCGATGTTTGGCGGCATATTCAGCAATCAGTTTTCCATTCGCCTGTATGAGCGTTTCCTGCCCCACCGCGAGCGCGTTGGCGCGTTGCCTGATTGCGGCATCGAACGCAGGCCCGATATCATCGGGTTTGCGCACGTCAAGCAGGAGCGGTTGAATGCCGAGGGATCGCGCCGCCGCTTCCATCTCTTTCCACTCCTGCGGCTGTGCAGGATTGCTCATGTTCAACATGACGGCGATCCGCGTCATTCCCGGAATTGTTTCTTTGAGAATCTCGACCCGCTTCGCCTGTAACTCGGACGTAATGGAAGTCAGCCCCGTGAAAATGCCACCCGGCCGAGAGAGACTTTTGACGAGCACAAACGGATCACCAACCGCCGTCGTGACGACAGGAATGGCCCCCGACGCCTTGATCGCCGATTGCGTCGCGGGCGTTCCGCGCGCCACGAACAGATCAACCTTCAAACGAACCAGCTCCGACGCCAGATCCGGAAACCGCTCGGCGCGGCCATCGGCCGAGCGATATTCGATAACAAAGTTTTGCCCCTCGGCATAGCCAAGCGCACGTAACCCTTGCCGGAAAGCGTCGAGATTGGCGGCGTTCTGCGTCATGGATGTCGTTTCAAGCATGCCGATGCGCCAGACTTTGCCCTGTTGCTGAGCGAAAGAGATTAGCGGCGCTGCAAGCGCGCCTGAACCCAGCGCCGCAAGCAATTTCCGGCGCTGGCTATTATTTCCTAAGTATTTGTTTTTATTTATAATTTAATAACTATACTGGCAAGCATTGGCACGACTTACCAGACATGCAACAATCCGGATTTCCGGAATCTGGAGAAGGTCATGGAAGTCATCAAGCTGGGGAAGAAAGGACAGGTCTCGCTGCCTTCGGCGATTTTGCGCAAGCTGGGGTTGGAAGGCTCGGCAACGCTGCTCGTCGATACCACCGATGATGGCGCGGTGATCTTGCGTCCGGCTGCCGTGTATCCCATCGAACAGTATAGCGATGCGCGCGTTGCCGAGTTTGAACGAGAAAACGCGATTCCCGAAAAATTGACATCCCGTGTTGAACAGCTCGCAGGAAAACGTCGCAAGTAGCCGCGCTGAATGCGCATTTTTCTTGACGCAAACGTCCTGTTCAGCGCTGCACTCAACACCAGCAGCGGGCTGCGTGGCTTCTTCAGTCTCGCCGAAGCGGGCGTATGCGAACTGCTGGCCTCGCCCTTTGCGCTGGACGAAGCGCGGCGCAATATCGCACGCAAGTATCCCGCGCAAACCGCTGATCTTGAGCAACTGATCGCGCACATCACGATCTGCCGGGAAGCGACGTCTGCGGAAGTGCTTTGGGCGCGCTCGACCTGTCTGCCAGACAAAGACGCGCCCATACTCGCGGCAGCGCTTCAGGCAAAAGCTGAATTGCTCGTCACCGGGGACCGCGCCGATTTTGGCCACCTGTACGATACGACCATACGCGGCATAACCGTCGTAACGCCCGTGCGCGCGCTTGAATTGATACTCAAGAAAGCCGGCGTCTAGGCCCGGATTCATTCAATCACCCTGTTCGCACGCACCAGCACCGACGGCGGAATCGTGATGCCGAGCGCCTTTGCGGTTTTCAGGTTGAGCACCAGTTCAAACTTGGTCGGCTGTTCGATGGGAAGATTGGCAGGCTTCGCGCTCTTTAGACTGAAGTTCCACCGTCAGGGAACACGTTTTCGCTGCGGTTTCACGAGGGAGAATCGCGCAAACGTGGCGCGAATCCCGTTGCAATATGTAGCCATGTAATAGCTTGTACTTCCTGAGATATTGCGGTACGATGT
>JANMXV010000134.1:0-1354 GCA_031381325.1 Betaproteobacteria bacterium | reverse complement strand
GCTTGCGCTGCCGCCGCGAGGGCGTCAAAACTGATATCGTCAGAATAGGCAAACGCAGTTTTTTCACCGCTCACGGCGCGCACGCCCACACCCTGATCGATGCTGAAGCTGCCCGACTTGACGATGCCCTCTTCAAGCGCCCACGACTCGCTGCGGCTGTACTGAAAATACAGATCAGCGTAATCGACCTTATGCTGCATGATCTGGCCAAATACGGTGGAGAGCTTGGCGTCGTTAAGCGCGTAGGGCGCCAGCAGCGTGTCGTACGCGGTGGCGAAATTCAGGGTCGGATCGGTGGTGCGAACTTCAACAGGTATTGACACAAAATATCCTTTAAAAACAATTAGTTACTAGTTTTTACGCTATGGTTCTGTGAGTTAACGCCGGCAAACTGCGGCGTAGTTCGTGCATGCGTTCAAGATTCACATCCGCAATCACCACACCCGCGCCACGTGGCAAACGATCCAGCACCACACCCCACGGATCGATGATCATCGAATCGCCGTGCGTCTCGCGTCCATTGGCGTGACGTCCGCCTTGTGCGGGCGCCAGCACGTACGCCAGATTTTCAATGGCACGCGCACGCAACAACGTCTCCCAATGCGCGCGTCCTGTAGTTTCGGTAAATGCCGAGGGCACCAGAATAATATCCACATCCTGCATCGCGCGATACAACTCCGGAAACCGCAGGTCGTAACAAATCGACAAACCAAGACGGCCAAACGGCGTAGCCACAGTCACCGGCGTGTCGCCCGGCTCGATGGTTGCGGCCTCATGATAACGCTCTTCGCCCATCTGAAAACCGAACAAGTGAATTTTATCGTAGCGCGCGACCTGCTCACCCGTAGCGTCGTAGACCAGACTGCTATTGCGCACTTTGCCGGGGTCCGCTGATGCGAGCGGCACCGAGCCACCCACAATCCACACCCCATGCTGGCGCGCGGCGTTGGATAAAAACGCCTGTATCGGGCCATCACCCGGTGCTTCACGCACCGCCACTTTATCGGTATCTTTCATGCCGAGAATGCCGAAATATTCGGGCAGCGCCAGCAGTTGCGCCCCGCGCGCCGCCGCCGCTGCAATCAGGCGAGCGGCTGTTTCAAGATTCGCGGCCACCGTCGGGCCGGACACCATTTGCAGGGCGGCTATGCGTGACCTAGGTGACATCGGCGAAGTTTGGGTGATGCTCATACGGCTTTCCTCATGGCGCAATGTCAATCGGTACTGCGCGCAGGCACCGCAGGCGGCACGATTTTCGTTACCAGCGGATCCACCCAACTGCCGCTAATGATGTAGCGAAATGCAATCAAGTCGTCCAGCGGGTCCTTAAATAATTTTTGCGCCACAAAAGCCG
>JANMXV010000131.1:0-7000 GCA_031381325.1 Betaproteobacteria bacterium | reverse complement strand
GCTACAAGGTGGTTTTTGTGCCGTTTGAGCGCGGCAATCCCAGCGGCGGCATGCCCGTCGATGTACTGACCGGGTTCCTCAGCAATGAAGGTAATGCGTTCGGCCGGCCAGTCGGCGTCGCAGTCGACAAGCACGGCGCATTGCTGGTGGCCGACGATGTAGGCAACGTGATCTGGCGCGTGACGGCCCGGCGCTGAGTTCGATGCTAGCCGTACATCACGCCCCGAGCGGATTATCAGACCGCTTTGCGCTCGCCTTCACCCGGGCGCTTCGATATGGCGCCGATACTTTCTTTGCCAAGCGCTACGGTCACCGGGCGATCGTTCTCGAAACGATCGCTGCCGTTCCCGGCATGGTTGGCGCGACCGTCACCCACCTGCAATGCCTGCGCCGCATGGTCGACGATGAAGGTTGGATACGCACGCTGATGGAAGAAGCGGAGAATGAGCGGATGCACCTGATGACATTTATCGAGATCGCAAAGCCCACGGTTTTTGAACGGTGGGTGGTGCTGCTCGCGCAGTGGATTTTCTATGTAGCGTTCTTCCTTCTGTATCTGCTTTCGTCGCGCACGGCACACCGCGTCGTGGGCTATTTTGAGGAAGAGGCGGTGCTCAGCTATACGCTGTACCTCGAGGAAATCGATGAAGGCCGCTCGCCGAACGTTGCGGCTCCTGCGGTCGCCAAGCATTATTGGAAGTTGCCGGCGGACGCGACGCTGCGCGACGTGGTGCTGGTTGTGCGCGCGGACGAAGCGCATCATCGTGACGTCAATCATGGATTTGCAAGCAAGTTAGCCGGCGAGCCTCTTGATCAAGGACATGCCGCGCCCTACCCGCGGCATGCCGATGAACTTCGGAAGGACAATTGACGCGGGTGAAATTTCCGCGCTCGACTCGGAATCCAACCGCGCAACAACACATGCAATTGAATGATTCCAGAAAGGATAAGAAATGGCCGAACGTAATTTCAAACCCGCGGCAAACAAAGCTGCCACGCGCCGGCGAAACGCCAAGGTCTCACTCAGCATCTTGAAGGAGCCCGTGCCCAAATTGCCCCACGAACGGGACGAATCGGCGGCTAGCCAGACCAGCGAACCGAGGCAGGTTATTCAGAATGCGGCTGCCGACCTCAAACGCGGCCAAAAGGATACCGATCGCAGCGCGGAAATGAATCAGGTGTACCGGAAGCTCAAAGTCAGCCGCTGATTGCCGCCGCAGGATCACGCATTCTTGCTGCCCATCGGATACCCCGCTCGCTTCGCTTTCGCCCCATTTGCTCTCTTGAACTTCAGTTCCGGGGCGCATGATTTTTTTCGCTTGCGTGCGCCACCGCACAGCGCATTCCGCAGGCAGGGCCATAATCAAACGAATGATGAATGGCCTTGATGGATCGCAACTGGGGCCGCAACTCTCTGCAGTCGCAGCACTATTGACCAGGACGGGAAGGACAAAGGCGCGGGTATGACGGCATTCAGCAGCAGGCGCAACAATCTGCAAAAGGTCTTTTTCAAGTCCGCGCTGCTGCTGATATCGGCGCTTACTGCGCCGTTCCTTCTCGCCCACGACGTCGCGCCGGACGTACTGCTGAAGACGGTCACTCTGGAGGTGATCGCTATCATCCGGCAGGACGAGGACATTCAGCCGGGTGCTTCGGCGAAGGTCGCCGCCCGGGTCGAAACCAGCACACTGCCGCTCTTCGACTTCACGCATATGACGCAGATCGCGATGTCGCGCAACTGGCGCCTCGCTACACCCGAGCAGCAGCAGGCGCTCACCGCGGAGTTCAAGACGTTGCTGGTACGCACTTATTCCACTGCGCTGTCGAGTTACCGTGATCAGCCAATCGAATTCAAGCGGATACGCGCGGCGGCGTCCGGCGAGAACGAGGTCACGGTCAAATCAATGATCAAACAACCAGGGATGGCGCCGCTGACTATTGACTACGACATGCAACAGACGGCGGCGGGATGGAAAGTCTATGACATCAAGATCGAGGGCGTAAGCCTGATCACGACCTATCGTGAGACTTTTGCCGGCGAGATCCGCGAAGGCGGAGTGGACGGCCTCATCCAGTCGCTGTCGGACAAGAATCGGCAGCGCGACACGCGCTTGCGGTCGCGCCAGACGCAAAATTTTTATGGTCCCGTTATCTTTCGAAGTATATTGCTGGGCGGCAGATAACCCACGTGAGTCGCGGATTGGCGCTCAAGTGCGTGCAGCAGATCTTCGGCTCTTACGATGGCGCTGCCGTTCATGGTCTCCAGTCGGACCGCTAATCAGAGTTGTCACCCTCATCATGACCGGGCCACGTCGAACTCACACCGGGCTCGCAACGGCGCGGCTTTGCCGCTCCAGCGTGCGCCCGCAGTCAGAAGTTGCGGGCAGTACGCCAGCAGCCGGGTCACGATGCGCGCGGAAACGGGCCGCATGAACAGGTGTGCGAACAGGGCAGCGATGTACAAGCGCCCCGAAAAATTCCGCCGCCATGCCCTTGCATAGTCACGCCGGATGGCGTCGAACGCCTGGTCTGAAGGGGATAGATCGCTACGCATTTCCAGCCGTGCAATCAAGTGCCCGCACAACAGCGTCGCGGATTGAATGGCCATGCTGATGCCTTCGGCGACAATCGGGTGCGCTTCAGCGGCGGCATTACCAACCGTGAAAATACCATCGCGACCGAAGCTGCGAATGCCCGTGCGCAACGGCCCCGAAGACAGCCATGCGCCGTCCACCGTTGCCGAAGACAGTGCCACGGCAACACCCATGCACGACGATTCGATATGCGCAAGGACTGCGGCGCCGGCGGTCAGCTGCGGTCGCTGTTGCCGGCATCGATCGAGCTGGTCGCGGCGTATACAGCACGACAGGCTGACGCGACCGCCGTCGGTATGCACCATTCCGCCATAGCCGCCGGGGAATGCGAGTAGCGGCATCAGGCTCAGAGGCAGTGCGCTGTTGTGAAAATGGGCCTTGAAGCCGAACAGGTCCGAGACCCGTGGCAGCCGCCGCAAGTTCTGCGTCGGCAACACGCCGGACTCCCAGGAGCCATGCGCGGCGATGATCAGCCGCGAATGCAATACGTGCTGCTGCCGCGTGCGCCTGTCGACGATGGTGCATTGATAACCGCCGTCGCACGCAACAAACGCCGACAGCACGCAAGGATGCCACACTGCCGCGCCCGCAGCGGCAGCGCGCCGCAGCAGCAGGGTATCGAGGTGCTCGCGACCGAGCGCGCGGCCACCGTCTGCCCCGCTTTGTGCCGGCGAAGGCAGTTGCGCGGTGATCATCGCATCGTGGGCGTAAACGCCGACACGACGCACTACCGGTCCGGCGATTGACAGCAACGGGGTTGCAACGCCTAACTGCTGCAACAGCGGCCACGTCGTTGCTGATATGAATTCTCCACAAACCTTGCGCCGCGGGAATTGCGCCTTCTCAATGACGGCGACCCGCCATCCCGCCTGCGCCAAAAGTATGGCGGCCGTAGCGCCGGATGGGCCGCCGCCCACAACGACTGCATCGTAGCCGGCTTTCATCTACCGTTCTTTACGGATGGCAAGGAAGCAGTGGCTAAACAGGCGCGCCGGATATTCGGTCAAAATCCAGTGCTGCGGATCGGGCCACAGGTCCGACAACTCATGCGCCCGAAATCCCGCGTGTACGCTGGACACCGCATCGTGCCGCGTGACGGGCCCGGCGCCCAGCACGCCGAGCAAATGGCTGGCAGCAAGCGGCAGCGCGGATCGCCTGGGTTCGCAGCAAAGGAACACGCGAGTTCGCGCCGCGATGGCCCCCAGCAGGCGCCCCAGCTCGAGCGATGAAAAGTGATGCATGAACAGATTGGCAAACACCACATCCCAGCGGGTGTCCTCGGGTTTTGCCATCCAGTCGAACACATCCATGGCCACGGCGCGAGGGTTCCAGCCGGCGCGCCGCAAACCGTCGAGTGTCCGCGGCGCAACCAGCGCCAGCCGGTCCAACAGGGTAACGCGTAAGTCCGGCCAGCGGCCGGCCCGCGCCTGCGCCAGTCGCAACATCAGCGAGCCGTCGCCGGCGCCGAGTTCCAGCAACGTGCGCGGACTGAATTCCGCGGTGCCGCAATCCAGCGCACGTTGCACGATCGAGAGCGTCGCCATCGCCCAGTGCAGGCACTGCAAATCGTCTCTGGAGCGTTGCGCGCGCGGGTCCTCGGCGTCGAGGCTGTCGAGCAGTTCCGGCTCCACGCGCCGCGGCAAGGTCAGGTTCATAATCGCATCCCGGCCGCGTCCAAATCACGCCGCCTTGAGCAACGCGCCATGGCAACTGAATCCGGCGCCGAATGATGACATCCACCACCACCCGGGCTTGGCGTTGTCCTTGAGCGCGGCCTGAAGTACAAAGTAGACAAAGGCGCTGCTCATATTGCCGTACAAGCGCAGCATGTCCGTGCTGTAGCGTAGATCTTCGGCTGTAATTTTTAATTGTTTCTGCAACGCGATCAGCACGTCCCGCCCGCCCGCATGCATGATCCAGGCGCTGATATCCCCGGCTTCCAGACCGGCTGCGCCGAGTACCGATTGCAGCACTTGTTCTGCGTGCTCTGCGGCCAGACGGGGAACCGAACGGGTCAGAATGTTGCGCATCATGCCGTGCCTGGATTCGAACATAAGCGCGTTGCGTTGCGCCGGATTGACCAGTGACGCGAAAGACTTCCATTCGATGCTGCGGCGCCGCGGATGCGGATGCCTGGACAACACCGCTGCCCCCGCGCCGTCGCCAAACAGGCATGCGCTGATCAACACCCCCGGATCATTATCCAAATACATCGCGGCGCTGCAAACTTCAACGCAAATGGACAACACATGGCGGCATGATCCGTCAGATAACAAAGCATTGGCCAGGCGCCACTTCGGCAATGCAGCCGCACAGCCCTGTCCCACCAGATCAAACGCCAGCACGTCCGTTCGCAGACCCAGCCGTTCGATGACATAACTGCTTAATCCCGGACAAAGATACCCCGTGCAAGTACTGATGACCAATGCGTCGATTTCATTGGCGGCAATACCCGCTTCTTGCAGCGCCGATTTGCCGGCGGTCTCGCCGAGCACGGGGGCAGTGGCTAAGAACCGGCTATGCAGTATATCCGGATCGATATGGAAAACGTCGCTCAACGAGGCGACCGCCAGGGATCTGGATGAAATGCCATTGTCCCTGGTCAGCACGGCTTCGGTAATCATGTGCGCGCGCCGGTCCAGTTTCAGGAACCAATCAGAGGCCTGGAGAGCCTCCCAGCATTCCGCCTTGCTATAGCGGTACGGCGGATTTGCAGTGCCCAGACCATTGACGAACATCAAGACTCCCATCGCGTTTCGCACATGCACTATTAGACCTTAGCACACACAGCGGGCGTCGCCGGCATGCGATCAGATTCGCTTTACGTTTCATTGCGGCGCGGAAGAGTGAACCAGAACGCCCATGCGATCAAAACGCCCTGAAGCGGCAGACGTGCCCACAACAAGGCCGGACTGTAGCCGGGGTAGAGCTCCGCATGAATCGCCATCTGGATGTTGGCCGGCGTTACCGCAATGATCAGCGCGATCATGCCCCATGCCGCAAATCGCTCCACGCGCCGGAAGAACAGCATCACGCCAAGCATTAACTCCGCTGCGCCGCTCACGTAAACGAGCGCCGTGTGCCACGGCAGATACGGCGGCATGATACTCACATAGAATTCGGTGTGAATAAAATGATTGACGCCGGCGAGCGCAAAAAGGGCGCCGAACAAGCACTTCATAATTTCTCGCGTTTGCCGCATATTGCTGATTACGCCTACTGCACACTTACCGCGCCACACGCTCGTTCACGTGCAAACGCCTGACGGGTTGTTCGCGGTTGCTATAACCGTAGCAGTCGGCGTCAACGTGTTGAAAACGAGCAATGAAGAGCAAGCAACAACACCCGCGGCCAATGTAACCGCTACAATCAATGCGCATGCGATGATGGTAATACGCAACATGGCATTTTGGGTTACGTCCGAGCCCATGCGGCCCTTCACTTTGGCCGCGGACGCGACAAACGCGGCTGCACCGCTTGAAGACGGCCCGCGCGCAACTTGACCACGGCTTTCGCCACCGCGCGCGCCACGTTGCGTGCTTCTTCCTGCACCGCGGTGTCGCGGTCAAGCGTGTCGTGACTGGTCGCATACGGCTCAAAGTAGCCGATGTAGCGATCCAATCGCGCCTGCGCGCCTGCATCAATGAAACCCATCCACTCGTTGGACTGATTGAGGGCGTGGTTGGGGTAGCAACTGCAGGGCCAGTGGCATAGCGGCATCGCTGTTGATGCGCAGCCCTTACAGGCGTAAAGCAGCCCTTACAGGCGTAAATATTGCGACCGTATTCAGAGGTAAGCAAGCTCAGGTCGTGAAACGAAGAGCCACAGCGCCACATAGGCAGACGCCTTGCGCACTTTGTCAGCCGCGTCTTTTGCCGCGATTTCCGCATCACGCAGCTTGGCTTGTACGCGTGCATAAGTATCAGTCACGCGCTTCTCTGCCTCTGGCTGAGTCAGACCGGTGCGCTGCGCAACTATCTGACCGACGTAGCGAACATCTTCTGCGGGCAGGGCGCTGGTACGAATGGTGTTCATAAAGATGCGCGCAACTTCGGGCGATGAGTTGGCATTGGATGGGTCCGCCATCCCGCTTGGCATGGCGCTGCCACCCATGAGCGTAGTAGGAGTTGCCGCCGCACTCATGTCCTTGCGGAACAGGGAATCCAGGAAGTAGCCCATTGGCCCGCTGTTGCCGTCGGATTTTGCCATGTCAGACCCCGCCGTCGCCGCAGCCGCCGTTGCAGTGGCGGCGACACCGCCAGCAACCGTGGCGCCAGCCTGAACGCCACCGCTGACTATTGACCCTATCACCGAAGTTAACAGCGCCGCGGTCGCAAGCGACGCCACGGCCCAGGCGAGAAAGCCGTGCGCGGTATCGCGGAAGTACACTTCATCCGTATGCACCG
>JANMXV010000091.1:0-3245 GCA_031381325.1 Betaproteobacteria bacterium | reverse complement strand
GGCATCCTCGCCACCTCGGTAGCCGTCAACATGATCGTGCAAACCATAGTCGACGACGACAAACGCGGAAGAGTGATGGCCCTCTATACCGCAAGCTTCATGGGCATGGCGCCGTTTGGGGCGCTGATGGCCGGCGCGTTGGCGGATGTGATTGGTGTTGCTACTACTTTGACTATTGCCGGTACCTGTTGCGCGTTGGGTGCGCTGGGGCTGGCTTCGCGACATGCGCAGATACGTGGGGAGTTGCGTGCAACATATGCACGACTGGACATCAAATAACATTTAAAAACAAATAGTTATATCAAATCCACTGAGCACGAACCTACCGCAACTTCAATATTGCAACTAATTAGACCAGTCTATATACTGGTCTAATAAAAATCATCTTAGCTGAGAAAATCATGAAGATCGAAATCGGTTCGTATGAAGCGAAAACAAAGCTCCCCGAATTGCTGCGGCAGGTAAAAACCGGCAAAGCTTCACCATCACCAATCGCGGCGTCGCCATCGAGGATTTGGTGCCTAGCATGGGCGCGAAGGTGAAGGACAAAATCGCGGCAGCAGAAAAACTCAAGGCATTCATGCGGGCCGACCCAGTGCGCGGCGTAAACATCAAGGCACTCATCGAGGAAGGCCGCGCGTGAGTTTCGTCCTCGATAACTCGGTCACCCTGCGCTGGTTTTTTGGTGACGGCAAGCCGCAAGAATTGGCCTACGCAAGCAAGGTGCTTGATGCGACAAAGCAGGATATCGCACGGGTGCCCGCGACATGGGGGCTTGAGGTGGCCAACGTCATTGCCAGAGCGGAAGCCAAAGCCCTGGTGACCGAAGCGCGCAGCGGGGCATTTCTTGAGATGCTGGACGATGTGGATATTGAAGTGGATGCAGCCACATTCGCGCACGCACTGTCTGCCACACTGCAACTGGCGCGGCGATACAAGCTGTCGGCTTACGATGCCTCGTACCTTGAACTGGCCTTAAGATTGGGCATACCGCTCGCTACGCTCGATGAGGATTTGCAGAAGGCCGCGAAAAAAGCGGGCGTGAAATTGCTTGCTTGAAATGGAGTGGCGGATTCGTCACGTTCTGGCAGACTCGTTCCGCATGCGCGCTGCGAACTCTACGTCTACCAAGTGTTGCGGTTTGCGGACACCATTGCCTCACTTTCCGTTCTTGACCTACTCCACTTGACCTACTCCACTTGAACTACTCCGGCGTAATCCCCGCCTGCTTAACCACCGTAGCCCACTTTGCAATTTCGGCTTTCAGCAATGCAGCAAACGCAGCGGTTGAACCCGCCATCGGATCCGCGCCTTCGGCGGCAAGGCGCTCTTTCATATCAGGCGCGCGCATGGCGTTGCCGGTTTCGGTGTTGAGCCTCGCCACGATATCTTGCGGCGTGCCCACGGGCGCAAGCAGGCCATACCACGAGGTGACGGCGTAGCCGGGGAGTGCTGCTTCTGCCACCGTAGGTAAATCCGGCACGATGGGTGTGCGCTTTTCGCCGGTGACGGCCAGCGCGCGCAGCTTGGCGGATTTCATGTGCGGGAGTGCCGCGGTGAGATTGGAAAACATGAACTGCATCTGTCCGCCCACCAGATCGATCAACGCCGGGCCGCTGCCTTTGTACGGCACATGCACGATGTTCACGCCGGCCATCGCGCGAAACAGTTCCGCCGCCAGATGCGTGGCATTGCCCGAACC
Organism: Betaproteobacteria bacterium; assembly: GCA_031381325.1. GTDB lineage: Bacteria > Pseudomonadota > Gammaproteobacteria > Burkholderiales > SG8-41 > UBA5216. The sequence continues at coordinate 1,543 of JANMXV010000091.1, read as the reverse complement.
AGCGGAGCCATAGTTAAGCTGGCCCGGCCGCGCTTTAGCAAGCGCAATCAATTGCGGCAGCGTTTTTACCGGCAGCGCCGGATGCACGACCACTACGTATTGCCCGCTCGATACCTGGCTGATGGGCACAAAGTCACGAATGATGTCGTAGTTGAGCCGCCGGTAAAGGCTGGGGTTGATGGTGTGTGCGGGCGTGCCCATAAACAGTGTGTAGCCGTCGGCGGGCGCTTTCGCGGCGATCTCCGCGCCGATGTTGGCACCCGCGCCGGCGCGGTTTTCCACCACGACTTGCTGCTTGATCTGCGTGGCGAGCTTTTGCGCATAGAAACGCGCGACGATATCGACGCCGCTGCCGGGCGACGACGGCGCGATCAGGCGCACGGGTTTGGCCGGGTACGATTGCGCGCATACGCTCGCGGCGGTCATGGTGATCAGCATTGACAGCGCCGCGCGAGAGGGCAAACAAAATTTCATAAGCAATATCCTGTTGATGCGTTTTTGGCCTGCGCTGCACACGCTCGACCTATTCTATAAAATGCTTTAAAAACAAGTAGTTAAAATAACATAGCGTTCTCCCTGAAAGGCTTGCCGCCGGTGCGCAATTGATTCAGAATTGATTTCACAATTTTGCTTTCTCCGGCGTTCCACAACAAAAATCAGAACGGCCACGCGATACCAAACCCGTATCTTCCGCCAACCCACATTGTATTGGGAAAATAATGCAACTACACCACCAGAATTTCGGTAACGCACGCATCGTAAAAATGTCCGGTCGCATCGATCACGACAATGCCGAAGATTTCAAGAACGCGCTGCAACCGCACCTTGAGAATTGCCGCGAAGGCGGCGAAGTCGTGATCATGGATTTTACGAACGTCAGTTATATCAGCAGCGCCGGATTTCGCGTGCTGCTGCTCGCGCACCGGCATGCGGTCACTCACAAAAGCGCGTTCGCCATCGCTGGTGCACAAGCCGTGGTGATGGAGATTTTCGCCATCAGCAAATTCGATAAGGTCATTTCATGTCACGGCAGCGTGCGCGATGCCATTGCCAAGCTTGCGCCCGCATCACTGGAGCATTATCCGGCCTGAAGATGGGCTGGAGATCGCGCTTTGAGCCATTCCGCCAGCCATTGCTTTGACGCACGCACGCAGCCGTGCGCGCATTTGCGCGAGTGGCTGGAAAAATTCTGCACAGAAACACATACGTCCGCGCACAACACCTGGCAACTCACGCTGATACTCGAAGAGTTGTTCGCCAACAGCGTCAAGCACGGCTATCCCGGCCTTAAGCAAAACGATGCGTTGTCCGAATGGCCCGTTTGGGTCGAGCTGATGCTCAACGCCGAAGGCATACAGGTGCGCTATGAAGACGCGGCGTTTGAATTTAATCCACTCGATAATATTCAGCCGCCGGACTACTCCGGCCCGGCGGAGAACTGGCGCATCGGCGGCCTCGGCTTGCCGATGATTGCAGGCATCGCCAGGAACATGCATTACCAGCGCACGGCAAACCGCAACCGGCTCAGCTTGACGTTACCGGC
>JANMXV010000063.1:0-3836 GCA_031381325.1 Betaproteobacteria bacterium | reverse complement strand
GATTAGCGTAACTATCTGTTTCTAAATATTTATTTGTATCCTATCGCGTGCGGAAAGTGATTATGTTGATTGCGTTCTCAAGCAGAATTGTGGCGGGTTATTTTGCCATTGCCGCATGCGGCGTGCTGGCACAATTGCATTATCCCTCGCGCCCGGTGCGCTTGGTGGTGGGATTTGCGGCAGGTGGCGCTCCCGACATATTGGCGCGCCTGCTGGCGCAACCGCTCAACGACAAATTGGGTCAGCCATTGGTCGTGGATAACCGGCCTGGCGCTACCAGCAACATCGGCGCCGAGATCGTGGCGCGCGCGGCTAACGATGGCTATACATTATTCATGGCGACGGTTTCGGTCGCCATCAGTCCCAGCGTTTATCCTGCACTCGCATTCAGAGTGCCCGGCGATTTCGCGCCGGTATCGATGGTGGCGTCGGTGCCGTTGATACTGGTGGTGCATCCGGGCCTGCCGGTAAAGTCCGTGCAGGATTTGATTCGACTTGCCAAGGAGCGTACGGGGCAACTCAATTATGCCTCGGTGGGCAACGGCAGCCCGCAACATCTCGCGGGTGAGTTGTTCAAAATGAAAACGGGTACGCAGCTTATGCACGTGCCGTATAAAGGCGGCGCGCCTGCAAATACCGCTGTGCTCGGTGGAGAGTCACAACTCTATTTCTCGGGAATGCCCCCGGCGCTGCCGCACATCAAGGCCGGACGCTTGCGTGCGCTCGCGATAACTTCGGTCAAGCGTTCACCCGCAGCGGCGGATGTGCCGACCATGGCGGAGGCCGGGCTGCAAGGGTCGGAAGTTGACAATTGGCATGCCGTGCTCGCACCTGCCCACACGCCTGTGGCAATCGTGCAACGGATAAATGGCGCGCTGGCCGTTGTGCTTGCCGAACCAGCATTACAGGCGCAATTTTTGAACCAGGGCGCGGAGGCGCGGCACAGCACGCCGCAGGCCCTAACGCGCCACATCCTCGAAGAAGTGGCAAAGTGGCGTGAAGTCGCACGGGCGGCTGCGGTCACAGTGCAGTGACGGTGCGTTCTACGCGGCAACCTTTTGAGTTGATAACGAGGAAAGCGTCGATGCTTACAAACATAGTAGTTGCTATTGCGGCCAACATACTAGGCGCAGGGGTCGCAAACGTGATGGCGCAATCAAACTACCCCTCGTGCCCGGTACGCATCGTGGTGCCGTACGCGCCGGGCGGCGGCACCGACATCAACGCACGCAACGTCGCGCCGCGTCTGACAGAGCATTGGAATCAGACGGTGGTGATTGACAATCGTCCCGGTGGCAACGCCATGATCGGCACCGACATCGTAGCCAATGCCGCGCCGGACGGCTACACAGTGTTGTTGAGCGCGTCGTCGGAGATTGTTACCACGCTGAGTCTGTTCAAAACCATACCGTACGATCCGCTCAAAGACCTCGAACCGGTGACGCTGGCGTCGAATACACCGGTGATCATTACCGCGCATCCCGCAACCGGTTTGAAGTCGATCAAGGAGCTCGTGACAACGGCGGGGCAGCGCAAATATTCGTTTGCCTCCGTGGGCACGGCGAGTCCGCAGCATCTGGCTGGCGAGTGGCTGAAAAGCCTTGCCAGGATTGACATGGTGCATATTCCGTTCAAGGGCGCCGGGCCGGCGTTGAATGACAACCTCGGCGGTCATGTGCCCATCGGATTTTTATCGTTGCTGCCTGTGGTGCCGCATGTAAAAGCGGGCAGGCTGAATGCGCTGGCGGTGACCAGCGGCGCGCGCTCGCCGGCGCTGCCGGATGTGCCGACGATGAAGGAGGTTGGTTATCCGGATATCGAATTGGTGCAGTGGTATGGCGTGTTTGTGCCGGCCAGGACGCCGCGTGCAATCATCGACAAATTGAACAAGGACATGAACATAATTTTCAATTTGCCGGATGTGAAAGATCGGCTTGCAGCGGGCGGCGCGGATGTGCTGGCGACCAGCACGCCGGCGCACTTTGCGCAGTTTGGACGTGTAGAGATCGACAAGAACCGCAAAATCATCCAAACCGCTGGTGTGAAGGCGGAATAACTTCCGATGGAAAAAGACATGGCTGAAAATCTGGTTCCCCGTCCTGCAGCGACCGTTACGCTGGTGCGTGATACGCCGCAAGGCTTTGAAGTGTTGATGATGCAGCGTAATTTTAAGTCGGTATTTGTGCCCGGCATGCACGTGTTTCCGGGCGGCGCGGTAGACCGCCACGACAGCTCCGAGGAAATCGCCGCACTATGCACCGGCTTCGATGACGCGCAGGCCAGCCGCAAGCTGGGCATCGGCAGCGGCGGTCTGGCCTATTGGATTGCAGCCATACGCGAGTCGTTCGAAGAGGCGGGCATCCTGCTGGCGTGCGACAACAAGGGTGAGATCGTCACGCTGGACGATGCGGTGCGGGCACAGCGCTTTCATTCGTATCGCCGGCGTGTTGAGCACGGGGAGCATCCGCTAAGTGAGATGCTCAAGGATGAAGGGCTACAATTGCCCTTGCATCACATGACCTATTTCAGCCACTGGATCACGCCGGTGGGCGCGCCGCGCCGTTACGACACGCGGTTTTTTGTCGCGGCCGCACCCGAAGCGCAACAGCCCCTGCACGACAATCGTGAAACCATCAATCATGTGTGGGTACGTCCGGGCGCGGCACTGGACCAGCACAAGCAGAAGAAATTCGATATGCGCACGCCCACGGTACATACCTTGCGCTTGTTTGCCGAGCATGACAACGTGGCATCGCTGCTGAAGCGGCTGCAGGCGCTGGGCGATATACCGGTGATCGAGCCGCGTATCGACAGCAATGGTCGCCGCGTGTTGCCGGGTGATGCCGATTACGAAGCTGCGGGCACCGCAGCGGGTAGGGGAACGTTTTAGGTACGTTTTAGGTACGTTTTAGGAAACCGTCAATCATGAACACAACCATTGTCCCCGGCGAAGTTGTCCGCATTCACCCACAGGTGCTGCGCATTACCGCGCCCAATCCCGGCATGATGACCGGGCCCGGCACCAACAGCTACATCATCGGTGATGCTACCAAGGGCGATCTGGCGATGATCGATCCCGGCCCGGACATCGCCTCGCACATCGAGTTGCTGGTAAAAAACGCCGGCAGCCGCCTGCGCTGGATTTTTTGTACGCACACGCATCAGGATCATTCACCCGCGTCGCGCGGCGTCAAGCAGCCGACCGGCGCACAACTATTCGGTTATGGCAAAGTCCCCGAAGACGGTCGGCAAGATACGTTATTTAAAGCGGATCGCGCATTGGTGAACGACGATGTAGTCGATTGCGGCGCATTCAAAATACGCGCGATTCATACGCCGGGGCACGCCTCGAACCACCTGTGCTATCTGCTGGAGGGCACGGGCCTGCTGTTCACCGGCGACCATGTGATGCAAGGTTCCACCGTGGTGATTTCACCGCCGGATGGCGATATGTATGAATATTTCGCCTCGCTTAACAAGTTGAGCCGCTACGATATATCGGCGTTTGCGCCGGGACACGGCCATGTGATTGAGGCGCCGCGCGAAGAGGTCACAAAGATCATTGCGCACCGGCTAAAGCGCGAAAAGAAAGTAGCCGATGCACTGGCCCAGGCCAAAGTAGCGACGCTCGATGAACTGGTGCCCGTGGTCTATGACGATGTGTCGCCCAAGCTGCATGTGCCCGCGCGGCGGTCGCTGCACGCACATTTGCTAAAGCTCGCGCGCGATGGCCGGGTGACTGACGCCGATGGGCGCTGGCGCATGGTTGAGGCTTGACGGAGTTTAAAAGATTAATAAAAACAAATAGTTATATCCCATGCATAGGGTAATTTGGA
>JANMXV010000056.1:0-8249 GCA_031381325.1 Betaproteobacteria bacterium | reverse complement strand
CCGCGCGCCAGAAGCTTTCGCCACCTTGCCCCAGCGCACCAGTTCCTGTTTCAGGAATGCCGCGAACACTTCGGGTGAGCTCTGCGTAAACGGCTCGACACCTACCGCTGCAAGCCTGCTTTTCAGTTCAGGCGCGCCGATGGCCTGCAACAGTGACGTGTGCAGCTTGGCCACAACGGGCGCCGGCGTCTTCGCGGGCGCCATGATCGCGAACCAGTTGACCGCGAGCAGCCCCGGCAAACCCTGCTCACCCGATGTCGGCAGATCGGGCATCAGGGAAATGCGCTTCTCGGCGGCAAGCGCAATGCCTCTCAACTTGCCGCTTTGCATTTGCGTATACACCGCCGGGAAATCCATGATGATGCCCTGCACATGACCGCCCAGCAGATCGGTTACCGCCGGCCCCGCGCCCTTGAACGGCACGTGCTGCAAATTGATATTCGCCAGCGTCTTGAAGAGTTCAATCGCAAGATGCGGCAAGCCGCCGCCGCCAGACGACGCAAAATCGAGTTTCCCCGGATGTGCTTTGGCGAGCGCAATCAACGATTTCAGATCCTTCACCGGCAGCGCAGGATGCACGGCAACGGCCTCCGGCGTCATCGCCAGCGTGGTCACGGCCGCAAAATCGCGCACGGTGTCGTAGGACAGCTTCGAATAAGTGTACGGGCTGATGACCAGCGAACTGGTGCTGCCCAACAGCAGGGTGTATCCGTCAGGCGCGGACTTAGCGACAAAATCCGCGGCGATGGTTGCGTTCGCACCCGCACGATTTTCTACCACCACCTGCACGCCGAGGAGTTCGCCCAGCTTGGGCGCAACGATGCGCGCAACAATGTCATTCGAGCCGCCGGGCGGAAAGCCAACGATCATGCGGACTGGTTTAGTGGGGTAGGTCTGCGCTGTTGCGTGGCGGGCGGTCACAACGGTCGCGAATACAACAGTCAGCGACGTAACCGTGAGCGCGAGAACGCGCCCCACCAAACCGTCGTTCTGGCGTATGCCAGAGCCCAGTACGTAAACCCGTCGGAACGACCTGGATTCCGGCTGAAGCCTGCCCTCGAATGCATTAGTCGGGGGCCGGAATGACGACAACAAGGATTTAAACATCGAAAACCTTCCTCTGCGATTATTGTTTTGGCGGCAAATCCAGCCGCGCTGCTATGCCCGCCAACTCAAGCGACGAAGCGGGATAGCGCCGAAATACCAGCGGGTCGTGGCCCGGAATGATGTGTTGCGGCGACTCCGCCAGCCGCCGCAAGGTGGCGAAACCTTCGATCATTTCGCCCAGGTGATAGACCAGCGGAAAACAGCGGTCCTGCTCGAAATGCTCGTAGTAATGACTTGCATCCGAGGCCAGCACCACCCAGCCGCGCTGCGTATGCACGCGCACCGATTGCAGGCCCATGGTGTGGCCTCCGATGTGATGCACACTGATGCCCGGCGCGATTTCACTCTCGCCGTTGTGAAACACCACGCGCTTCTGGTACACCAGCCGGATCATCCCCGCCACATGATCGAGTTCATACGGCCGGCGAAAAATATTGTGGCGCATGTGACGACCGGTCACGTAATGCATTTCCTTTTCCTGCAAATGAAACCGAGCATTCGGAAAATCATAAAACGTGCCGACGTGATCATTATGCAGATGGGTGATGATCACATCCTTGATGTCTTCGCCTTTGGCGCCGACCAGCGCCAACCCTTCCACGGGCTTGCGCAGCAACACGCGTCCGTTGATCGCCATGCTCGCGTCGAAGCCGGTATCCACCAGCACTGTGCGCTCGCCATTGCGCACCAGCCACACGTAGTAATCCATGGGCATCGGCACATCGTGCGGATCGCCGCCGACAAAGTGTGCAGGCCGCCGGCCCGGACGCTCGGCGTATTTGACGCAATGGATTTCGTAGCTTGGGGTTGTCATAGTGAACGGATCGTAGACGATCTTGAGAGCAGTCGCAACCGGGCATGTTCATCGCTACAATGCGGCGACACCCTTAGCAATCACTGTCCATGAAACTCCCTGCCAGCGCGGCATACGAAAATAAGCGCGACCCCATGCACATCGATTGGGATATGCCTATCACCACGGATGACGGCTTGGTGCTGCGCGCCGATGTGTTCAGGCCGGTGGCGCAGGGCCGTTATCCGGTACTCCTGAGTTACGGCCCCTACGCTAAAGGCCTCGCGTTTCAGGACGGCTATCCCAGCGCATGGAACCGCATGGTGGCCGAGCATCCCGACGTGGCGCACGGTTCCAGCAATCTGTATCAGAGCTGGGAAGTCGTCGATCCCGAAAAGTGGGTGCCGCACGGTTACGCCTGCGTGCGCGTGGATTCACGCGGCGCAGGCCGCTCGCCGGGATTCATCGATCCATTTTCGCCGCGCGAAACGCAGGACTTTTATCAATGCATCGAATGGGCGGGGGTGCAGGCGTGGTCGAGCGGCAAAGTGGGACTCAACGGCATTTCCTACTACGGCATCAACCAGTGGCAAGTCGCTTCGCTCAAGCCGCCGCATCTCGCCGCGATGTGCATCTGGGAAGGCGCCGCCGACTGGTACCGCGACATGACACACCACGGCGGCATCCTCTCCACGTTCTGGGGCAACTGGTACGACATGCAGGTGAAATCCGTGCAGTACGGCCTGGGCGAACGCGGGCCACGCAGCCGCGCCAACGGCAAGCTGGTGTGCGGTGACGAAACGCTTTCGGATAAAGAACTTCAAGCACAGCGGTGCGAATTCGGCGATGCCGTGCTGGCACATCCGCTGGATGACGAGTACCACCGCGCACGCTCGCCGATTTGGGAAAACATCACCGTGCCGTTTTTGTCGGCAGCCAACTGGGGCGGACAAGGCTTGCACCCGCGCGGCAACTTCGAAGGCTTCATGCGTGCCGCCTCAACAGAAAAATGGCTGGAAGCGCACGGCATCGAGCATTGGACCCATTTCTATACCGACTACGGCCGTGAACTGCAAAAGCGGTTCTTCGATTATTTTCTCAAGGGTGAACCAAACGGCTGGCGCGAACAGCCCAGGGTGCAGTTGCAGGTGCGCTACGTGGATCGCTTCGTCGAACGCTACGAGAATGAATGGCCCATCGCGCGCACGCAATGGACAAAGTTATATTTGCGTCCCGCCGATCACAGCTTGCACCGCGAACCCGCTACCGGCAACGCTGCGATCACCTACGACGCCATGGGCGAAGGCGTCACGTTTCTTTCCGCGCCGCTCGAACGCGAAACCGAAATCACCGGCCCGCTGGCTGCGAAACTATGGGTATCATCTTCCACCCCTGACGCGGACTTGTTCCTGATCTTTCGAGTCTACACACCCGATCTGCGCGAAATCACCTTCATGGGCGCCATCGATCCGCACACGCCGATTGCGCAAGGCTGGCTGCGCGCATCGCACCGCAAGCTCGATGCCAGACTGTCGTTGCCGTACCGGCCCTATCACACGCACGATGAAGCACGGCCGCTGAAACCCGGCGAAGTGGTACAACTCGACATCGAACTGTGGCCCACATCAATAGTCGTTCCCGCCGGCCATCGCATCGCGCTCACTGTGCGCGGACGCGATTACGAGTTCGCCAAATCCACCGGGGCGCGGCTGTCGAATTTCAAGAATGAACTGCGCGGTTGCGGGCCGTTTTTGCACGACGATCCGCGAGATCGGCCGGCTGTAGTTTTCGGTGGCAAGAATACGTTGCACTTTGGTGCAGGGCGAGAAGCGTTTGTGTTGCTGCCAGTGGTGCCAAAGCGCTGAGTTTGTATTCGTCGTTGGATTCCGCCGATACGTTAGCGAAGCGCTTCCCTACCCTCTCCCCAACCCTCTGCTCCGCTGCAAGTGTTCCCTTGTCCCGCCCCAAGGCGGGCGAGGGGGTTATAGTGAGCGCACTCCGTCCACATCTGATCTCGCAAGAGAGTGGATTTAAGTTCCCTCGCCCCGCGCACTTGCGGGGAGAGACGCCACGGCGCGCGCGTCGCGAATTGCGACCGTGAACATGGCGTCTCTTCCCTCATCCCCAGCCCTTCTGCTCCGCTGCAAGTGTTCCCTTGTCCCGGGGGGAGAAGGGAGCGTCGAGTCCCCGCCCGAGCGGGGAGGTTCATGGGTAGGGCGGAGGGTGAGGGGCGGTGCCATGCTGGAGAATTAGAGCCGGAAGCGAGTTTTTCTCTCACACAACTTAAGCTTCAACCAGCCGGCTCACGCCACTCTCGACCACAAAACTCCTGCGCGTGCTCATGCGCCCATCCGGCACGGTGACCTTGTCGAGCACCTGATAATCCGCCTGCCAGCGTTCCGGGGTGACCACATGCCGCACGTAGCCGCGCTGAGCGTTATAAAACTTGATGTGCGGGTCCTGTTGCATCAGGGCCTTGTGCCGGTTGTTGGTGTCGTAGCCGTCGCCCAGAGAGGAAATTGACGTAGCCACGAACTCCACGCCCAGCGTCGCAGATTTTTCGTCCGCAAAGTTTTTCTTGAGTTCCCCGGCACAGTTGAAATGCACGTCGCCGTCGGCGACGATCATATTGCGCAGCTTCGAATTTTCGACGGCGGCGAACAACCGGTCACGCGCCGCCACCGCGCCATCCCATTTGTCCATGCTGGGTGCGAAGATATTGGGATCGGGATTGCGATCCGCGCGCATGATGGGCACTTGTTGCGCCAGCAGCGTCCAGCGCGGCGTGGCGCTGCGAAATCCGTCGTATAACCAGCGTTCTTGCGTGTCCCCAAGCATGGTACGGTGCGCTTCAAGCGCTTCGGCGCAATTGGCCTTGATGCCATCACCGCAAGGCTGATCCGAGCGATATTGCCGTGTATCGAGCACGTTCATCGCCAGCAGATCGCCGATCATCAGGCGCCGGTAAGCGAGTATGTCGGGGCCGCTGGGCATCTGCGCGCGGCGCAACGGCATATGCTCGTACCACGCCTGAAACGCCGCGGCGCGCCGCAGCAAAAACAATTCGCGCGGCGTGTTCTCTTCCGAAATATCACCGGCCCAGTTGTTATCGACTTCATGATCGTCGAAGCTCATGACGAAGGGCGCCGACGCGTGCGCGGCCTGCAGGTCCGCATCGAGTTGATGCAGGCTGTAACGGTGACGATAGTCGTCCAGCGAATAACATTCATCCGGCTCGCCGGGCATCACGCGCACCACCGGATACGCCAACTGGCCGGGGCGCACGGTGCGATACTCATAGATATAGTCGCCGTAGTGAAAAACAAAATCAAAACGCTCGGCGGCGATGCGCCGGTACGCCGTGAAAAACCCCGCTTCATAGCGCTGGCAACCGGCGACGGCAAAACGCAGTTGGGCCAGCGGCGCGCCCGCGCGCGGAAATGTGCGCGAGCGGCCAATGGCACTACGCTCGCCGCCGACGGTGAACTGATAAAAATAATCTCGCGAAGATTCAAGCCCGGCCACCTCCACATGCACCGCGTGCCCCAGTTCGGGATGCGCGATGGCTTTACCTTTTTGCACCATCTGTTGCATGCGCTCGTCGCTCGCTACTGCCCATTCGACTTCGAGCGGTTTTTTCGGCATGCCACTGCCGCGTTCCAGCGGCTTGGGTGCGATCTTGGTCCAGATCACAAATCCATCGGGTGCAGGGTCTCCCGAAGCTACGCCGAGCGAGAACGGGTAAGCGGCAAACACTGGATTGCTCCACACGGAACGCGAGAACAATCCGCCGGTCGCGGTAAGCAGCGCAGTTGCGCCCAAGCCACGCAGCAGATCGCGGCGATTGATCGTGGCAAAGTCGTCTACGTTCGGACGCTTGGGGAAGCGGGAGGACATCGCGGGCACCTTGGGTTTCATTGAAGTATGGTGAGTATTCCGAGCATCAGCACCAGCCCGAAGCCACTGGACATAAACGGCGTTGCCGCCAGTCCTACTGCCATCATCACGGCGCCGATGATAATGATGCGTACCGTGCCCGCCCGATCCAGCAGCGCGCCGAAGATCGGCTGCGCCGCGCCCCACACAAATTGCCCGACCGCCAGCGCGAAACTGATGGTCACGATGCCCAGCCCCGTAGCCGAGTTTAGCGGCGACACGAACAGGCCAAGCGACTGGCGCACGCCCATGGTAATCATGAGTATGGCCGATGCACACAGCACCAACACCCAGTAATCGCGTTTTGCGCTCATGTGCTTTCTCCCTCTGATGATTCTGAAGTGTATGTACACCTATTTACACCTGATGCGGCTGCATCCAGCCTGACACCCTCTCATTTTTTACCGGGGCGTAGCGTCGGCCCGCGCGATACCGGCTTCGACTACCAGCCTGTCGAACTTGGCAAACTCCGACGTCAGGCGTGCCGCCAGTTAAAAAGGCACCAGCACGCGTATCGGTTTGGTTGGATAGCCGCCCGGCTGTGCGCGCAACGGAGTGCAGACCGGCCCCAAGATCATTACAACCGCAATCATCGTAAATATCTTGCTTCGCATTCCTCTTCCTCGCTTGTAAGTCCAAGATAGCCCACTTCGTGAGCACCCGCAACCCTGCACAGCACCCATCGCGTTGAGTGATAAGATTCTACTGATTGCCATCATCCGCACGATTCGCACAATTAAGGAACCATCATGCCCATCGGTAAACTCGATCATTTCTCCATTCGCACGCTCGACGTTGAAGCCTCGCGCAAGTTTTACACCCACATCATGGGTTTCACTGAAGGCTTTCGTCCGCCGTTCAACTTCCCCGGCCTGTGGATGTACAACGGCCCGCAGTATCCGGAGACCAACGGCGTGGTGCATATCATCGGCGTCGATCTCAAAAACCCGGAAGGCCTCAAGGAATATCTGGGTGATCGCGATCTATCCACGTTGAACGGCACGGGCACCGTCGATCACATGGCTTTTGTCGCGTCTAACCTGCCCGACATGCGCGCGCGGCTCACGCAACACGGCGTCGCATTTCGCGAGCGCACCATTCCTTCGCTCGGCATTCATCAGGTGTTTTTTGAAGACCCCAGCCAGGTCACCATCGAATTGAATTACCCGGCGGCGGAGGCACAGCAAGCGGCTTGAGCAGGCGCACTCAACGTTCAAACCCTTCACCGCAAAGGCGCAAAGACGCAGAGAAAACCTCGCAGAGGAAAAACTGAATTTGGGGTTCTCTGCGTTTCCTTTGCGCCTTTGCGCCTCTGCGGTGAGGTTTTTTCGGTTTTATTGTCAGCATTATTCAACGGAGACAAATCAACATGAAAATCGGATTCATCGGCATCGGCACCATGGGCGGCCACATGGCTTATAACCTGTGCAAGGCAGAGTATGAAGTCAGTGTCCATGATCTCAATCGCGATCTGTCGAAGCGGCATCTCGAAGTCGGCGCAACCTGGGCTGATTCGGTTAAGGAGATCGCCCAAAACAACGACGTCATCATGACCTCGCTGCCCGGCCCGAAAGAAGTGCAGGATGTCGCGCTGCGCGCGGACGGGATTTTGAACAACATGAAACCGGGCTCGGTGTGGTTTGATCTTTCCACCAATTCAGTCACGGTGGTGCGCGCCCTGCATGCAGAATTCGCGAAAAAAGGCTTGCAGATGCTCGACGCGCCGGTGAGCGGCGGACCCAAAGGCGCGCAATCCGGCAAGATGGCGCTGCTGGTGGGCGGCGATCGCGCGACATTCGACAAGTATCGCAAGGTGCTCGAAGCCATCGGCGACCAGATTTTTTATATCGGTGGCAGCGGCGACGGCACCGTGGCCAAACTCGTGCACAACTGCGCGGGCTACGCGGTGCAATTGGCTATTTCCGAGTTGATGACCATGGGCGTCAAAGCCGGCGTCGATCCGGTGGCGCTGTGGGCAGCGATACGCCAGTGCGCGATGGGACGCGTGCGCACCTTCGACCGTATGGGCAACCAGTTCATGCAGCACAAGTTCGAACCACCTGATTTCGCGCTAAAACTCGCGCATAAGGATGTCACACTGGCAACCGAACTTGCACGCGAAATCGGCGTGCCGATGAAAATCGCCAACATCACCCACGCGGAAATGACCGAGGCGATGAATCGCGGCTGGGGCCATCTGGATTCGCGTTCGTTCCTGATGCTGCAGAAGGAGCGCGCTGGTGTAGAAATAAAAGTATCGGCAGAGGCAATACAAGAGGTGCTGGATCGGGATGGTTAATTGACGGGGGAATCACGTGTGAACGTAGGATGTCGGTGAGCGCAGCGAACCGCATCAAGCACGGACACGGCCGCGCAGGACGCAACTCTGGACCGATGCGGTTCCTTCGTCACC
>JANMXV010000012.1:0-17199 GCA_031381325.1 Betaproteobacteria bacterium | reverse complement strand
GCGATCGCCCGCGGCAAGAAGCAATCGCAACAACGAATTGCAGCGCTGGCGCCGTTTTTCTGCCCGGATGCGCCCTTGGCGAGCCTCGATGAATGGGTCGATTCTCCGCCAACGCTGGCCGACATGTTCCCAGCGCTGGAGGCGATCAGTGTCAACTCGAAAGGCTGCGCGGCGGTGCGCAAACTCTTTCAGAGTTCCAAAACACTCCGCGACGTTTTACCCGACTCGACACAAGCGCTGCTGGCCGTGGCGGCCTGTCTCCAGGGATATGCCAGCGACACTTTCGACAGCGCAGGGCTTGATCTCGAAAAGACGGCGGACTTGCTGGCTGCGGATCTGGGTGCGGCTCGCTGGTATCGCCCCCTGTTCGAGCGGCTTTGTACTTTTTCCCGTCAGGACATCGTGACTGCGCTGACGACTCGCTTACCTGCCGTCGAACACACCTATGGCGCCGTGCAACTCGCTGACGCCATGGGTAGTCTCGGATGGGAGGAGTTCGTACCCTGCCTGATCAAGGCAATAAGCGAGGATCAGGTGGATTTCCTTTGCGAAGCTGCGAAGAAAGCGTTAGTGGAGATCGGCCCTCCGGCCCAGGAAGCCTTGATCGCCGGCTGGGCTGAACTGGATCGCAGCCAGCAGATCTACGGACATTCGGTGATCAGGAATGTCGGCGGAGCAGCAGCGGCGGATTTCGCCCTCGCTCGTTTCGACGACTTAATGGCTGACAGTGTCGAATATTGCTGCGAGTTGGTCTTGGCAACCCCGGATCAGCGTCTGTTGGACCGCTTACGGCCGGAACTGCGGCGCCGGCAGTCTTTGATCGATCGAGCCTTCTATATCATTGCGCGTCTGCTGGATCGGGGCGACGAGGATTCCGCGTTGGCAAAGGGCCGGGCGCTTGAGGACTTGAAGAAAAGCCAGAACATCAGGAAAGCACGCGCTGCGCCTGCGGGGGATTTGTCCCGGGATTTCCTGTCGCTGGAACTGCGCTGTCCGTCGTGCCGGGCGATCAACCACTATGAGGTCAAAGGGGTCATCATGCTCGGGAAGCCATACCAGGACGTAACCAACCTGGTCAACGATGAGTTTCCGTGCGCATCCTGTAGTCAAAACGTGGAATTTGAATTCACGACGATGGGGCACTTGGCGCTCACCGCCGAAGCGCTGCTCATCAAGGCAGCCCGAGAGAGCGGCGAGCCGCGAGTGCCGCTGATCAAGCTGGTCGACTGCCGGGTGGATGGCCAAGTCATGCCACCTTCCGGTGGGCCTGAAAAGGCTGCGGGATCGTGTTGCCAAGACGCCCACCGACGCCCGCGCCTGGTTCCGGTTGGGCAATCTGCTTTTTCACATCAATCGTCCCCAGGCGACGATGACGGCCTTTCGGCAGGCGGTAAAGATGGCGCCGCTAGCCATCGACGCTAAACTGACATTGGCGCGCTTGCTCGCATCGCGCCAGGCAAACGATGAGTCATTCACGCTGCTCACGGATGCACTGAGTCGATCTTCGGATTGGCAATTCCTCGCACCCTATCCCAACTTCAGCCAGGAATTCGCGGATCTTTACAACCATCTGCGCCGCAGCCTGGGCAAAAACGACTTGCCTGCACTCCATCCCTCGTCGCTGGCCTCATCGAAAAAGGCGGGTCGCAACGATCCGTGTCCTTGTGGCAGCGGGAAGAAATTCAAGAGGTGCTGTGGCCGGTAGAGCATCCCTTCTGCGGCCTTCAGCTTAAGGCGCTGGACGCTAGTCCTACGCCGGTGCTCTCGTACAATGGCGTTGGTCACTACGCCGCAGTGTCAATCAAGGACGACAGGAGTCGATCATGGATATGCTTGCATTTGCTGCAAAATTTGGCGAACTCGCATTCAAGGAAACGCGCTCGGTTACCGTTCCCGCCGGCAATCCGATGCCGGCTGGCGAATACGGCTTTCTCGAGTATTACTGCACCGACGAAAATTGCGACTGCCGCCGGGTGATCATCCGGGTATTCGATCAACACAGTGGCGACAAGGTGTGGGCGACGATCAGCTACGGATGGGAAAATGCCGCCTTCTATCGCAAGTGGTCACCCGGGACGGACAATGCCGAGGAATGGAGCCGTCCGACCCTTGATCCTATAAATCCGCAGTCCAAATACGCAGAGTACTTCCTCGCGTTGTTCGGGCAAATGATCCAAGACCAGGCCTACGTCAATCGGCTGAAGCGCCATTACAAGATGTTTAGAAATTTCCGGCGCCCGCCAGGGCGCGCGAGCACCGGGAAGTTTTAGACGGATTTCCTGCGACTAAATTGCCGAAATGCCTATCGTGCGACCGGCGTCAATCCATTGTCCCGCAGGATGCACGGGGCGTGCGCCGTACCCAGTTGTTGGATTAGTGCTTGTGCTGCTGTGCGGTGTTGCGTGGCCGCGCCTATGCCCGCTGCAAACAGGCTGTTGAACTGCACCGCGTCTGGCAGCAGGCCGATCAGATCAACACCTTTCACCGCGAGAATTTCGCTGGCCTGCTGAAACCCGAGTTCAGCTTCGCCGCGCCTCATCAAGAGCCGTGCCGGCCCGCGGCAGAACACCACGTTATGCCCCACCCACACCGGGGTGCAGGGTGGTGGTCAACCGCTTGCAATATATATTTTCGTATGTATAATAAAACCCATGAACTTCACGTGGAAGGCCGCTACGCGCACGACCAACATGAAAAAACACGGCTTTGATTTCGCGCATGCCAACCAGGTATTCAACGGGCCGACCTTCACGGCGGAAGATGCCCGAGATTACGGCGGCGAACAGCGCTTTAATTCCACCGGCTTTCTTGGCACGGCCATGGTGACGATCTGTCACACGGAAACCGAAGACGAAATTCACATCATCTCCATGCGAAAGGCGGAACCCCATGAAATCGAAACCCTCTCCCGCTACCTCTAAGTCGCCACGCCTGCGCGTTGGCCTGAAGGATGTCAGCCGCGAAGAATTCTCCGCTGCGGTCAATGCACGGTTGGGCAAGCAGCGCGTTTCAATCATGCTGGATGGCTCAATCATTGCATTCTTCAAGGCCAAGGCCGGGGAGCGCGGCTATCAGACCCTCATTAATCAGGCGCTCCACCAGGCCATGACGGGCGAGCAGATTGAATCCACGCTGCGCCGGGTAATCCGCGAGGAACTGCATACGGCGTGAGGTATCGGCTAGGCCACAATCCGGCGGGCGCGGCGATGATACTTTTACTGCTCGCGCTGCTGCTCGCGATCGGCGTAACGGGTTGGATGATTACCTTTCCGGCGTGGCGCGACTACCGGCCCTTGCAAGACGCGCATGCCGTACTGTCAGACGTGCTGATGCTCGCGGCGGCATTTCATGTGATCGGCGTGATCTACGCCAGCCTGCGGCATCACGAAAATCTGATCTGGTCAATGGTGACGGGGCGCAAGCGCAAGTGAGCGCGGAATCATAATCAGTTAATCTTCACCCCCGCATCACTTAACACCTTCGAGTATCGCGCGGCTTCCGCCTTGATGTAATCGGCAAACTGCTCCGGCGTGCTGCTGGTGGCCTCGACACCGAGACTGGCGTAGCGCTCCTTGAGATCGGGCAGCGCGTGCGCGCGCACGAGCTCGGCGTGCAGCTTGACGATGATGGGTTGCGGCACGCCGCGCGGAGCGAACAGGCCCCACCAGTTCACCAGCGTGTAACCGGGCAATCCCGATTCCGCAACAGTGGGCATGCCCGGTAGAAGTGTCGAGCGTTGCGCGCTGGTGACGGCGAGCGCGCGCAGCTTGCCGGTCCTGGTATGCGGCAGCGCAATCGGCATGTCGGAGAACAGCAACTGCACTTGGCCCGCCATCACGTTGGTCAACGCGAGCACGGTGCCCTTGTAGGAAATATGCACGATGTTCACGCCGGTGCTCGATTTGAACAGCTCGCCGCCGACGAATGCGAGCGTACCCGTGCCGCCGGAGCCGAAATTCAGTTTTCCCGCTGAAGCTTTGGCGAGATCGATCAATTCCTTCACGGATTTTGCCGCGAGCGACGGGTTGACCACCAGCAACTGCGGTGCGCTGGCGATCAGGCTCAGCGGCGCGAAATCGCGCAAGGTGTCGTAAGGCAACTTGCTGTAGAGACTGGGATTGATCGCGAACTGCGCGAGGTTGCCGTGCATGAGCGTGTAACCGTCGGGCGCCGCGCGCATGGCGATTTCGGTGCCGATGATGCCACTGGCGCCGGGGCGGAAATCCACTACGATCTGCTGGCGCCACGATTCGGTCATCTTCTGCCCGAGTATGCGCGCCAAAGTGTCCGAGGTGCCGCCGGGAGAAAAAGGCACGATCATGCGGATGGGTTTGGCGGGATATGCGTCGGCTGCGCGCACGCCCTGCGAGGCAACGCCTGCGATCAGCGCCAGAAGGGTGCCGGCTATGCCGCCCGCAAACCCGCGCCGCACAGCCGGATTGCCAGACCGCCTGGCGCCGACGTTAGGATGTTCGTGTTTCACCGTCACGCTCCTTCGCGCCAGTCCACAGCGCGGTGCATTATAAAGTCAGAATTCGCCGCCTGTTGTGCAGACTCGATAAATTGCAACTCCCCGCATGGACAGCATCTTCAAACAAGGCTATTCTGACATTCGCTTCGCCATACAATAAGAAATCACAATTTTCGCGCTGGTCTTTTCAGGGAGAACACGTCATGGTGTATTTCATCCATAAATTCATGAAGCTCGTTGTTGTTGCGGCGGCCGCCTCATTGCTTGCCTTGCCCGCCGCCGCTCAATACAAACTCACCGTCAATGGCGACCGTTTGGTCAACGCCCAGAATGAGCCGCAAAACTGGCTGTTGATGAACGGCGATTATGCGTCCACACGCTATTCGCGACTCACGCAAATCAATCGCGACAACGTCAAGGACCTGCGCATGGTGTGGGCGATGGCGCTGGGCGGCATGGCGGGTGTGGGGCCGAACGGGCCGGAGAACGAAGTGAATCCGCTGATTGACAACGGCTTTATGTACACCACCGACGGCTGGGGCACGGTCTACAAGATCGACGCGCGCAACGGTAACCGCGGCGAGTTTGTATGGACTGCCGATCCCGGCGTGAAGAAAGAAGGCAACGCATCGCGCACGCGCGGCATCGCGCTGTGGGAAGATTTGGTGATTGCCAATCTGCCCGACGGGCGGGTGATTGCGATCAATCGCGATAAGGGCGAGATTGTGTGGGACAAGATGATCATGACCAAGAACGAGTTCGGCTTGCAGGAGCGCTTTCTCACCGCACCCTTGGTGGCCGACGGCAAGGTGCTGATTCAAAACGGCGCGGGCGACGGCGGTACACGGGGCTGGGTAGCCGCGCTGGATGTGCGCACGGGCAACGAGTTGTGGCGCTGGTATGTAGTGCCCAAGCCGGGCGACCCCGGCAGCGAGACGTGGAAAGACACGCACAGCGCGTGGAAAACCGGCGGCGGCGGTATCTGGCAGACAGGTTCGTATGATCCGGAAACCAAGCGTTACATTGTGGGCACCGGTAACCCGTATCCGATTTATGACGCGGAAGCGCGCCCCGGCGACAACCTCTACACCGATTCAGTGATTGCGCTCGATATCAACACCGGCAAGCCGGTATGGCATTTTCAGTACACCCCGAATGATGCGTGGGATTACGATGAAAATGGCATCCACATGCTTTATGAAACCACGGTCAACGGCCAGCGCCGCAAGGTCGTCGGCCACTTTGGCCGCAACGGTTTTTATTACACGCTCGATCGCGCCACGGGCAAGTTCATCAAGGGCACGCAGTATGTGAACGACTTGAACTGGACCAAAGGCCTTGATCCGAACACGGGGCGCCCGCTGGATTACGATCCCAAACTCGACGTGCAGGTGTACAACCCTGCGGCGCGCGCCAAACGCGGCGACGGCATGAAGCGTGCGTGTCCCACGTGGCACGGTGGTGTGGCGCATCAACCCACCGCGTATAACCCGGTGAAAGGCATCGCGTATGGCGTGGGTACGGAAGGTTGCTTTTCGCAAACGGGTGGTGAAGTGAAGTTTGGGCCCAATGGCGGGCCGGATCGAGCCAGCACGCTGTCGCGTAAATACACCAGCGATTTGTATTACGGTTCGGTGACCGCATTCGATACCAACAACCACAAAGTCATCGCGAAGGCCGTGTCGGAAATCGAAAACCGTTCAGGCGCAACAGTAACTGCGGGCGGGGTATTGTTCACCGCACTGCAGGATGGCTGGATCGTCGCCTACAACGACGAGACGCTGGAAGAGCTGTGGCGCTTTAACGTCGGCACGCCGTTGAAAGGCGCGCCGGTGACGTATTCCGTCGGCCCGAAGCAGTATCTTGCAGTGCAAAGCAGCGGACGCCATCTGCATCCGGTGAAGTTCGATAAGCTGGAGAATTCGAGCTATTTGTTTGTGTTTGCGCTGAACTGATTTTTGGTTCACTGGACCCTTGTGAAGATCCACTACTATATTGGCGGAAAAATTGGCGTAGCCAAGTCGCCTTTTTTCCTGCTGTTACTTTTGCGATTCGCTGCAAACTGATACGTCCGAACCCCAGAATTCAATGCATTTCGCACGGGTCATCGGCCCTTGCTTGATCACTTTCGCAAACAGAAAATCGGCGATGCGCTCAATCTCGCGCAGTTGCAGCGTCGCGGGCGGATCGGGCAACGGATTATTTTTCAAATCGGCTTCTTTCATACCGTAGCAACGGCCGTCGCTGTACGCGAACCGGTCATAAGCCGGCATGCTGCGTCCGGGACGCCCGCACTTGATGGTGAGAATGATGATTTCGCGGTCGAGCGCGCTCTCGCGTAGATTCGCGCCGTCAGGCATCTGGTTATCTGTTTTGCGGCCATCGCCCGCCCAGCCGTGGCAGGCTTGACAGTTACCTTTTTGCAAAAACAGTTGCTGGCCCTCCGCGATGTCGCCAGGGTCAGTGGCGCGCGCCAATGTGCCAGGCATTAAAATTTCCAGCGCGGCGGCCAGCAGGCATGCGCGCATAGCTGTTGCCCTGTTCATCTGATCTGACCCACCATAACTATTTGTTTTTAAACAATTATTTCATACGCCGCACGGCTTTTAGCCGCTGCGTGTTGTCCCCAGCCAAATGGGTCCAGATGATGCCGTCGCGCACCAGCTTTTGCGTCATGGCGTCCATCATTCCGCCGTGCATGCCATGCACTTCCATGTTCAGCCGCGTCACCCGTTGCAGAACGTCTGAGGCATAGGCCATCACCAGCACCGGGCTCAATGAGCCGTGAACCTTGGTGTCCATATCCCAGGCGGTGCGCATCACGTACGAGCGCAGCGTTTCGGTGAGCATGTGCATTTCGTGAACGTTTAGTTGCACGAGTTGGTGATCCCACAGCGCTTTGCCGGCGCGCTTTTCTTTTTTGGCGAATTGCATGGCGTATTCAGTTGCGGCGTCGCAGATGCCGAGCGCGTTGGCGGCGAGTTCGAAGTCGCTGAATTCGGCGGCGACGCCGCTACGGACTTTTTGTCCCTTGTGCGGTTCACCGACGAGGTTGGCGTGCGGCACGCGTGCGTTCTCGAAAATGAGTTCCGCGTTCTGGTAGAAGCGCCAGCCCGCCTTGTTGAATACCTTGCCGATGCGAAACCCCGGCGTGCCGACGGGCACCATGAATACCGTGGTGCCTTCGCGCGCTACCACGCTGGTATCGGAACGCGCATTCACAAAAAACAGTTTGCCGACCGAGCCGTTGGCGATGAAAGTTTTTTCGCCGTTGAGTATCCACTGGTCGCCTTTGCGCTCGGCCTTGACGTGAAAGCCCGACGTGATGTCATCGGGCGGATAGCGATTGTCGGAGCCGGAGTTGGGCTCGGTGCTGGCCGAGCCGATCACGTAAGTATCGTCGGCAAGGAACGGTTTGAGAAAACGATCTTTCTGATCCTTGGTGCAAAACTCCGCGATCAGGTGGCTCCATTTCCAGTTCTGGCTGAAGGCTTTCGACATTGCGCTGTCGGCTTTGGCAAGCTCAGCCATCACGATGGCCTGCGTCACAAAATCGGCGCCGATGCCCCCCAGATCTTTGGGCACGGTAAAGGTGCGGAAACCGAGTTTGGAACCCTGCTTGATGATGTCCCAATCCCACGGCTCGCGGCCGCCTTCGATCTGGTCGCGCTTGAGCGACGCAGGCAGCAGCACTTCTTTGGCGAAATGGCGTGCTTCATTTTGCCAGCGGCTTTGTTCTTCGTTCAGTGCGAAATCCATGGCGTTTCCTCGGAAAGTTGGCTCGAAGTCTAGCAAATATCCGCGGCGTAAAGCGTATTCAGTCCGTGACCTGGACAGACTTGCAAAGCGAGTGGCTCCAATGCAAACTCAAAGAACTTTCCGTGGAGGAGCAACATGCGCATTGCAAGGATTTGGTCTGTGCTTGGCCTGACATTCGCGCTCGCAGTGCCGTCAATTCTCTCCGCACAAACCTATCCCATGAAACCGCTGCGTCTGATCGCGCCCTTTCCCACCGGCGCGTCGCAGATTTTAGCGCATATGCTTTCGGAGAAACTGGCCGAGTCGCTCGGTCAGCCGGTGGTGGTGGATTACCGCCCCGGCGGCGGCGGCAACATCGGCGCGGAAATTGCCGCGCGCATGCCGCCCGACGGTTACACACTGGTGATTCTTAGCGCTTCGCACGCCACCAGCACCAGCATGTACAAAAAGCTCAAGTACGATCCGCTCAAGGATTTCGCACCGGTGTCGCTGGCAGCGACCGTGCCCAATTTGATTGTGGTGCATCCGTCGTTGCCGGTGAGAAGTTTAAAAGAACTCGCTGCGCTGGGGCAAAAAAATCCCGGCAAGCTCACCTTTGGCTCCGGCGGCGTCGGCTCCTCGAACCATTTGGCGAGCGAGTTGTTTGCCTCGATCAACAAAGTGAGCATGGTGCATGTGCCGTACAAGGGCGCGAGCATTGCGCTGACGAATATACTTTCCGGCGAATCCGACATGGTGGTGGTGACGGTGCCGGCGACGATTCCGTTTATCAACGCGGGGCGGCTGCGCGGCCTCGCCGTGCTTGACGTGAAGCGCGTGCCGCAGTTGCCGCAACTGCCAACCAGCATCGAGGCCGGCATGCCGGATTTGCAACTGACGACCTGGTATGGTGTGGCCACTCCCGTGGGCGCGCGCGCCGACATCATCGCGCGTTTGCACAAAGACCTGGTAACGGGGATGCAGGCGCATGACGTGAAACAGCGTCTCGCTAACGTCGGCATCGACGCGACGGTCTCCGCCACGCCCGCTGAGTTCGGCGAATACATCCGCGTAGAAGTTGCGCGCTGGGCGAAGGTTATCCGCGAGGCGAAGATTCAGTTCGATTGAGGTCGCCGGCGATGATGCACAGCGCTATTTCTGGCTGGGAAATGCATTAAGGATAGCTTTGGCAGCGTCACTCGATTGCTCCAGCGTCGCCACTGCATCAGCCAGCCGATCCACCTCAGCGGCAGTAGCACCCAAACCGAATTCGAGACAGCCGCGTATCTTGTTGCGCATTTCGGCATCGTTCATCGGGTCTTGCGGGCTGCCTTTGATGGTGTTTCGTTTGAGTTCGATGATCTTGCCGTTTTTTAGCGTGAGCTTGACGCGCGCCGGTTCGATGGCAGTGGGGTCGATGGCCGGATCGTCAAGGATTTGGGTGATTGCGGCCAGTGCCGCGATGCCGCTGTCGGTGATTGCCGGCTTGCGATAGCTGTACAGATCGACTTTGCCGTCACTGAGCGCGCGCGCAAAGCTGTATGCGGTGTTGAATTGCGCATGCACAATGTCGTTGCGCGATGGATCGTACGGCGCACCGACGGTGAGCCAATTCACATTGCCCATGCCGATTTCAATGGCAGCAACATCTGCGGGCTTGATACCCTTTTCGTGTAGTTCGATGCCGATACCGATGGGCGTGTGGTTGCAACGGCAACAGGGGTAGGGTTTGAAGCTGTATTCCGCTACACGCCAGTCGGCTCCAAGGCCGTCGGTGAGGATTTCCGCTTTGACTTCATTGCGTTCATAGAGCGCGAACAATCCGGCATTACCCTCCAGCGTGCCGCGCGTGCTGGTCAGTCCATCGGCGGCGAGAAACGCCGCCATTACAGCGTTGCGTGCCGCAAAGCCCGGCCCCATGCGTTTGGACAGCACGCCGTCGCGCATGCTTTGCGCCGAGCCGCTCGCCTGGTGAAAGGCCATGCCCAACGCATTGGCGAGGCCGTTGGCGTCCAGCTTGAGCAACTTGCCCGCTGCCATGCCCGCAGCGACAGTGCCGAAGATCATCGTCGGATGCCAGCCCTTGCCCAGACTGTTGTAGCAGGCGAGGCCCAGCCGTGCGTGCAACTCTGCCCCAATGGCGTAGGCGAGGATGAAATCTTCACCCCTGATGTTGCCGATGTCTTCCGCAGTCGCGAGCAGTGTGGGCAGCACCACGCAACTGGTATGCACGCGTGCCGGATCGTGTTGATCATCGAAATCCAGCGCGTGCGCCGCAGCGCCGTTGGCCATGGCGGCAGTGGGCGGTGAATAACGCCGTTTGCCAATGAGTCCGGTGGCGGCGCCGGTTTTTTCCCAGCGCGAGAGACGCGTGTTGAGTTCGGCGATACCCGGCGCTTGTGCGGCGCCGCCAATCACACCCAGCGTATCGAGTATTAACGCTTTAACGGTGCGCACAACCGGCGCCGGCAGCATGTCATAGGTCCAGCCGGCGATGGTGGCGCACAGCGCGCGGCTGTAACCATCGGGCAAGGGCAGCGATTTTGCCGCGAACATTTCCTTTACGTTGGGACTGACCATGATGTGAATCTCCGGCGGATGTGAACTAAGTGACGAACCAAAAAGTTACCACAAAAACTTGCTATGCGGGTTAGCATGATATTCTCGAAAAACAAACCCGATTTTCCACAGGGGTTCCGAAGCACGTTGAAGAAAGAAAATATCCAACCCCGTCATTCCGGCGGAGGCCAGAATCGTGCGCCCGCAATCATGCGAAGCATCTAGAATCAAGATCCTTCGGATCGTGTTACAAACTGGATTCTGGCTTTCGCCAGAATGACGATGCGGAAGGATGTCTCTTTGTGTGTTCTTCGTGATCTCGGTGGCAAAAAGCACGGCCAATATTCAAACCTTAGAGTAACAACGTGAGCAAGATTTTCGTAGGCATTGATACCGGCGGGACCTTCACCGATCTGGTGGCCGCCGGCCTCGACAGCGGGCGCTACTTTTACCACAAGGTTCCCACCACCACCGGCGAGCCCGCACGCGGCATCCTTGAGGGCATTGCCGAGCTGCTCGATCAAAATGGCATCGCGCGCAAGGACGTGGCGTTCCTGGTGCTGGGCACTACGCTTGCAACCAACGCGGTGCTGGAAGGCAAGTGGGCACGCACGGGTGTGATCACGACATCCGGGTTTCGCGACGTGCTTGAACTGGCGCGCCAGCGCCGTCCGCATTATTTTAATCTCGATATCCCGAAGCCGATGCCGCCCGCCGCGCGTGATTGCCGGCTCGAAGTGACGGAGCGCGTAGCGCAGGACGGCTCGGTGGTGACGCCGCTGGTGGAAGACGATGTACGCCGTGCCGTCGCCGTGCTGAAAGCAAAGAATGTCGAGGCGGTGGCGATCTGCTTCATGCACGCCTACGCCAATGCCGATCACGAGGAACGTGCGCGTGCGCTGGTGAAATCGTTGTGGCCCGAGATTTATCTATGCACGTCGAACGAAGTGCTGGGCGAGTTTCGCGAGTTCGAACGCTTTTCGACCGCGACCGTCAATGCGAGCCTGATGCCGATCATGGATCGCACCCTGTCGCAATTTGAAAAGGGCGTGGCGGAACTGGGCATCCCTTACACGCCGCGCGTGATGCAGTCGAATGGCGGCGCAGTGTCGCCGGGCGCGGTGCGCAAGCTGCCGGTTAACACGTTTTTTTCGGGGCCGGCGGGTGGTGTGATCGGCAGCGTCGGCTTGAGCCGTCAGTTGAAGGCGCCGAACCTGGTTACATTCGACATGGGCGGCACCAGTACCGACGTGTGTCTGATCCGCGATGGCGAGCCCGCCAAGAAGAGCGAACGCCAGATGGGCGGCTTTCCGGTGCGCACGCGCACGCTTGACATACACACCATCGGCGCCGGCGGCGGATCGATCGCGTGGATCGATGCCGGCGGCCTGCTCAAAGTCGGGCCGCAAAGTGCGGGCGCGGTTCCGGGGCCGGCGGTCTACGGACGCGGTGGCACGCTTGCCACCGTCACCGATGCTAACGTGACACTGGGACGCCTTAGTCCGAAGTCGTTGCTGGGCGGGCGCATGGCCATGCATCCCGATAGAGCACACGCGGCGATTGACGATCTGGCGAAGTCGCTCGGCGTGGACGCGGTGAAAGCGGCTGCCGGTGTGATCGAAATCATCAACGTCAACATGATGGGCGCAGTGCGTGTGATTTCGGTCGAGCAGGGCGAGGACCCGCGCGATTTCACGCTGGTGGCGTTTGGCGGTGCGGGGCCGCTGCACGCCGCGGATGTGGCGCGCAATATGGGTATGGGCAAAGTGCTGGTGCCGCCGCGACCGGGCCTGTTGTCGGCAATAGGTTTGCTGCATGCCGATGTGCGTGGCGATTTCAGTCTGACGCGTTTGCTGCGCGCGGAGGCAGCGAATCTCAAGACATTCAACTCGGGCTTCGCCGAGTTGAAGAAGCGCGGTGCCGAGTGGCTGCGCGGTGAGGGCGAGCGCAAAGCGCAATTCAAATGGTTTGTAGATCTGCGCTACTTCGGCCAGAACTTCGAGATGATCATGCCGCTTGCTTCTGATCGTTTGAACGCGCCAGGTCTTAAGCGATTGACCAGCGCATTTCATCTCCGCCACAAGGATTTCTACGGCTACGATATGCCGGCGCAGCCGGTGGAAATCGTCAACCTGCGGCTGCTGGTGACCGCTGCACGTGGCGTACCACCGGTTGCGCGAAGTAGTAAAATACTTGTTCAAAAACAAATAGTTATAGAGAAACGCCGGGTGTGGTTTCCAGAAACCGGATTCGTGCAAACGCCGGTGTACGAGCGCGATCGGTTGCCGGTCGGCTGGCGTTCCACGGGGCCGGCGATCATTGAGCAAATGGATGCGACCACTGTGGTGCCGCCCAAGGCCAGCTTGCACAATGACAGCTTGGGTTATTTGCATATGGAGTTGGCAGGATGATCGCTCGGTGTTCTCTGTGGCAAAAAAGTTTTTCGAAGGACACGCTATGAACCGCAAAATTGACCCAATAAAATCCGAAGTGATCGCGCGCTTTCTGCTCGCAACCGCCGAGGAAATGGGCGCCACGCTGATGCGTACCGCGTTCTCGCCCAATATCAAAGAGCGCGCGGATTGCTCGACGGCGATATTTGATGTGGCCGGCGAAGTGATCGCGCTGGCGCAGCGTGTGCCGATACATCTGGGTTCCATGGTGGGTGCGGTGAATGAAATTCTGAAGCGCTTTCCCATGGGCGAAATCCTGCCCGGCGATATGTTCGTAGCGAATGACCCCTACAACGGCGGCGGCACCCATCTGCCCGACATCAATGTGATCGCGCCGGTTTTCAAAGGCAAAAAAATTATCGCCTTTGTCGCCAACATCGCGCATCACGCCGACGTCGGCGGCATGGTGCCCGGCTCGGAAGCGGCGGTGTGCAAGTCGATTTACCAGGAAGGCATCCGCATTCCACCGGTGCGCATCCTGCGCGGGGGCAGGGTCAATCGCGATGTGTTCGACATCATTCTGCTCAATTCGCGCACGCCGGATGAGCGTGTGGGCGATCTTAATGCGCAGTTCGCCGCCAACACCGTGGGTGCGCGCAGCGTGCTGCAATTGTTTGATCGCTATGGCGTGAAGGAAACGCAGGCAGCCATCGCGGGCTATCTCGACTTTACCGAGAAGCGCTTCCGTGCCGCGATCAACCGCTTGCCAAGCGGGCTCTATAGGGCCGAGGATTTTCTCGACGGCAATGCGGACGGCGAAACCTGTGCCATCAAACTGGCGCTGACCATCGGCCGCGGCCGCATGGATTTTGATTTCACCGGCTCGGGCAAGCAACTCGAAAGCGCGCGTAACATTCCGTATCGCGCATTGCTGGCGACCGTCTATACCGTGGCCAAGGCGATGCTGGACCCCGAAGTGCCGGCCAACGCCGGCTACTACCGCACGCTGCACATCAAAGCGCCGCCGGGCTGTGTGGTGGGGCCGGTGCCGCCGGCTGCCGTCGGCTGCCGTTCCATTTCCGCGAGCGTGCTCGGTGATGTGATCGCCAATGCGTTGTCGCAGGCGATGCCCGATAAGGCGCTGGCCGGCAGCGGACCGCATCATTTGTTCGTGCTGTCGGGCACTGATCCGCGCAGCGGCGTTTATTTTGTCGATTATGAAACCGTGGCCGGCGGCATGGGCGCACGCGCCAATCGCGACGGCGTGGACGGCGTGCGGGTACACGCTTCGGGCTCTTCGAATCTGCCGGCCGAGGCGCTGGAACACGCGTATCCGTTCCGCGTCGAACGCTATGCGCTGTGGGATGAATCATCGGGTCCCGGCCAGTATCGCGGCGGCGCGGGGGTGGTGCGGGATTACCGGGTGCTGGCCGATGATATCGTGGTGAGTCTGTCATCGGAGCGGCAGCATGTGCCGTCACCGGGCATGGCAGGCGGCGGCGCAGGCGCGTGCGGCGCGTTCGTGTTGAATCCCGGTACGCCACAGGAAAATCGGTTGCCGTCAGCGGCAGCGGACGTGCCGTTGCCGCGCGGCAGCGTGTTGCGTATCTGCACGCCGGGCGGCGCCGGCTATGGCGATGCCAAGCAGCGTACCATTACTGCGGTCGAGAAGGATGTAGTGGAAGGCCGCATTTCACCGGATTACTCATCCAGAACTTACCTTGAGGGAGGCTTGACATGAACAAACCTGCTACCGAATTCGATGTATTTGCCGCCTTTCGCGACGGCTTCCCCGCGCTGAAACAATGGACCTATATGGATGTTGCCGCGCGCGGTGTGCTGTCGCGCGAAACCCGCGCTGCTCTGGACGCCCATCTCGATGATCGCATGCTGAACGGCGGCGACAAGGAGCGCTTCTTCGCGTTGATCGAGCGCGCACGCGGGCGCTTCGCGCAACTGATGAATGCCGAACCGGCGGAGATCACCTATACCAAGAACATCTCCGAAGGCCTGAACATGGTGGCCACCGGCATAGCCTGGAAATCCGGTGACAATGTGGTGCTGTGCCCGGAACTGGAGCATCCCAACAATGTGTATCCGTGGCTCAACCTGCAGCGCTTCGGCGTGGAGGTGCGCATGGTGAAGCCGCAAGATAATCACATACCTGTCGACGAGATGATCGCCAAAATGGATGCACGCACGCGGTGCGCGACGGTGTCCACGGTGACTTTCGCGCCGGGCTTTCGCACCGACATAAACAAGCTGGGCAAAGCCTGTCGCGAGCGCGGCGTATTGTTTCTGGTGGATGCGGCGCAATCTGCGGGAAAACTGCATACGGATGTAAGGCAATCGAATATCGACGCATTGTCGGTATCCACGCAAAAGGGATTGCTCGGGCTTTATGGCATGGGCTTTCTTTATCTGCGCCGCGAGTGGGCAGACAAAATGCATCCCGTGTATCTCGCGCGCTTCGGCGTCGATCTGGGCGACGCGCACGAGGCGGCGATGGGCGACTACTCGTTCCAGTTCGCGGAGGGAGCGAAACGCTTCGACCTGGGCAATTACAATTTTGCTGCGACCGCCGCGGTCGATGCCTCGATGAAGCAATTGCTGGATATCGGCACAGAGCGCATCGAGCAGCATGTCACGCGCCTGTCGCATGCGCTGGCGCACGGCTTTCTTGATCTGGGCGTGCCGGTGGCCGGTGGCAAACCGGGGCCGCATCTCGCGGGCATCGTGACTATCGGCAATATGAGTGCCAATCACTATGGCACCAATGACGAGCGATTCAATGGGCTTTACCAATATCTCGGCGACAATCAGGTGAAGCTGTCGATCCGCCGCGGCATGCTGCGCTTTTCACTGCATGCGTACAACAACCTGGATGATGTGAAGCGCGTGCTGGCATTAAGCAAAAAATTTCTTGTCACGAATGCGCGCGTATAAAACCGCGCCGTCATTCTGGCCTTCGCTGGAATGACGGATGCGGTATGGCGACGCCTTGTGGCCTAAGTAATGATTTGTTGTAACTACTTGTTTTTGCTATGAATTATATCGATCCAGCAACCGGCGCAACTTATCCGACCGACACCGCACGCTGGTGCTCGGACACGGGTGGCTATCTCAATCTCACGCCCGGCGTAGGGCTGAAGCGCAGCGATATTCTGACGACACGCCATTCGGTTTGGCGTTACGCCAAGGCCATAGGGGTCGACGACAAGCACGCAGTCACGATGGGCGAAGGCTGGACGCCGCTGACGTGCGGCGAGTGGCTCAGTGGCCAACACCGCGCGCAAGTCATGTTCAAACTCGAATTCATGATGCCGACGGGTTCGTTCAAGGATCGCGGCATGACGGTGATGGTGAGCTACCTCAAAAGCCGTGGCATCGATACCGTGCTTGAAGATTCATCGGGCAATGCCGGCGCATCGTTGTCTTCGTACGCGGCGGCGGCGGGTATGCGCTGCCGCATTCTGGTGCCGGAATCCGCGTCGTATCCGAAGATCGCGCAGATTGCCGCGGGCGGCGCGGACGTGCTGACCATAAGCGGCACGCGTCAGGATGTTGCCGATGCCGCAATGCGCATGAGTCATGAAATTTTTTACGCCAGCCACAACTGGCAGCCGTTCTTTGTCGAGGGCACCAAGACGCTGGCTTACGAATTGTGGGAGCAACTCGGCTTCAAGACGCCGGATAACGTGATCGTGCCACTCGGCTACGGCAGCAACGTGCTCGGCTGTGAACGCGGCTTTGCTGAACTGATGCGTAATGGCGAGATACCGAAAATGCCGCGCATCTTCGGCGTGCAGGCGGCGAATTGTGCGCCTTACTTCAATGCATGGAAGGCTGGCGTCGAGCATCTCGTGCCGACGGAAGTGACACTCACGATTGCCGAAGGCATCGCCTCATCGAAACCCACGCGTGTAGTCGAAGTGCTGCGTGCGGCACGCAACTCTGGCGGTAGCATCGTGGCAGTTTCCGAAGATGAAATCGTGGCCGCACTGGGCGCGCTGGCGCGCAAAGGGCTTTATGTCGAAC
>JANMXV010000788.1:0-3724 GCA_031381325.1 Betaproteobacteria bacterium | reverse complement strand
GGCCGGCCTGTATTGCCTTATCGGCCACAGCGAACGGTTTCTCAAGCTGTGCACCGAAGGAGGCCAGTTGGCTGCGTTGCACGTCGATGCGTGCGAGCAGCCGCTCTTTGCGCAGCGCAATCTCGATGTGTTGACCAACGGACATATCAGGGCTGTGACAAACGCTGCTCGTCCTTAGCCAATTCAGCAAGGCTGGCTGCGAACAATTTCGACTTCACGCGCGCGCGCTGCCGCGCGGCCAACGCGCAGCACATGCCGATCAACACATAAGCCAATGCAATCAGTCCCGACGCCATCACACGATGAGTATCCCAAAACAACAGGATCAGAAAAAACGTCAGCACCAACACCGCAAGCGCCAGAAAAAACGCGGCGGCCACGGCAAATATCGCGATGCCGGCGACGCGCAGCTTCTCTTCTTCGAGCTCGGTTTGCAGCAGCTCGCCACGCGTGCGTACTGTGTTCAGCAGCGTGGCCAGCAAGGTGCGCAGCGAGCGCAACAAGCCACCGCCTTGCGTAGCGCCTTGTGCCGCGTCTTCCGGCGCGGGATATTCCATGCGGACGGCGCGTTCTAACGACGGCTGATGAGCAGGCCGATGACCAGGCCCACGCCGGCGGCTATGCCTACGGCGTGCCACGGATGGTCGCGCACGTATTCGTCGGTGGCGCGCGCACCTTCCTTGGCTTTATCGACAACGACCTCTGTGGTTTCGGCCAGACGATCTTTCGCTTTATGCATGTGTTCCTGCAAGCGCTCGCGAAGCACGCCGATTTTTTCGCCGGTCTGGCTGGCGGTGGCGCGCAAATACTCTTCCACATCCGAAAGTACATTCTTCAGATCACCCTTGATTTTGTCTTTGGAAATCTGTCCGTCTGCAAGCTGTGCTTCAGTAGTCATGATGGCTCCGTGCTGAGTTAGTTGTTTGTGAGTGGTGAGTGATGTTGTTGCGTAACTATTCCGCCTGAACGAAAAGTCAAAAGCCTCCCTCACCCGGCGCTTCGCGCCACCCTCTCCCAAAGGGCGAGGGTTAGTTCCCCTCTCCCTCCGGGAGGGGCTAGGGGTGAGGGAATATGTAGATTTTGTCGTTGAGGCTGAAAGTTTAGTTGTTGCTTTGGTTAGGTTGTGTCCAACGAAAAAAATTACCAGAGATTACACGAGTACGGTAGCGATTTTTCCTTAGGAAATCAATCAATTTCGCAGCATAAGCCGTATTAATCCACCTGGATGTTGGCTTCGCGCGCCACCTTGAGCCATTTGGGGATTTCGCCGCGAATCTGCGCCGTGAATTCAGCGGGCGTATTGCCCAGCGGCTCCAGCCCCGCAGCCGCAAAACGCTCGCGGATTGCCGGGGTCTTTAGCAGACGCACAATTTCGGTGCTGGTCTTGGCTACTATCGGGCGCGGCGTGCCGCCGGGGAATACCATGCCATACCACACATCGAATTCATAGCCCGGCAAGCCGGATTCGGCTACCGTTGGAATGTCAGGTGCTGCCACCGAACGTTTTGCGCTGGTCACCGCGTAGACTTTGAGTTTGTCGCTTTTGCTTTTGACGTATGGCAACACTGTCGCCAAACCCACCAGCAGAATTTGTATTTCGCCGCCCATCAGCGCCACCATGCCTGGCCCGGTGCCTTTATACGGCACATGCAACAGACTGAATCCACCGGAAAGGCGCAACATTTCGGTTCCCAGGTGCGACGACGTACCGATGCCGCCGGAGCCATAACTCAGTTTGCCGGGATTTTTTTTCGCCAGCGCAATGAATTCCTGCATAGTCGACGCCGGCAGCGACTGCGCCGCCGCCACCACGAAGGTTTGATTCGCCACCAGCGAACTCGGCGCCAGATCGGTACGCGGATCAAACGCGAGATTGCGGTATATCGCCGGTGCGAACGATACGTGACCATTGCTGCCCAGCAGCATGGTGTAACCGTCCGCTGCCGATCCCTTGGCCACCAGGGTGACAGCCGGAATGCCACCCGCACCGCCGCGATTGTCGACCACCACCGTCTGCCCCCAGCTTTCGGCTAGCCCCTGGCCAATGAGGCGCGCGACGATATCCGTGCCAC
Source organism: Betaproteobacteria bacterium (assembly GCA_031381325.1). GTDB lineage: Bacteria > Pseudomonadota > Gammaproteobacteria > Burkholderiales > SG8-41 > UBA5216. The sequence goes on along the minus strand of JANMXV010000788.1, from coordinate 1,652 downwards.
CGCCGGGCGCACTGGGCACCACCAGGCGTATCGGGCGATTCGGATAACTGGCCGCATCCGTGAGCGCGCGCTGCTGCGCGTGCGCGGGCAACGCGCTTAGATACGTGCTGACGTACGCGCTAACGCACGCACTGATACACACCATCCGCAAACCTCTATCCATGCATACGCCCCCATTGCGTCTCACACCCCAACTTGACGATGATCTTAGCAGAATGTCACTATTGATTCGTATTTCACATTTTGGCAGTTATCCCCCCTTAACCGAATTAAAGGAACTGGCATGAGCGATTACAAGAAACGCCAAAAACGCGGTATGGCCCTGCTGAAAAAAATGGGCCGCGAAGAACTGATGCTGGATCAGAAAGCGCTGTATCCCGACCTCTATGAAATGTCGGTCGGACACTTGTTCGGCGACGTGTGGGCACGCCCGGGCCTGAGCTTGCGCGACCGCCAACTCGTCACACTGGCTGCCAACATCGCGCTGGCGCGGCCCAACGGCAACTACTCACACTATCGCAGCGCCAAACATATCGGCATCACCCACAAAGAAATCTGCGAAGTGATGATCCAGGTCGGCCACTACGCCGGCTGGCCCACAGTATCGAATGCGGTGCGTCAATACACCGCCGTGCTCGAAGAAGAAAAGGAAATCAAGGCAGGCAAGAAACGCAAGCCGACACTGGTTTAGTGAGGGAAAACGATAGTACCGAACAATCTCTCACATCAAATATCTATACACATCAAGCCACACCGATCCGTGCCAGCAACCGCGCCGGATCATCATCCACCGCCAGCATCTTGCGATAATCAGGCAAGAGAAAACCCTGCGCGGTCGCATGATCCAGATACGTCACCAGCGCATCGAAAAATCCATCCACATTCAGCAGCCCGCAAGGTTTATCGTGAACCTTCAATTGCTGTAAGGTCAGCACCTCGAACAACTCGTCGAGCGTGCCGTAACCGCCGGGCAAAATCAGAAACGCATCCGCCAGCCCCGTCATCATCACCTTGCGCTCGTGAATCGTCTCCACCACATGCAACTCGGTCAACCCGCGATGCATGATCTCCTTTTCTATCAGCAATTTGGGCGCAATGCCGATCACATGCCCGCCCGCCGCGAGCGCTGCTTCGGCCACCACGCCCATCAATCCGACTTTGCCGCCGCCAAAAACAATGCGGCAACCCTTTTGCACCAGCAGCCGCGCCACCTCGCGCGCTGATTCAGCGTACTGCGGATCGTTGCCGGAGGCCGTACCGCAGAATACACAAACGCTGTACATTTTTTCCTTTAATAACAAATGGCTATCTGGAATAGAATCACGGGCTATTCCGAGCGCATAAACAAGTCGGCAGCGCGTCGCTCTAGCAACGGCACCACACTCGGCGTTAACCGGCAGACAATAAGGCTCGTCTGAACATATTGTTAATTTTATAAATAAAAACAAATACTTACGATATTTCCTACGCTGGTACTTACCACAACCCCTTCAAGCGCCCGCCATCCAGATTCAGCGACACGCCGGTAATGTAGCTTGACCGTTCCGAGCATAAAAACACAATTGCGTTGGCGAGTTCTTCGGGTTTGCCAAAGCGATTCAGGGAGTTCTTGCGCGCGGCAAGGCGGCCCATCAAACTGCCACCCAGCCCGA
>JANMXV010000746.1:0-5663 GCA_031381325.1 Betaproteobacteria bacterium | reverse complement strand
GGGAGCGCAGATTTGCCTGAAGTAAGCAGATTCTTCGGTATCATCATCGCCATGTACTATAACGATCATTCGCCGCCTCATTTCCACGCGAAATATGGTGGCGAACAGGCATCCCTTCGCATAGACAATGGTACGATCCTGGAAGGCAATCTGAGTGCTCGCACACTGAAACTGGTCGAGGAATGGCGCGCGCTCCATCAGGCGGAACTGTTGGAAGACTGGACGCGTACTCGGGCCAGACAACCCCTAAACAAAATCGAACCGTTGGAGTAAATCATGATTCCAAAAGTGGTTGAAGTAAGGCCTCTGGAAGGCTACAAGCTTTGGCTTCGTTTCCAGGACGGTGTGTCCGGAACCGTCGATCTAAGCGGTGAACTTTGGGGTCCGATGTTCGAACCCCTTAAAGACTATGCGCTCTTCGCCCAAGCCGCGATACATCCAGAGCTTGAAACGGTTACGTGGCCGAATGGCGCCGATCTCGCGCCGGAGTTTCTCTATCGGGTAACCCAACAGCGTGTTGTCGGTGACGCGCCAGAAGCGGCGCGCATCTGAACACGGACCTAAGCACGAGTAGCACGAGTAGGTTGGGCTGGTAAGCCCAACATCTACCGTGTGACACGTGCGAAAACATTGGGCTACTCTACGCCTGTCCTGAGCTTGTCGAAGGGCTCAGCGCCAACCTACCGTAGCGTCAAGTTTTTTCGATAATCGCATCCCACGCCGGCAACGCCCGCGCTTCAAATGGCATATCCCAAGCCGCGCAGTTGGCGTGCTCGACAATCTCCACCAGCAGCATGATTTCGCGCGGCACGGTTTCGCCCTTGAGATAACGCACCGCTGCTTCAGCGGCGAGGCACGCCATTTTCATTGCGTCGAAACTCGCTGTCGCCAGCAGCTTGCCGGATTTTATGGCGGCGATGGCGGCGGGCACGGCATTGACCCCCACTACCGGCACCAACGGTTTGCCGGCGGCTTCAAGGGCTTCGGCTTCAATGGCGCCCAGCGCCATTGCGTCATTGGCGGCAAGGATGGCGTCAAATCCAACGCCGCTGTCCAGCACGCGCGCCATTTCACGGCGTGCAACGCTTTGCAAAAACTCGCCCGGCACATCGGCCACGCGCGTGATACGCGGGTGCGCGGCAAAAGCTGCGGCGAACCCGGTCATGCGGTGGACAGTCACCAGCGGGCTTCGCCCGCCGGCTCCTGCCGCTGATGGGCAACGTTAGATTTCTGGGGCTCGCGAGTGATAGACTGTGGAATCACAGATTTGGAGGTGAAAATGGGCAGCCCGAAAGACGAAGTAACTGCTTTGCTCAAGAAGCTACCGGACGACGCGAGCTTCGAGGATATACAGTACCACTTATACGTTCTCGAAAAGGTCAAGCGCGGTCTAGACCGCGCGCAAACCGAGGGCACTGTCTCGCACGGCGATGCCAAGGCCCGTCTCGGTAAATGGCTCGCGTCTTAGTCTGGTCTCCTGAGGCGGTCGAGGACATTGACGCAATCGCCGCGTACATTGAACGCGACTCACCGTGGTATGCGAGGGCTGTCGCATCGAAGATCGTCGAAACAGCCGAATCGATTCCCGAATATCCTGAGTTGGGCCGGATGGTGCCTGAAATCGATGATCCAGCCATCCGTGAGCGGTTGGTCCACCGTTATCGCGTCATCTACCGCCTGGATGAAGCGCGCGTTCTGATCGTTGCGGTAATTCACGGGAGACAAGACTTTGGCTCGTTCGTGGCTCGCATCCAGGGTACCGAAATCTAACGCCGCATCGACACCGACCGCTGTGCGGCGGGTCATGCGGGACGTTAGGCGACAAGTATCAAAGGGGGATCGATGGCTGAAATGGTCGGGTTAGCACAAGGTTGGGCTGGTAAGCCCAACATCTACCGTATGACACGCGCGAAAACGTTGGACTACTCTACACCTGTCCTGAGCTTGTCGAAGGGCTCAGCGCCACCCTGCCGTAGTATCAAGTTTTTTCGATAATCGCATCCCACGCTGCGCAACTAGCGCGATCGGCAATTTCTACCGGCAGCAGGATTTCGCGCGGCGCGGTTTCGCCACTGAGATAACGCAACGCCGCCTCCGTCGCCAGACACGCCATTTTCATTGCGTCGAAGCTTCCCGTGGCGAGCAGCTTGCCGGATTTGATGGCGGCAATGGCGTCCGGCACGGAATTGACCCCCACTATCGGCACCAACGGCTTACCGGCGGCTTCGATGGCGCCCAGCGCCATTGCATCATTGGTAGCAAGCGTAGCCCGGAAGAAGCGCAGCGTATTCCGGCGCAGAAGCACCGAGCATCATAGCGCGCTGCAATTGCCTGATGACCACTGTCCCGGAATACGGCTGTGCTGCCTACAGCACGAACGGATTCCAGTATCTTGTATCCCGAAACGGCTAACTAACCAAGCCGTTTCTGCTTGGCTCATCTAAGACGAAAGCCTGCTGTTTTCGCTGAAGAAGTATTTGCAGTCAGCCGCAAATGTGGCAAGCTGTGATTTGCAAGGGTACCCAAATTCGAGGAAAGCCATGTCATCACGTGTTGAATCCCTGCATGCCGAGGTTCTGCGCCTTTCGCCCGCGGATCGTACACGACTTTTGGATCGGTTGATCGCAAGCCTTGACCAGGACGCCGAAGCCGAGGCCGCTTGGGACGCCGAGGCGGAGCGACGGAATGCCGAACTGGAGTCGGGCACGGTTAAGGCGGCATCTTTCCAGGAAACAATTGCGAGATTGGAAGCCCGATTTCCGGGATGATTCTTTCCGTTCACCCTGCGGCAGAACGCGATGTTGGGGAAGCCGCCGCGTTTTACGAACGCGAAGGATCGCCGGCACTCGCGGCGCGGTTCGTCAAGGAGTTCAGGCGTTTGTGCGAATTTCTGCTGGAGCATCCCGAGATCGGATCAACACGCAGCCGCGACAAACGTGGCTTGTCCATGAGTGGTTTTCCACACACCGTGATCTACCGCGTTCTAACGAACGAAGTGCGTATCCTCGTGGTAAAGCACGACAGACGCCGACCGGGCTACGGCGGTACGCGGACTTAATCGCGCGAACCGCATCGAACATTGTTCACGCCCTTACCATCGCCTTAGCGTTTCGCAACAGCCGCATCCCACTCCGGCAAAGCCCGCGCTTCAAACGGCATATCCCACGCCGCGCAATTAGCGTGCTCGACAATCTCCACCGGCAGCATGATTTCGCGCGGCACGGCTTCGCCCTTGAGATAACGCACCGCCGCCTCCGTTGCCAGACGCGCCATTTTCATTGCGTCGAAGCTCGCCGTGGCCAGCAGTTCGGCGGATTTGATCGCAGCAATGGCGTCCGGCACGGCATTGACGCCCACTACCGGCACCAACGGTTTGCCTGCGGCTTCGAACGCGTCGATGGCGCCCACCGCCATTGCGTCATTGGCGGCAAGGATGGCATCAAACCCGACGCCGCTCACCAAAACGTTGGGCATAGCAGACTCAGCGCAGCCGTCGCACCACTGTGACCGCCACTCGCTGTGATAAACTTTTAATTGTCAGCATCTACTGCATTGGAGATCAGCGTGAGCACGAACCTGGAAGTCCTGGAAGCCGAAGTCCTGCAGTTAGCTCCTGTCGAACGATCGCACCTGCTTGAGCGACTGATCGCCAGCCTTGATTCAGACCCCGAAGTCGAGGAAGCTTGGGAGCGAGAAGCGGATCGAAGGGAAGCCGAACTGGAATCAGGTTTGATCGCGGCAGTTCCAGGGCAGGAAGCCATCGCTCGGCTTCGAGCAAGAATTCCGCGATGACCTTTTCGCTCCACGCTGGGGCGGAGCATGACGTTGCCGAAGCTCAAGATTTTTACATCGAACAAGCTGGCCCTGTGGCCGCGGAGCGTTTTCTCGAAGAATTTGAACGTGTCGCCAAGCTCTTGGTTGAACATCCCGGCTTCGGAACGCCAACGACGAGTGCGAAGGGGTCATGCGAAGGGATTGTGCAGCGCCATTGGTGTAGTATTGCGGTGTGAGTCCGACAGTTTTTCGCGAGCGTGGTTTTCGCTTTTATTTCTTCTCACGCGAGGAGTCCCGGATGCATGTCCACGTGCATACCTCAAGCGGCGAAGCGAAATTCTGGCTTGAGCCGCGGGTTGAACTTGCGCAGAGTTATGGCATGAACCCGCGCCATGTCAATGCGGCCATGCGTTTGATACAGGAGCACGAAGATGAAATCCGCGCAGCTTGGAAAACCCACTTCCCCGGTTGAGGTTACCAACGTATCCAAGCATGGTTTCTGGCTGCTGATTGCAGGTAGCGAGAAGTTCGTGGCATTCAAGCAATTCCCGTGGTTTCAGGACGCGACAATCAGTCAGATCGTGAACGTCGAGTTGCCGAGTGCGCATCATCTTTATTGGCCGGACCTGGACATCGATTTGGCCGTTGAGTCTATCGATCATCCGGAACAGTTTCCTCTCGTGAGTAGAGCGCGCCCTAACTCGCTGTCGCAGCGGACGCGCCAAAAGCAGCCGCACCGCTGAACGGCAGCACGTTAGTCATCATGAGAATGCGGATACCGACGAGCGGCTCTGCACGAGTAGGTTGGGCTGGTAAGCCCAACATCTACCGTGTGACACGCGCGAAAACGTTGGGCTTCGCTGCGCCTGTCCTGAGCTTGTCGAAGGGATCAGCGCCAACCTACCGTAGCATCAAATTTTTTCGGCAATCGCATCCCACTCCGGCAAAGCCCGCGCTTCAAACGGCAAATCCCACGCCACGCAGTTGGCGCGATCGACAATTTCCACCGGCAGCATGATGTCGCGCGGCACGCTCTCGCCATTGAGATAGCGCAGCGCTGCTTCAGCGGCGAGGCACGCCATTTTCATCGCGTCGAAGCTTGCCGTGGCCAGGAGCTTGCCGGATTTTATGGCGGCTATAGCGTCCGGCACAGCATTGACTCCCACTACCGGCACCAACGGTTTGCCGGCGGCTTCGATGGCTTCAATGGCGCCGAGCGCCATCGCGTCATTAGCTGCAAGGATGGCATCAAATTCGACGCCGCTGTCCAGCACGCGCGCCATTTCGCGGCGTGCGGCGCTTTGCAAAAACTCGCCCGGCACATCGGCCACGCGCGTGATGCGCGCGTGGGTGGCAAATTCGGCGGCAAAAGCTGCGGCAAACCCGGTCATGCGGTCGCGCCCGGACATGGAGCCGGGCGTGCCCACCAGTACCAGCACGCGGCCCTGCTGTTTTATATTTAAAAACAAATAGTTAGCGATATTCTTCGCCAGCGCGACATCGTCCGAACCGGCGTGGCTCACCCACTGCCCGCCCAGTAAACGGTTCACAAACGAAAACACCGGGATGCCCGCTGCGTTGAGCTTTGTTATCGACGGAATCATCGCCTCCGCATCGGTGGCGACGAACAGCACGGCGTCAGGCCGCGCCGTGATGGCCGCATCGACGAGCGCCTGCTGTTCGCCCGCGTGATCGGGCGCCACGGGCACATATTGCGTGATGCGCGCGCCCAAGCGCGCGGCCACTCTTTCCGCGCCCAGGCGTGCGGCGGCATACGCCGGGTTTTCGCGGTTCTTGGTAAACATGGCCAGCGTTTTCATAGGGCGAAAAACCTTTCCTTGAGTTCGGTGAGTCCCAATTTCTCCAGCAGTTCGTGCAAACGTCCCCTC
>JANMXV010000693.1:0-6974 GCA_031381325.1 Betaproteobacteria bacterium | reverse complement strand
GGCGCGTCGTACATGGTGAAACAATTGCAGACACGCTACAACGTCGGACGCAATTGATAATTCAGTCTATGACCATCAGGCCATTTACCGCTAATATCTCCCGTCTCCCCCTCGGGGAGAGCGTAGCGAGGGGGGCGGAGCCGGCCAGGGGTGAGGGAACAAAATGATCGAAATCAAGAACATCAGCAAATGGTACGGCAGCTTCCAGGTATTGAAGAACTGCACCACGCGCGTAGCCAAAGGCGAAGTCGTCGTCGTATGCGGCCCCTCGGGCTCCGGCAAATCGACGCTGATCAAGTGCGTGAACGGACTGGAGGCGCTCACACAGGGCGAAATCACGGTGGAGAACATTTCCGTAGGCGCGCCGGAAACTGATTTACCCAAGCTGCGCTCCCGCATCGGCATGGTGTTCCAGAATTTCGAGTTGTTCCCGCATATGAAGGTGATCGACAACATCAACCTCGCGCAGATCAAGGTGCTGAACCGCACAGCGGACGCCGCCACCGAGAAGTCGATGTCGCTGTTAAAGCGTGTCGGACTCGAAGTGCAAGCGCAGAAGCATCCCGGTCAACTCTCCGGCGGCCAGCAACAGCGCGTCGCCATCGCGCGCGCGCTGGCGATGGACCCGATAGCCATGCTGTTCGATGAACCCACCTCGGCGCTCGATCCGGAAATGATCAACGAAGTGCTTGACGTAATGACCGAACTCGCCAAGGAAGGCATGACCATGATAGTGGTCACGCACGAAATGGGCTTTGCCAGCCGGGTCGCGCACCGTGTGGTGTTCATGGATGCCGGCGAAATCGTTGAAGATGCGAAAAAAGAAGATTTCTTCGGCAAGCCGCGCTCGGAGCGCGCGCAGCATTTTCTGTCGAAGATACTGCATCATTGAGGCCGTGTTGAGTGCTATTCCTACGAACGGCGTTCGTTGAGCAACAACTTTCCGGGCCGCGCACCGGTGGGTTTGCCGTCCCTCCACACCATCTCGCCGTTGACAATAACCGTGTCGATACCCTTTGCCGGCTCGGTTGAATTCCTGAAGTCCGCCGCGTCAATCACCAGCGCGGCATCAAACAGCGTGATGTCGGCGTGCGCGCCTTGTTGCAGCACGCCGCGTCCGCTGAGTCTGAAATTTTTGGCCGGCAATCCCGTCATTTTGTAGGCCGCGCCCGCGGGTTTGATTTTCTCCACCGCTTGCGCCTGATTCATGCCCAGCCGGTGCGCCACTTCGTCGAGATCGACGCCGGAGAATTCGGGATGCGGCTTCGACCAGGTGATGATCACGCGCGAAGATTGTTCGAGCCGGTCGTAACGCAGCACCGTAGAGGACGCGATGTACGGGTAACAATCGAGGCACAGCGGCTGTTCGCGCATGCGCTCGCACGATCACCGACCAATTCGCTCGGCGGAGGGCCGCCAGTGTAGCGCTTCACTCCCTGCTGGATTTCAGATGCCTGTTAAAGACCGGCAATTATTCTTTCCGTTTGTATAATGATTTCGTTCGCCGTGGCGGCATCCCGCAGAAAGGCGTATTGGTTAACGACTGCGCGAAGGCGGGTGGTGTTGGGGCTGATCTGCTCCACTTGCAGTTCAATCTTGCGTCCGGGCGTGGAGGCCTTGATCAGTCCGTCGCTTGCAGTCGAGCCCGTCGCATCGACCCGGATGCGCATATCGGCCAGCGCAGCCAGCGCTGCGGTTCTGACTTTCGATGGCGGCTGAGTAAAGGTCCGATAGCCTACCCCGTTTATCGTGTGTTGCACGCCGGTTGAAGCGCCAATGGCGAATGCCGTGACGGCCAGCGATGCGCAGCCACTCATCGTTGCTGCAAATGCCATGACCACGGTGAGCCGTACCGCCATCATTGCATCCAGGCCAAATTGAGATTTTTTCATTGCGTCTCCCTGTTGAAGTCAGAAAAAAGTGTTAGTTCCTTGGAAACTTTTGTTCAGGTCTGCCCCGTCCGAAACCCATCGCCCCCAATTCGTTCAGGGACGATGAGTTTCGTGGGCGTTCCGGTTATTGCGCCGACGCCCCAGCGCGCAGCCGAACATCCGCCGACCCTTTCGCGCCAAGTTGTTCGCTTGAACTACCACTAGGGCGTGCGCCGACCGACTTGGATATGCCCCCATTGACCCCGCCAGACACCTTGCCAGCCTTGTGAATCAGCGACGACGACGCGGCATTTGTGACCGTTTGCGCTGTCGCTGCGGCACCTGCCCCGCCATCGACGGCAGCCGCGACGGAATCTCTCGACACGGCGACCGCCTGGTTGCCCGTGACCGCCGCGCCCGCTGCGGCATTGACAGCTGTGCCGGCGCCGGTATGAACTGCGCCTTGTACCGCGCCCACCCCAGACAGGGTGGTGCTCTTGACAGCTTGCACGCTTCCGTCGGCGTGACCTGCTACGCGGCTGCCGCTATGCAGGATGCCTTGGCCCGTAGACATGACCGTCGTCGGGTTTGCACTCACGGCGCTGTTGGCATTGCCGGTCACATTGCCGATCGCACCCGCTCCGATTCTCCCGATGCTACCGGCACCGACGGCACTATGCGTCACGGCGCTCGCGCTGCCTGCTGCGCCAAAAGCTGCATGGGAACCATTGAGCGCTGCAGGCCCGAAGGCAGAGTTAATCGACCCGCTACTGGCGCCGCCGATGCCGACAGCGCCCGTTCCAATGCCACCTATGCCCAGCGAGCCCGCATGCACCGGCGCAGAAAGCGCGATCACGCTAGTCAACACACCAACTGTAAGAAACTTTTTCGATTTCATGGTTACACTCCTAGTAAGTAAGGCCGCAGACAATCTGCGGAACCTGCATGAACAACGACTGGCCCGCGCGAATCCTTCCTTGACCTGTGGGAGTATCGAAGCCTGTGTGACATATTTCACAGTGCATGCTTCCACGCACGCGACACATGGCACCTGCCGCGTCCGCTCGCCCCCGGATTTGCGCACTTTCTGAGAATGAACAACCCCGCCGCAAGCGGCGGAGTATCAAAACCGAAGACCACTGCAAAAGTGTGCGCCCCAAGGGGCGGGGAATTGCACCCGAAGGGATTGATGAAGCGCAGTGGGTGGCATCGCTGTGGATTGCCACGGCGTGGCGCCAAGCAATCTATCTTGCCGGCTGGGGCAGCTGCGCCGAATTCGGGTTACGGAATGGATCCGCCTGACAGCAGCGTATGGCGCAGCAGGACTATTTGTGCCAACCGATCCGAAGTGCGGCCTCTTCTTCGCGTGCATCGAACGAATTGCCCGTGATGCGCTCTTCCACTTCGCGCATCACGGCAGCCGGCGCATCGCCTGCCGCCATTCGATAGGTGCCAGCGGATGGTGCCGGGGTTGGGGTTGGGGATCGCGCAAGGACCTGCAAACGCCACTCCGGGCCCATCCTGCAACCCAGCCCGGCGATTCCATTAGGCAGGGAAAATGTGCGGCAGTATTCACCGGACTTCGACAGGAAGCTGATGCCGATCCGGACCGGCGCATCGCTGGCCTGTGTGCTTGCGAGTTGCGTGGACAGGACACGCGCCAGCGTGCCGCGGGCAACAATCCCGCCGCCGTCCATGGCCATTTGCGATTGCGGCGTATCCGACAGGCCATTGTGCCCGGCCAATACCCCGATGACCAGGCTTGCCGCAATTGCGGACCATTGCGGCCAGGACCATCGTTGCGTCGATCGCGCCGGCTTAGCCGTCCGTGCCGTTGCAATGTCGATCACGGCGGCCGTAGCGCCATCTGCCGGTTCGGCGACGTTGGCTCTCGCAGCACCCGCGTCCTTCAGACGCTTCGGCACTGCCTCTCGGAGCACCGGGTCGAAGGCCGCATTTACCTTATGGGCAAGCGCCAGGTGATGCGCAACGCGCAGCGCAGTGTCCGGATCTGCCGCCATCGCCGCCTCGACTTTCGCGCAAGTTTCGGCGTCCAGCTCACCGTCCGCATATGCCATTAATGCTTCGTTGGAAAATTTCATGGCCGAATTTCCTTACGAGTGTCGCCCTCAGAGAGTATTGCCTGCAGCGTTTCGCGGCCCCGCGCGAGGCGGCTGGTCAGGGTACCGATCGGGATGTCCAGCACTTCGGCCGCCTCCTTGTATGGAAGCCCTTCCACCAGGACGAGCCCAACCGCTAAACGCTGGTCATCCGTCAACTGTTCCATGGCCTTCTGCACCGCCATGGTATTGATCTGCTGGTCCGTTTCGCATACACCGACATGCTCTCCTTCTTCTTCGGCAACAAACAGTTGGCTGCGCCTTGTCCGAATCCGCAATTCGTCAATCCATGCGTTCTTCATAATCCTGAAAACCCAACTGTCCAACCGTGTACCAGGCTCCCATTGGGCTGTACGCATCAATGCTCGCTCGACTGCCACTTGAACCAGATCATCCGCGCTTTCTGCATTCCGGGTAATTGCGCGCGCAAATCTCCGTAGCCGCGGCAGCAGCCCGGCAATATCCGCTCGGATGATTTCAATCGCATTGCTCATGGCTTAATGGTATAACGAATGGCCGAGGGATTTTCTTCCATCGCTGGTTCGTTTATGTAAGTGTGGAAATTCTAATTGACCATCTAACTGCCGCAATGCATGTGCTGCGCACAGAATGTCGCGCGGCAACCTTGGCATCGCGAGCATATCGCTCGTATGGCAGGGTGATGCCATGGACACTCCTTATCTGCTTAATGATGGTGACTGTTCCCGGGTGGGCGCAACTTCCACCGCTTCCACCATTACTTTCGCCCCAGCTGCAAGTGCCCATGTTTCAGCCCAAATTGCCCTTGCAGGTTTCCCCAGACATAGGTATCGCACCTCCTCAACGAGTCCTGGATACGGTAACGCTCAAACTACAAGGACAGCGCCTGCAAAGAAATCTCGACGTTTTGCGCAGGTATGGAGAGAGAATCGATACCGATTCGAACGGCGACCTGATCATCCGTGGCGAGATTGTTGCATACCTGCCCTCAACTGCACAGATCAATAAAGTGCGCGAGCAAGGCTTCTTGATCATCCGGGAGCAGTTGCTGAGCGGTTTGAATTCAACTGTCGCTGTGTTTCGACCGACCGGTAGGGAATCTGCGCCAGAGGGACTCCGCCGGTTGCGCAAATTGTTTGCGGACGGTGTGTTTGATCTTAATCACCTTTATAACGATTCCGGGGAATTCGAAGCCAGGGGCGCACCTCAAACGCCGGTCGAATCGCGCGCGACAACAGCAGGCAAAATATCCGGTTCCGGCGAGCCATCTGCCGTGCCCCGCAGAGCGCATCGCAATATTGGTCTGATTGATGGCGGCGTCGATGGCGGTACTGACGCATTGCAAAAAATCCAAATTCATCGCAATGGCTGCCTCGGGCGGGAGATCGCCAGTGCACATGGCACCGCGGTAGCTTCGATCATGGTCGGCAAGATGGGGAAGTTTTACGGTGCGGCCCCGGGAATTGAGCTTTACGCCGCAGATATTTACTGTGGCGAGCCCACCGGTGGCTCCGTTGATGCTATTGCCGGGGCATTCGCATGGATGTCACGGCAGCGAATTCCGGTCATCAATGTCAGCCTCGTTGGCCCCGCCAACCGCGTGCTAGAGCAGGTTGTGCGCGGTATGATTCAACAAGGGCACCACATCGTTGCCGCAGTAGGCAATGACGGCCCGACCGCGCCTCCTTTGTACCCAGCTGCGTATCCCGGCGTAATCGGCGTGACGGCAGTCGATGCTGGATTACGAGTATTGCCGGAGGCCTCGCGCGGACCCCAATTACTTTTCGCAGCGCCCGGAGCCAATATGGTTGCCGCAAGGACGCCTAACGGGTTCACTACCGTTCGCGGCACTTCGTTTGCTGCACCTATCGTCGCGGGACTCCTTGCGCTTCTGGTGGACGAGGTCAACCCGGTGACGGCTCAACAGGCGCTTTCGAGACTGCTCAGTACAGCCTTCGACCTTGGGCCGCCCGGCAAAGACCCGATTTATGGCCACGGACTCGTCGGCAAGGAAGTTCGCGTAGATCCTTCACAGGTCAACCTGACTGACATGCAGAGATCGCTTACGCTACCCTGATCTGCAATAAACGTGAATTGTTCACGTAATTGACACGGTGCGCCCATCGCCGGATAGATTGCGAGGTGAAAAATGGTACTTGAAATTCCCATACCCTCGCACAGCCTCGAGGCCAGGCAGCCAAGAACGTCTTTTACCGTTATAGAACAATAACTTAAATTTATACCTCTGGCGAATGCCGCGTATTGTCAGTTCATTGAGGCCATGCGCCGCTCGTGCAGCAACATCCTGCCTGGACGCGCACCGGTGGCCTTACCGTCCCTCCACACCATCTCGCCGTTGACGATCACCGTATCGATCCCCTTCGCCGGCTCGGTTGAATTCCTGAAGTCCGCCGCGTCAATCACCAGCGCGGCATCGAACAGCGTGATGTCGGCGTGCGCGCCTTGTTGCAGCACGCCGCGTCCGCTGAGTCTGAAATTTTTGGCCGGCAATCCCGTCATTTTGTAGACCGCGGTCTCCAGCGTAAACAGCTTCAAGTCGCGCGCGTAGTGACCGAGCACGCGTGGGAACGTACCCCACAGCCGCGGATGAGGCTTGGCGTCGTGCGGCAGGCCGTCGGAGCCGATCATGGTTTCGTCGAAGGCAAGGATGCGCTGCACGTCTTTCTCGTCGAGCATGAAATAGATCGCACCGGCGGGTTTTATTTTCTCCACTGCGTCCGCCTGGCTCATGCCCAGCCGCCGCGCCACTTCATCGAGATCGACACCGGAGAATTCGGGATGCGGCTTCGACCAGGTGATAATCACGCGCGAAGATTGCGCAAGCCGGTCGTAACGCAGCACGGTGGATGAGGCGATGTACGGATAACAATCGAGGCACACCGGCTGCTCGCGCATGCGCTGTTCAATCAGCGCCAGCGTCTCAGTGGAGCGGCCATGGTTGCGGATACCCACTGTCTTGTGATGCGAAATCACCACCGGCACA
>JANMXV010000601.1:0-1701 GCA_031381325.1 Betaproteobacteria bacterium | reverse complement strand
ACCGGTCCGACGCCGCGTCCGCCCATCTCGATCACGGCGACGTTGTCGAGATCGCCCGCGATGCCTTTTTGCACAAAGCCGCCGATCGCGCCGTCTTCCATCGACACCAGGCCGGCGGGACCTACGAGATTGCTTTGTGTGACGCGTATCGCGGTTTGTTCTGCGGTATCGTCTTCAAATCCGATCAGCGTCCACACCAGTTCGCACTGGTCAACGCCGCGCGTGATGACCTGACGCGTGCCGATGGAATTCAGAATCTGCTGCAACACAAAGCCGGGAAAAATGCTCTGGATGGCGTTGGTGATCTGGTCGGGGTATTCCATCCACTGATCGATCAGCGACGGGTCTTTCAGGCCGTAGTCGTTTTTCATGGCGCGGATAATGCCGGAATCATAGGCTGCATCGCCCTTGTCGGTATAGCGTTTGGTGAAGGTGATGTGGTGCCAGCTTTTGTCGTCCTGGCGCGTGCCGCCTTCGGCTGAAAGGCGATTTAACTTGAATGTCGAAAAAAATGCGTGCAACAGGGATGGGTGGTAATTGTCGCGGCTGTTCTCAACGTAGAGTTTCCAGTTGTTGTGCATCAACTGGCTGTAGCGACCGAGTATCACCGGCTTGCCGTGCAGCGTGCGCTCCACGTGCTCGACCATTACCGGGCCGAGATAATCCTTGAGCGGCGGTGTAGCATCCGCAAACGTGCCGAACACCAGTCCCTTGATGGTTTCAACGCGCAGGCGGATCAGCCGGTGTTTGGATTTATCAAAATCGCCGGGCATGCCGCCCTTATCCTGGATGCCCTTTTCGAAGGCGATGGTTTTGAGCGTACCCTCAAAATCGTAAATCCAGTTGTGGTACGGACACACAAAATTGTGTGCGCGCGTGCGTTTGCCTTTGGGCTGGTAGCAAATGATCGAACCTTTATGCACGCAGCGATTCACCAGCGCATTGATGCTGCCTTCGGCCGTGCGCACCACGATGATCGGGCTGTCGCCGACGAAGGTGGTGATGTAGTCGCCCGCCTCGGGAATTTCGACTTCAAGACACAAAAAACTCCACGCCGGCCCGCGAAAAATCAGATCCTGCTCCCACGCGTAAATCTCGCGGTCGGCAAATATATTGAGCGGTACGCGGGTGTAACCCTCGGCGGGCCAGGTGACCAGCGCCTTGAGCGGGCGCGCGGCGACAGCTTGCGTCATGATGCCCTCCGTTGACTATTTGCCGAAGCGCGGCTTGGCTTTCAGATAGGACTCGGGGGCGTAAGCCGAATCGGGCACCGTGCCCTTCAGCGATCCGGCGGCCCTGAAGATATCGGCCATTTTTTTCATCATCGCGACATCCGCCGGCTCCATGCTGGTGACGTAAATGGCGGCCCATTGTTTGGCGTAGCCCTGTGCATCATCCAGTTTGAGGTTGGCGGCCTTTTGCAGAATTTCGGTAACGCGCGGTGTGTTCTTCGCGCCCCAGTCGGTGGCTTCTTTCATGCCGGCGACGAACTTCGCCACCGCCTCCGGATTTTTTGCCAGATAGTCCGAGTGAACTATACCCATGCCGATCACCGGCGCGGCATTGGACCTGGTGAGTTTTTTCCATTCATCGACATAGTTGCCGAGAATGCGGATTTTGATTTCATCGCTGATTTGCGCGACTGTGGTGCCGCGCAAGGCCGAGGCTTGCACTTCGCCTTGCGCCAGAAACTGCGCAAGG
>JANMXV010000578.1:0-1362 GCA_031381325.1 Betaproteobacteria bacterium | reverse complement strand
GCATTGGTCACGCCTTTGTACGGCACATGCACGAGCTTGATGCCGGCACGGCTGTTTAACATTTCGCCTGCAAGATGCAGCACGCTGCCGTTGCCGGCGGAGCCGTAATTGAGTTGCGCGGGCCGTGATTTTGCCAGCGTTATCAATTCTTTCACCGATTTGACCGGCAGCGACGGGTGAACCACAAGAATCAACGGCGTCGTTCCGATCAGCGTGATCGGCGCAAAATCCTTGATGGCGTCGTAGGGCAGCGCGGGATACAGGCTGGGGTTAATCGTGAGCGTGCTCGCCGTGGCGAGCAGCGTATAACCGTCGGCGGGCGCCTTGGCGACGAACTCACTGCCGACATTGGTGTTCGCGCCTGGACGATTGTCGATCACCACCGACTGGCCGACTTGCTCGGAAAGCTTCTGGCCGATCGCTCGTGCCAGCACGTCACCGGGCCCGCCGGCGGCTAGCGGTACGATGATGCGGATGGGTTTCGCGGGATAGGTTTGGGCTGACGCATGATGCGCCAAAGAGCCCAGTGCAACGATCAATGCACTAACAAAAATATTTTTTATAAACATGGTTCATCCGGTTTTAGAATGGGTCAATATCACCTCTGTCATTCCCGTTCAGATGGGCATCCACAAGCCATTCCAAGGGGCACTGTGTTATAGGTTCCCGCCTGCGCGGGAACGACAGGGTGGGAAATAAGTCGCCAATGGAGGCCACGTAGTCGCGATCAGAGATCAATCCGCCCGCGCGCCTGACGCTTTCACTATCGGCGCCCAGCGTTTAGTCTCGGCAGCAAAAAACGTTGCGAATTGTTCCGCCGTGCCGCCGAGTGGTTGCGCGCTCATCGATTGCAGCCGCTCTTTCATTTCCGGTGACGACAATCCTGCGACGATTTCACGATTGAGTTGATTGACGATTTCCTTCGGCATTGCCGCGGGTCCCATGACGCCCCACCACACCGACACCACGAAATCCCTGAATCCCGATTCGACAAAGGTTGGCACTTCAGGCAGCGACGGTGAGCGTGTACTCCCCGCGACCGCGAGTGCTTTGACTTTGCCGCCCTGGACGTGCGGCAGCGCGAATACCTGATTGACGAACAGCAGCGCGATTTGTCCGCCGATCACGTCGGTCAGCACCTGCGCCCCGCCCTTGTAAGGGACGTGCAGCATGTCGATGCCGGCAAACGATTTGAACATTTCGCCCGCGAGATGTTCGGTAGAGCCGCTGCCGCCTGAACCATAAGTAAGCGCGCCCGGCCTGGCTTTCGCCAGCGCGACCAATTGCTTTACGTTTTGCACGGGCAGCGAACGATTGGCGAGCAGCACCGCTGGCACCGACGCGATCAACGCAATGGCGGCC
>JANMXV010000556.1:0-7679 GCA_031381325.1 Betaproteobacteria bacterium | reverse complement strand
GATGGCTGCCTTGCTGGAACGGCAAACCACAGGAAAAGGACAACACATCACGGGCGGGCTGTTCGAAACCGCATTGTTTTATGTGGGGCAGCACATGTCCAACGCACAACTCTCGGGCGAGGAACCGGTGCCCATGTCGGCCGCGCGCAACGCCAAGGGCGGACGCACCGCGATCTATGATCTGTTCAACTGCAAGGGCGGCAAGCAGGTTTTCATCGGCATCATGAGCGATCCGCAATGGGTTCGCGCATGTTCCGTGCTCGGCATGGAAGACCTGGTGAACGATCCCGCGCTGAAATACAACGCAGGCCGCGGCGCACAGCGTGAGATGCTGATGGCGCGAATCAGTAAAGCCGTCGCCGAGCGCGAGAGCAAAGAGGTGGTGGATGCACTGGTGGGCGCCGGCGTGACCGTGGCGCCCGTCAATACGCCACTCAGTGTGATGGAAGACGAACATGTGTCCGCCGAGGGACGCACGCTGCCGGCTCAGATTGGGGGCAAGAGCGGACGCCTGCCGCCGCTACCGTATGAAAGCAGTGAGTACAAGTTCTCGGTGCGTCATCATGCGCCTGCCGAGCCGGGACAGCACACCAGCGAAGTACTGCTGGAGTTGGGATACACGGCGCAGGAGGTGGAGGCTTTGTCGCGCAAAGCGCTGGTGCGCGGCCCAGATCTGCCGGACAAAGCGGCCAGCGATCCCAAATAACGCTACTGAGAAAATCGGTTGCGCCCAGCGTGCTGCGGAGGATTAATTGGAGCGAACGGAAACACACGGCATCGAATGGCTGCGCGCCCAGCTATCGGGCAGCCGGGCGGGGGCTGCCAGTACCATCTATTGCGACGCAGAAAAGCTGCCGGGCGTAGAGGAACAGCGGCCGGCATCGGTGTTAATACCGGTCATTGCGCGCAACGCTCTCACAGTGCTATTTACCGTACGCTCGAGTCACCTCAGAAGCGGTTCCGGGCAGATCAGTTTTCCCGGCGGAGGGGCTGAGCCTGATGACCCGACACCGGAACACACTGCGCTACGCGAAACATTTGAGGAAATCGGGCTGCCCCCTGAGCGGGTAGAAATCCTCGGCCGGCTCGCACACTACGTCACTCGCGCGGGCCATCGGATCACACCGGTGATCGGGCTGGTGCAGCCGCCGTTAGCGCTGCGCCCGAACGACAACGAAGTCGCCGAGATTTTCGAGGTTCCGCTCGAGTTTCTGCTTGATCGCCGCAACCACTTGCGCCACTCGCACCAGTCTAACGCGCGACTGCGCCACTACTTCGCGATTCAATACAAGGATTACTACATCCGCGGCGTAACGGCCGGCTTGCTGGTCAATCTGCGCCGGCATCTTGCCGGCGATACTGCATGAGCGGGCCTTAGGCGCGCAGCGGATCAAGCAGCGCTGAAATATCGTCGAGGGTGTCCAGCCGTTGGCAAAGCCCGATCACCGCAGCTTGCTTTTCAGGTGAAAGTCGCCCGGAGGTCAGCTTGGTAAATTTTTCCACCACATCTTCGCGATGCACGGGGTTCTCCGCGTCGCCGCGCACCTTGCCCCACGCTGACAGCACCGTGCCGTCCAACAGCTCGATCTCCAACGGATTCCCTTCCACATAGCCTGTACCATCCATGGAGGGATCGTGCGTAATGACGATGCGCCGGATTAAATCAAGCACTTGCGGGTCGCGAATTTTCTGCTCGGTGAACTGCGCGGTGAACACGTCGTTCTCGAGCAGCATGATGGCGCAGACGTAGTACAGGTTGAGCTGTGCGGAGGTGATCGTTGTCGGCGTGTACGGCCAGCCGACGTTCTGCAGGTAGCCGCGACCGAGCCGGATACGCACCTGTTTTACCTGTTCGACAGGTATAGGGTGTTTCTTACGCAGTTGTCTGATTGCTTCGAGCGATCCATGATTGGGCACGCGCGCGGCCCACATCTTGAAGCGCACTTTTTCGGTGTGGTAACTGCGTCCCAGATCCTGGGTGAGTTGTGTGAGGTCGTAGGCCGCGGGTTGTCGGTTGCCGGTGTGGGCTGAGCAGAAACCGCCGTACTCGGCTTCAAACACGTTCGGTGCGTTGGTGAAACCGTTCTGCGCCAGCAGCGCCGCGAACGTGCCTGCGCGCGCGGCCTGCCCCGCAAGCAGTCGCTTGCCCATCCCGCCGTGATGCGTGAACATGAGACTGGCCGCCTGCTGGCCGGCGTGACCCAGCGCATGCACCACGTTGTCCGCATTCAGACCCAACGCGCGCGAGGCGCTCGCCACCGATGCGAAGGTTCCAAAGAGACCGGGGCCGTGAAATCCAAGGCCTTCGTGCGGAACCCTGCCTACGCTTTGGCTCACGCGCGCGGCGGTTTCGATCCCCATCACCAGCGCATTGATCAGTCCGGCACCGCTCAGTTTGCCCGCGTGTGGCGCCATCGCGGCCGCCGAACTCAGCGTGACTGAACCGTTGTGTCCGCCGGGCCCAATGTCGTCGAGCTCGAACGCATGCACGGCGGTTGCATTGATCATGGCCGCGGTCGGTGCGGAGAAGCGCAGCGGCGTACACCAGACGGAAACGCGACCGGGTGCCTCCATCACCTGAGCGGTCGCGCGCAGGCGTTCGGACCATGGCAGTGACGCGCCGAAGATGCCGACTCCGAGCGTGTCGAGAACAAGGAGCTTGGTGTGCTCCACGACGGATTTTGGAAGATCAGTGAACGTGCTTTCGGAAATGAATTCGGCAAGTGCTCGTGTATAAGGGCCGTCCATGATTTGATCCTCAATGCAGTACGTTCTTCCAACTCGGAACGCCGCGCTGAAACACGCGGCGTCAAATCTTGTGGGACAAGACTAAAAGTTTCCAGGTCAAATTGTCCCGCGATCCGCGACTATGGCGCTGCTTCAGCGTGCTGCGCAAAATCTAAAGCTGACTGCTGAAATCCAGTCGCCGCTCATTGTTCAAGCTTGATATTTGCACTTTTGATGATTCTGGTGTACTTGGCGAGATCCGCCTTGATCAGCGCCGCAAACTGGTCCGGCGTGGAAATGAAAGGTTCCATTCCCTGGCTCAACAGCTTGTCCCGGATGTCGGGCATGGCCAAAGCCTTGGCTATTTCGGCCCCCAATTTGTCGATGATCGCTCTGGGTGTCGCAGCCGGCGCAAGCATTCCATACCAGATGTTGACAACGAAGCCCTTTAGGCCGGATTCGCTGGCGGTCGGCAGTTCCGGCAGCGCGGAAAGTCGTGTGTCGCCGGAAATCGTGATGGCCTTGAGCCGTCCACTCTTGATATGCGAAAGGGCGACAATCGGCGGGCTGAAGTACATATGCACCTGACCGCCCATAACGTCGGTGAGCGCCTGTGACGATCCCTTGTAGGGAATGTGCTGCGTTTTGATGCCGGCCTGCATGTTGAAGAATTCACCCGCCAGATGCGTCACGGTCCCACTGCCTCCGGAACCGTAATTGAGCTGCCCCGGCTTGCTTTTGGCGAGTGCAATCAGTTGTTGCAGATTCCTGGCCGGTAGTGAGGGATGGACCACCAGAACGAGCTGGGTGCTGGCGATGGTAGCGACAGCGGCAAAGTCCTTGACTACGTCATACGGCGTCGGCGCCAGGTTCGGAACGATCACGTGCGAGGTGAGTATCGATAACAGGGTATAGCCGTCGGGTGGCGATTTGACCATGACCTCGGAGCCGATAATGGTGTTGCCGCCGGGCCGGTTATCGACGATGACTTGCTGGCCCCAGCTCTCGGTCAGTTTGGGGCCGACAAGTCGCGCCAGTATGTCGGTGGTGCCTCCTGGTGGGTAGGGGCTGATGATGCGTATCGGCTTCGTTGGATAAACCTGCTGGGCACCGGCCGATGCGGCTAGACCCAGCAATATGCCTGCGGTGATTCGCCGCGCCAGTGTGGTGCAAATTTTCGCCATGGTGGTCATGGTACCTTCCTCGCTAACTAACCTGGGAGTATTCCGAAACCGATTGTTGCCGTCAAGCTGAGATCGCCGAAGGAGCGTGAGAACTCGCTAAACAAGAGGCAGACAGCACCTGCGCGTTAGCCGCGCCGGTCGCCGCTTTGCTGATGCCTTGTAGGCTGCCATTAGCGTGGTACGCGGCTTTCGATCCCAACAAAGCCAACCATGCGCAACGGCCCGCGTCAGTCCGCCGATTGGAACGGTGCTTGGCAAGCTCACTATGACTCTGTAGTCTTCGCTATGGCCGGAGGTCACAGGCTGCGTCCACGGCGCATAAATAATATTGGCCCGAGGAGGTGCCAGAATGAATTTCTACACCCTGATCGCGCGTATCGTGTCGCTCGGCTTACTGCTCGCTGCAGCCGGCCCTGGAATTGCCCAGCAGCCTTATCCCTCGAAACCAGTCCGCTACATCATTCCCTACCCGCCGGGCGGAAGCACCGATCCGATGGGGCGCATGATCGCCGCGAGACTGACTGAAAGGTGGGGCCAGCAGGTTATCGTCGATAACCGGCCCGGCGGCAACACGGTCATCGGTACCGAATTCCTCTCCCGGGCTAATCCTGATGGCTACACCATAGGATGGGCGAGTGCCGCATTTTTCAGCACGCCCAGTCTGATTCCCAATCTCCCGTACGACACGTTCAGGGACTTTGTCGGGGTGACAACTATCGGGAAGTCGCGGATCGTACTCGTGCTTCATCCCTCGGTACCGGCCAATAATCTGCAGGACCTCATCGCATTGGTCAAGAGCAAGCCGGGGCAGTTCAACTTCGGCTCCTCCGGTGTAGGTACCAATACGCACTTGTCAGGCGAACTTTTCAATCAGGTGACAGGTGCGAAAGTCATCCATATTCCCTACAAGGGATCGGGCCCGGTTACAACCGACCTGCTCGGTGGCAGGGTGGAGATGTCCTTCCAGGTACCGATTACTGTGATTCCGTTTATTAATGCCGGCAGACTGAAACCGATCGCGGTCAGCGGGGAGACACGCCTGCCAGCCCTGGCCCAGGTGCCTACGTTCACCGAAGCAGGTTTACCCAACGGCGGCTTGACCGGCATTACAGGAATTATTGCGCCTGCCAAGTCACCGTATCCGGCGATCAGCAGAATCGCCAGAGAGGTTGCCGCTATTCTGGCCATGCCGAGCACCCAGGAGTTCATGGCCAGACAAGGTGCGGAACCCTTCACCTCGACACCGGAGCAGACGAACGCGATCATCAAGGACGAGGTCGCCCGCTATGCCAAGATTATCAAAGGGGCCGGTATCACCCACCAGCCCTAAGCAATGCTTGAGCGCTGCCTCTTCAGGGGGAGGAGGGTTGCGTGTTCATCAGCAAACGACCGTGTGCCGGGCGGAACAGCGTATTCGAGCAGGGACCTTTTTACTTGCTGACGCGCTTGGGTTTGTGCGGGTTTGGGGGTCCCATACCCAAGCGCGGCATATCGATCGCGGGGCAGCGATCCATGATGACCTTCAACCCGGCCGCCTCGGCTCGCTTGGCGCCCTCTTCATTGATCACGCCCAACTGCAGCCACACCGACTTGGCGCCGATCGCGATCGCCTCGTCGCACAGCGGCCCCGCAGCCTCCGAGGTGCGAAATACATCCACCATATCGACTGGCTCGTGGATATCCTTCAGCGAAGCCACGACCTTCTGCCCGAGAATCTCCTTCTCGTTCGGGTTGACCGGGATCACGCGATAGCCGCGGTCCAGCATGTAGTGCATGACCGCGTGGCTGGCCCGTTCTGGGTTCGGACTCGCCCCGACCAGGGCGATCGTCTTGGTGCTACTGAGTACGTCGCGAATCCCTTCATCTGAATTGATTGGCATTATCGTCCGCCTGTGCTGTTAGTCTCACACTTCAACTGTGCCCAATTTCACTGTAGCGTAGTGCGGCCAGCCAGCGCAACTCTTTTTTGCCCGGCTGCCGGGTGCGAGTAGACTGTCAGTGTTATGCGTAGTTAATAACGCCGCCGAATGCTTGAACATGATTCACTCGCATCGACTCGGTTTGTTCGAAGGGCAACGCAGCAGTCACACCACGCCCATATACGGGGCTGGCAGGATAGAATTTTCATCTGAGGCGGGGTATCCATGAAAACCATGATCAGGAAATTGGCTTGTTGGCTAACGCCAGCCGCGTTTATGTACAGCACACCGTTGCTGGCGCAGGACAAACCACCCGGCTACCCGGTTCGACCGATTCGAATCATCATAGGCGTGGCGCCGGGCGCGGGCGCCGATATGGTTGCGCGCGCGACGGCTCAAATATTGACGGAGCGTTGGGGCCAGAATGCCGTGGTCGACCCGCGGCCGGGCGGAGGCGGTGTGATCGCTTCGGAGCTGACGGCCAAATCGGCGCCTGACGGCTATACGATACTGCAGTCAGGGGATGGGCTGCTGTTTCAAAGCGCGACCAAACGGGTGCCCTTCGACATCCTCAAGACCTTCGATCCTGTCGTCAGCTCTACTGCCCAGCCCTACATCATGCTCGCCAATTTGAGCGTGCCCGCCAAGACGGTCAAGGAGCTTATCGCGCTTTCGGCAGCCAAACCGTTGACGTACGCCGGAAGCTCCGGGATCGGCGGCACGGTCCATTTGGGCATGGAACGGCTGGGGAAGATATCCGGCATGCAGTTGAAGCACATCTCATACAAAGGGAGCGCGCCTTCCCTCCTTGCACTCATGGGGGGAGAAGTCAATATCGGTGTCACCAGTGTGATGTCCGCGACCGCCGCAATACGCAGCGGCAAGGTGCGCGGCGTGGCTGCACTGGGCCTGACGCGCGCGTCATCTCTGCCCGAGCTGCCGACGATCGGCGAACAGGGCTTTCCCGGCTTCAAGATTACCAATCGCTACAATCTTTGGGTGCGGGCCGGAACGCCGCGCCCGATCATCCTGGCGATTAATCGTGTGGTGAGCGAGGGTATGCATACCCCGCAGATGGTGCAGAAGCTTGCGGCTGATGGCAGTGAACCCGCCGAGCGCATGACTCCTGAACAACTCAAGGCAAATCTCGCCCGCGAATATGTTGAACTCGAGCGGCAGGTGAAGGAGCTTGGCCTGAAGTTCTAAGAGTGCATTACTTCTTCTTGGCCATATGATCGTTCTGGATCTTGGTGAGATCCATGCCTTCCGTGCATGCGTGCGGGAACAGCCAGCCTGAAGTGCACAGGAATAGGATGAAGCGGCCCAAGCGGCCAAGTTTGCGCAGTATCGTATTAGACACGGATGCGGGTGATCCTGTGTGACTCATCGCGGCCTCTTTTATGCAGCTCGGAAAGTCTGCTCTGCCAAATTATTACAGGGTACGTCGCCTGATACCAACATCAAATTAACTCATAGCAATAAATCCCCGGGGATGCCCGGGATTTACCAAGGTTTGCTTTTTACGACGGTCTGCGCGAATCTATCTCCAATCTCCGCCAAGAATATCATGGCCTCAGCCACACGGTTTGCTGGGATTGCGGATGCGCCGAAAAAATGGGGATGGCCCGTGCATTGTAGGTTCGAGGTAAGCTTAACGGCTCGTCCATTCGCGTCCGGATTCAGAACCAGGGAGGAAACACAGTGCGATTGAAAATCAAGAATCCCCAGGACTTTTGGTGCGGGATCCTCTTTATTGCGTTGGGGGCGCTGGCGATTCATTTGTCGCGGGATTATGAGATGGGTAGCGCGTTGCAAATGGGCCCTGGCTATTTTCCCACCTGGCTGGGGG
>JANMXV010000555.1:0-11435 GCA_031381325.1 Betaproteobacteria bacterium | reverse complement strand
CCCCCAGCCAGGTGGGAAAATAGCCAGGGCCCATTTGCAACGCGCTACCCATCTCATAATCCCGCGACAAATGAATCGCCAGCGCCCCCAACGCAATAAAGAGGATCCCGCACCAAAAGTCCTGGGGATTCTTGATTTTCAGTAGCACTGTGTTTCCTGCCAGGGACCTCTAGAACTTCAGGCCGAGTTGCTTCACCGACTTCTCTATCTCGGCATAATCGCGCGCAATGGCTGCCTTGAGTTCCTTGGGGGGCATGGGATCGACGGCTTCACTGCCGCTGGCTGCGAGCCGCTTCTCCACCTCCGGGGAATTTATGCCTGTGCTAACGACACGATTGATCGCCGCAATGATCGCGGGGGGCGTTCCCGCCGGCACCCAAAGATTATAACTATTCGTAATCGAGAAGCCGGCAAAACCCTGCTCGGCGACAGTCGGCAGATCAGGTAGCACCGGTACGCGCTTAAGGCCCAATGTAGCCAGCGCGCGCACCTTGCCGGTCTGGATAGCGGCGATTGCGGACATCGCACTCGTGGCGGCCATATTGATCTCCCCGCCCATCAGCGCAAGGATGGCAGGAGAGCTCCCTTTGTATGCGATATGCTTTAATTTCATGCTGGACAGTGACGCCAGCCGTTCCATGCCCAGATGGACCGTGCTTCCTACCCCGGAGCTTCCTGCGTAGGTCAATGGTTTGCTTGCCGAATGCGCGATAAGCTCCTTGACCGACTTGGCGGGTACACTCGCATTGACGAGGAGAATGTAAGGCTGAGAGGTCGTGCGAACAACAGGTTCAAAAGTCTTGAGCACGTCGAAAGGCACGCGCTCGGTTGCCCCTTGAATCAGGAGCCCGAACCCGTTCTGGTATAACGTGTAGCCGTCGGGCTCCGCTTTGGCCACCAACGTGCTGGCGATCACTCCGCCCCCGCCGGGCCGGGGGTCGACCACGACGTTTTGGCCCCAACGATCGCTTAATATTTGCGCCGTCAACCGTGCGACCATGTCGGCGCCTGCGCCAGGAGCGACGCTAATGACGATACGAATGGGTCGAACCGGATAGCCGGGCGGCTTGTCCTGCGCCCACATCGCCGTGCTATGCGCGAGCACGACCGGCGTTAGCCAACAACCCAATTTTCTGATCATGATATTCATGGATACTCCTTCTCAGATGCAGGATGAATACACCCCGCGCTACTGGGTCTTGATGCCCACGTCCTTGATTATCTTCGCCCAGAAAGCGTTTTGTTCCTTCATGAATGCGGCAAATTCTTCCAGCGAGGCGCTGGTAATCTGCTGTGCGCTTGCCTTTTCGTACTGCGCACCGACCCACGGGTCGTGAACCACCTTCTTCACGACGGCAAACAACTTGCATGGACCGACGAAGTCGGAAGCGCCACCGGGTGCAAAAGGGATGATCATGCGCAGCGGTCGGCTGGGATATTCTCCAATCGATTCGCCGGGCTGCGCGTGCGCCGTTGCCGCGCTGGCGAGAGCACAGACGGCAAGACTGCGCGAAATCGTTACGCACCGCATATGGTTCAGCACCTCAATGATGGCGGAGCGTTTTCATATCGGCTGGAAGCCGATTTGCTTCACCAACTTCGCGTAGTCCATGGACTCTTCCTTGATCAGCGCACTCATTTGCTCCGGCGTAGAGCCGACAGGGGTAAGCCCCTGCCCCAAGAGACGCTCTTTCACGTCGGGCAAATTCACAATTTTGACCAATTCGGTGTTCAACCGCTTGACGATGGATTTTGACGTACCGGCGGGAACCAGAACGCTATGCCATGTGATGTTCTTGAATCCCGGCACGCCAGATTCGTCGACCGTCGGCGTGTCGGGCAGGCCCGGATTACGTGTGAGGGAGGTTACGGCCAATGCGCGCAGCTTGCCTGAGTTGACGTTCGTTATGGCGACCAGCGGATTCATGAAAAAAAACTGCACATGCCCGGCAACAAGGTCGATAACTGCCTGTCCCGTTCCTTTGTAAGCAATGGCAACCATATCGATGCCGGCCATCACCTTGAAATTCGCAATGCCGAGCACGTTACCAGTACCGGTCGTCGCGTAATTGAGCTTTCCCGGGCTGGACTTGGCGAGGGCGATAAATTCTTTTATGGACTTGGCCGCTACCGAGGGATGAACCACCACTACATTGCCGCCGGACGTGAGCTGCGTGATTGGCTGCAAGTCGCGCTGCGGGTCATACGGCAGCTTGATATAAGCGTGCGGGTTGATGGTGAGCAGGCTGTTGGCGGCCAACAGCAAGGTGTAGCCATCCGGCGGCGCATTGGCGGCAAGTTCGACGCCGAGGATGCCGCCGACGGCACCACGATTATCGACGACGAGCGTTTGTCTAAAGGTATCGGTGAGCTTCATACCCACCATGCGCGACAGAACGTCGCTGGGTCCGCCAGGTGAGAACGGTACGATAAATCTTATTGGCCGATTGGGATAATTTGCCTCTGCTGCCTCTGCGGACTCAACACCCGTCAACGCGAATGTTAGGACCAAAGCCGATATTAAAGTAGTCGCATAGTTCATCGTAATCTCCTCGTTCGGTGGCCCAGCTACGCCAGCCTGACGCGCTCCGTCGCGTTCTCCAGGCTAATGGTCGGCGAAACGCTGATGGATTTGCGCTTATTGCGAGGTAACGATAGTTAGCGGGGCGACGTGCCGCAATCCGGGATTTTGCGTAGTTAATTTCCGTCCTTGGCGCTGACGCACAAGTAGCCCAATAATCACAAACGCCAGTTTTATCTTGGCCTGGAGCCGGGAAGCGCTGCGGACAAGTTGGAGGCACAGTTGAAGCGCAAGATCACCGCATACGCCGAGCTCCTGTGCAATGGCATCATCAAGCTGCAATAAGCACAGCCTCGGCGTGTATTGAAGAATAGTTCCTCAACCGGATTGCCCCCCTGAAGGAGCGCGCGGTTATGAATCGATTTCCTCGCATTTTTAGCGTAATTACCGTTTTTTCTGCAAGTGGTTTTATAGCGGCCCCGGCAGCGGCGCAGTCGGATTATCCGAACAAGCCCATACGCATTATCGTTCCGTTTCCCGCCGGCGGCAGCAATGACATACTGGCACGCTACTTTGGCGACAAGCTGACCGAACGGCTGGGACAATCAAGCATCATCGACAACCGTGGCGGCGCCAGTGGCATTATCGGCACCGAGATGGCAGCGAATGCCCCGGCGGATGGCTATACGCTACTGATAATCTCTACCTCCTACACCATGAATGCGGCCGTGCGAAAACTGCCCTATGATGTGGAGAAATCCTTCGACCCGATCTCAATGTTCGGAGCATCTCCGAACTCAATTGTTGTACGCCAAGGTGGGGAAATAAACACGCTGAAGGAGATCGTCAGCCGCGCTAAGGCCAACCCAGGCTCAATGATGTACGCATCTACAGGAATTGCCAGTTTCAATCATTTCGGCGGAGAGTTGTTCAAGAAGCTGGCGGGCATCGATCTGGGTCATGTACCCTACAAGGGCGGCGGTCCCGCCATGATCGACGTGATGGCCGGTCAGATTCCGATCATGTTCAGTTCGCTCACTCAGGTGCTGCCGTACGTGCGTACGGACAAGCTCAAGCTGATAGTGATCGGCGCCGATAAGCGCAGTCCGGTGGTTCCCGAAATCCCCACCTTCGCTGAAGCGGGATATCCGGGGTATGAGATGTACGTCTGGTGGGGCATCTCGGCGCCGGCTGGTGTACCAAAGAACATTAGCCAGCAATTGAACAAGGTGTTCTCTGGCATCCTGGCGGACCCAGGCACACGAAAACGCCTCGACGCCGAGGCTGCGGAGCCCCGTCACGCCACGCCCGACGAGTTCCGCAAGATTATTCGCGACGAAGTCATTAAATGGAAATCCGTCGCGCAGTCCGCCGGGATTCAGATACAGTGACACTAGACAGAACAGCAAGAGTAGACATGCAGCGCATTTTTCTCAGTTCATTGCTTTGGATAGCCGGGGTTGGCTGGCTGTGATGGGAGCCGCGGGAACGGCATGTGCCCAGCCCGCTTCGACGGGATCAGGACAGGCCTATCCGAACAAGCCGGTACGCATGATCATCCCATTCGCCGCAGGTGGCGCCACTGACGTCGTGATACGGATCGTGGCCAACAGGCTTCCCGAAGTGCTGGGTCAGCAAGTGGCAATCGATAACCGGCCCGGTGCCGGCGGACTGATCGGCACGGAACTAGCCTCTGGCGCGATTGCGGATGGGTATACGCTGCTCGCGACCGGTACGCCGCACGTCATTGTGCCCAACCCTGACGGTTACACGCTATTGTTAGGTACGTTAGTTAGGCTTGATTCCGGACACTCGTATTGCGTCTCCAAATGACTTCCAGTCGCGCTTGATCACGGCAGCAAATTCGGCGGGCGTGGAGGCCATCGGTTCAGCGCCAAGTTTGATCATGGCGGCGTTGGTCGGTGGATCGGCAATGGCTTTGACCACCGCTTGGTACAGCTTGTCGCGGATTAACTGTGGTGTTTTGACGGGAGCAATGAGTCCACCCCATCCGTTTGACACATAGCCTGGCACGCCCGACTCGATGATGGTGGGAATTTCAGGCGCCAGCGGCGAGCGCTTCTCGCCGCCCATTGCCAGCGCACGCAATCGTCCGCTAATCAGATGTCCGACCACCGACGGTGCGGGCACGATGCTAACGACAGACTCTCCGCCCACGACCGAGGTGAGTGAAGCCCCAGCGCCCTTATACGGCACATGCAGAACTTCAATGTTCGCCATGTGCGTGAAAAGTACGCCTGCCAAATGGCTTTGGAATCCGGATCCCGCGTTGGCCCAGTTGAGCTTGCCAGGATTTGATTTCGCATAGTCGATCAGATTGCGTACAGAGCGGAAAGGCGTCTGCGGATTCACAACCAGAAAATTCTGCGTAATAGCAAACATTGAAATAGGTGCTAAATCACGGAACGGGTCGTAGTCGACTAGCGATTTGTAAAGGTGCGGCCCTATCACCTGCGAAGCCGTAGCCGCGCCGAAAATCGTGTAGCCGTCCGGCTCGGCATGAGCAACGATACCGGCGCCGATGGTGCCGCCCGCTCCAGTGCGATTGTCCACCACCATTTGTTCACCCAACAGTTCACTGATTTTGGTGGCGAGAACACGGCCCATGGCATCGATCGATGAACCCGGTGTTTGCGCAATCACCAGTCGCACGGGACGAGTCGGATAGTCACTTGGGGCAGCAGCCGCTATCGACTGCGGTAGGGAGACAATAGTAGCAACACATGCAATACCTGCGGATAGTGCTCGCAACATGACATCCTCCTCGTCGTTATGGGATAGTCAGCTTGTTGGCGCTGATTGAGCCAGGTCATCCCCGTTTCGATCTAATTCACCTTGATGCCGGCGTCCCTGACGACCTTCACCCAGCGGTCGTATTCCTTACGGATGCGCTGGTTGAAATGCTGCGGCGCGCCGCCGGTAGCGGTGAGCCCCTGCGCGTTGAGATTTTTCTTCATATCGGCGTCTTGCAATGAGTCGTTGACGGCTTTGTTAAGCGTATCGATGATGGCCTGCGGTGTATCGCGCGGCGCCATCATGCCGAACCACAGCTCAACTTCGTATCCTGGTATCGTTTCGCCCACGGTAGGTACGTTGGGTAGCGAATACCAGCGCTTGGCTGTAGTGACACCCAGTGCGCGCAGTTTTCCCGTTCCGATGTGAGGTACAACCGGCAAGAGACTGCCAACGATTATCGGCGCTTGTCCTGAAAGGAGATCGCTCAGGGCCGCGCCGGTGCTCTTGTAGGGCACGTGTACCATTTTTGTTCCCGTTATGCTCAGTAGCAACTCAGTCGCCATATGCGTGAGTCCGCCGACGCCGCTCGACGCGTAGGTCAGCTCGCCGGGCTTGGCTTTGGCAAGCGCAATGAGTTCCTTGGTGGTCTTCGGCGGCAGTGAGGGATGAACGGTGAGTATGAATGGGGTGATGCCGAATTCGGCAACACCGATGATGCTGTTGATCGGATCGAACGCGGGCTTGTGGGTCGCCGACGACGCGGAGAAGCTACCCGACATCACCATAAGCGTATAGCCATCGGGGATAGACTTGGCCACCATCTCCATGCCGATAATGCCGCCGGCGCCACCACGATTGTCAATGACGAATTGCTGCTTGAGCAATTCACTTACCTTGGCGGCGATCTGGCGCCCGGTAATGTCGCTGCCACCGCCGGGGGAAAACGGCACAACTACACGCACGGTTTTTGCGGGATAGGACTGTGCGTTAGCGAGGGAGCACAGAGCGACGATAGTCCCTAGCGCCAAGCATGCAATAGGATTACGACCGATGGATTTCAAGGCAAGTCTCCTCATTAGGTTTTTGTCGGGCGATTGTAATCTGCTCATTACTTAACAGAGCGGGACTGTGGTTTTCTCATACGTATCTGTACGTAACTTACTAACAGGCGAAAACCCCTAACTATGTTTTGCGGCTAGCCCCTGAACAAAATCTACCTTCGGCACTCGCGCATTCTTTCGCGCATCGAGTCTGTTCAATGCGTGTCCATTCGAACGGCCGTGTGAGCGGCGTAAGCGGTTCCGGCGATTCCGCGACGGTAGCGGTTACACCGGTCTGCGCCATGCATGCTCGGCGTAACCGTTATTCGGTGAAGCGCAACGTCAGCCCAACCACGCCTGGCAGTCCTTCGTAGCGTGACTGCCAGGTCTCGCCGGCCTTGAGCGGCAGCGCGGCGGTAAGCGTTCCCGTGGTGATAATTTCTCCCGCTGCCAGCGCATCGAACGCCGGTTGCCGAGCGAGAATGTCGGCGAGAAAAGCCAGCGCCAGCGCAGGATGATCCAGCGCGTTGCTGCCCTTGCCGCGATCCATCACGGCGCCGTTATTGCTCAGCGTCACTTTGCAATCGCGCAGTTGTTCGGCGAGTGTGGATATTTTTTCTTCGCTGACCACAACCGGCGTGCCCACAATCAACCGCCAGTGAAACGAAAAATCGGCCGCCGATTCGGCCGGCGTGAATTTCCAGCCGGCGAAGTGACAGCACACGATTTCGAAACTCGGCGCGTACCATGCGATGGCGCGCAGAATTTCACAAGGGTCTTTGCAGTTCACCGGCACCGGCGCTCGCAGCTTGAACGCAATTTCAGGTTCCAGCAGCGGCTGCGAACTGTTGGCGAGTGACACAGACGCTTTGCCGTCGTTGGCGTAAATCACGGTGCGGTCGTAGACGTGATGCCAGATCGGCGAGGTTGCGCCGTACTGCGGCCAGATGTTGCGATTGGTGAAGCCGATTTTGCGGCCCACGGTTTTTTCGCCGCGTGCGCGGCGCAGCTTGATCAGCGCGGCGGAAACCGCATAAGCATCATCCCAGTTGAATGCAGGATGACGTTCGACTATGGAAGGCACGGTGTGTCCAGCATCCCACGCCATCAGTAGCTCCTGCGCGATTGTATTCATAAGTATTTGTTTTTAAATGAGTTTTTAAATAATTATTTCGTGCATCGAAAACCGATGTTGTGATGTCCCGCGCGCGGGTTACGCGACAGCGTGCGCCCGCGCTGCGTGGTGGTGATTTCTTCGGCGGGCGAATCATGTCCGCCGCCGCGGGTGCTGCGTACCGGGCCGGGCGTTAAATCTTCGCGGCCATCGTCAGCGCGATAGGGGTAGGGGCGATACGCACTAGCCACCCATTCCCACGCATTGCCCGCCATGCCGAGTACGCCGTACGCGCTCGCGCCTGCGGCGAAATTTTCAACCGGCGCAGTGTCGTTAAAGCGTGCGGCGAATTGCGCGCGTGCGCGGTCGGGCGCGGCGTTCCCCCACGGATACTTGCGCGCATCGGCGCCGCGCGCGGCTTTTTCCCATTCGGCTTCGGTGGGCAGACGCTTGCCGCGCCATGCGCAGTATTCGCGCGCGCCCAGCCACGAAGGTTCGACCGCCGGATGATTTTCAAAGCCGCGATGCGCCACATACTTGCCGGCGATTTGATGAATGCGGGCATCGTTGTCGTCATAGTCGTAGAGCCGCTCGCCCTTTGCAGTGCTATGACCGCGTACGTTAAGAAATTCGGCGAATTGCACATTGGTTACCGGCAGCCGATCAATCTGAAACGTGGGCAGCGTCACCTGATGCGCGGGTCGTTCATCTTCGGGGCCGTCGTTACGGCCCATGGTGAAAGCGCCGGCGGGGATTGTGATCATGTCGTCCGCGGCCAATGCAGATCCACACAATGCAGCACAAACAAACACGAAACCCACTGGTAACCGGCGCATGGCTTACTCCGGTTTGATGCCCGCGGCCTTGACGACTTTGCCGATGGTGGCGTAGTCCGCGCGTATCATGCGCATCATTTCTTCCGGCGATTCGCTGGCGCTGGGCGCGAGCCCTTGCGTGGCAAACTGTTCTTTCACCTCCGGCACGGTCGCGACTTTGCGCATGACGGCATGCACGCCGGTGACAATGGCGCGTGGTGTGCCGGCGGGCGCGAGTACGCCGTTCCAACTGACGTATTCGTAACCGGGCACGCCCGCTTCGGCGATGGTGGGCAGTTCCGGCAAAATCGGCGAACGTTGTTTGGAAGAAATCGCGATGGCTCTGAGACGCCCGGCGCGTATCTGTCCGACCAGCGCCGCCGCTGGAGAAATTGCCCACTGTGCTTCGCCGCCAACCACGGCCGTGGTCATCGGGCCGCCGCCTTTGTAGGGCACGTGCGTGGTATTGATGCCGGTAAAACTGACGAACAACAGCCCCGCAAGATGGCTGGACGAGCCGATGCCGGCCGATCCCATATTGAGCTTGCCCGGCTGCGATTTTGCCAGCGCCAGAAATTCGCTTACGCTTTTGACCGGCAGCGCGGGATTGACCACGAACACGGCTTCGACGTTGGCAAACAGCGAAATCGGTGCAAAGTCTTTCAAGGTATCAAACGGCAGCTTTTTGTAAGTGAAAGTGGAAACAATCATCGAGCTGGATGCGCCCGCGAGCAGCGTGTAGCCGTCGGCGGGCGCGCGCGCGGCCAGTTCCACCCCGATGGTGCCGCCCGCGCCGCCGCGATTGTCGATCACAATTTGCTGGCCGAGCGACTCGGTCATTTTCGCGGCGAAGATGCGCAGGATGGTGTCGAGCGAGGAGCCGGCGGACTGGGCAGCGATCATGCGGATCGGGCGCTGGGGGTAGGCCTGCCCTGAGCCTGTCGAAGGGCTCAGGGCAGGCTCTGTCGAAGCGGATTGTGCCTGCACGCCGCCCGTGACCCCTATCAGCCCTGCGACCGCCAACCCCTTGAGTTCTTGCAGCATATGGATTCCTTCGCTCTGTCGTGGGATGCCAGCGCCACATTCTGTCACGGCCGGTGCGTTGGCGGGAAGACCCCTTTCCAAACCCCGTCAATTGGGCGCACAATCCCTCATCGTGTAAACGTCACGTAAATTCAAAGGAGGCAGTCATGGGAAATAGGGAGCAAGTTGGACAAACGCTGGAAACCTTCGCGGTCCAATGCCACGACTTTATCAAAGCAGAACCCGGCCCGGCGGGCCGCCAGAAGATTTGCGGGTTGCTGGCGCAAGTGTTGAGCGATGAACAATTTGTCGCGAAGTATGTAGACAGCAACGACAAAGAACGCAACATACTGTACGAAGACGCAGAATTCGGATTTTGCATACTGGCGCACGATTACGTTGGGCCGAAAGAAAGCGGGCCGCATGATCACGGTCATTCGTGGGCGATTTATGGGCAAGCGCGCGGCGAAACCCAGATGAACGACTGGTCACTGGTTGAAAAAGCCAGCGCCGAAGTGCCGGGCAAGGTAAAGCACGTGCGCACCTACAAACTCACGCCGGGTGTGGCGCATCTCTACAACGAAGGCGATCTGCATTCGCCGAGCCGCGCGGCCTCGACCAAGCTGATTCGCATCGAAGGCGCCGACATGACGAAGGTGAAGCGCTTCAAGTTTGTGCCGGTGTGAGGGTTGCGCCTCATCTTGCGTAAAGAGGGCCGCAATTGCGGCCTTTTTTATTGACGCTGATTTCGTGAAATGTGAAAAGTGAAATGGGAAAAGCGAGCGTTTCACATTTCGATTCACGTTTCAAGTTTTACGGACTCTCAGTGCAACACGTTGGCGGGAATCACGGGCATCGGTCCGTTGGCGAGGTTGTGCAGGTGGCGTCTGCGCACCAGCCACATGGTGATTGAAACGAACGCACCGAACAGCGCGATAACCACGTGGATGGAGAAATCCAGCCAGATCAGCAGCGCATACAGTCCGATCATGACCAGTATTGAAATATTCTCGTTGAAATTTTGCACCGCAATGGAATGTCCCGCGCCCATCAGAATGTGGCCGCGATGCTGCAACAGCGCGTTCATCGGCACCACGAAAAAGCCGGCGAGGGCGCCGATGGCGATAATCAGCGGCACTGCGAAATAAACGCTGCTCACCAGGTTCATCGAAATCACAATGATCCCCATGGCGATGCCCACGGGAATGACGTTGACGGCCTTGTTAAGCGGCACCAGTCGTGCGGCGCAGATCGCGCCTGCCGCAATGCCTGCCGCGCACACGCCCTGCAAATAAGTGCCCTGCGACAGCGTGTAGCCCAGCGTGGTCTCGGCCCATTTAAGTACGATGAACTGCAGCGTGGCGCCCGCGCCCCAGAACAGCGTCGTGGTGCCCAATGATATTTGCCCGAGCTTGTCCGTCCACAGCAGTTTTACGCAATGCGAAAACTCGCGGATCAGATACATCGGGTTCTTGCTCACGACCTTGTGGTCAACGCCGGTGTTGGGGATGTACAAATTGAAAATGGCGGCGACGATGTAAATCGCCGCAATCACGCAGATGGCGGCTTCGGCCGCCGAATCGATGCCGGTGTCGATATGCGGAATGTCGATGGCCAGCAATTTGGCGGACACCGCATCGCTGACCAGCATGCCGCCGAGCAGCGTGCCGAGGATGATCGAGCCTACGGTCAGCCCCTCGATCCAGCCGTTAGCGATCACCAGTTTGTGATGCGGCAGATACTCGGTGAGGATGCCGTACTTGGCGGGTGAGTAAGCCGCCGCGCCGAGGCCGACCACGGCGTATGCAAACAATATCACGCTGTAATGCTCCACCCACGGCAGGGTCCACCACTGGTGCAGAAAGATCAGCAGGCAACCGAATATCTTGATGGTATTGGCGAT
The DNA here is from genome assembly GCA_031381325.1 of Betaproteobacteria bacterium. GTDB lineage: Bacteria > Pseudomonadota > Gammaproteobacteria > Burkholderiales > SG8-41 > UBA5216. The sequence continues at coordinate 262 of JANMXV010000555.1, read as the reverse complement.
GAACATCACGCGGCCCTTGGGCATCGAATCGGCGAAAGCGCCAACCACCGCCGCGAACAACACATACGATATGGTGAAGAAAAACTTCAGCATCGGCGTCATCCATTCGGGCGCATTGAGTTGCATCAGCAGCGAGATGGCCGCCACCAGCAACGCATTGTCGGCCAGCGACGAGAAAAACTGCGCCGCCATGATGATGTAAAAACCGAAGGGCATGTTCTTGTTTTATAAGAGGTTTTAGTTAACCTGGTGCTGAGCCGGG
>JANMXV010000554.1:0-5142 GCA_031381325.1 Betaproteobacteria bacterium | reverse complement strand
GGCGCTGCGTCGCAAGGCGCGGCATCCACCGTCGCCAGCGACGTGGCGCCACGCATGAACACACTGCTCGAAGAACTGGCACGCAATTCACGCAATCTCGACCGGCTGCTTTCGGAGTTGAACGAACAGCCAGCGGGTTTGGTGTTTGGCCGGCCCTCCGGCAAACCGGGGCCGGGTGAAGCGGGTTACGCCGAACCGCAAAAAAGTAAATAAGGGTATATACGATGACTCATTGCAAGTATTTATTTTTATTGATCTTTTTTACTTCGTTGTTTGGCGGCTGCACGCTAGGCCCGGAAAAACGCGATGCACCCGCCGTGTTTGATCTAGGTTCGCAGCGTGTAAACCCGGCGACCGCACCGTCGGTCAACGCCATCCTGCTGATCCCGCCGGTGGCCGCAAGCGCCTGGCTCGACACCCCAAACATACAGTATCGCCTAACCTACAAAGACGCGGGCCGCCCCGACGCGTATGCACAAAACCGCTGGGTCATGTCGCCCGCGCTGCTGCTCACCGAACGTCTGCGCGCGCGCTTCGCGACCGCCTCGCGCGGCGTGGTCACCGGGCAGGACGGCGCAATAGCCGATTACGCCCTGCGTATCGAACTTGAAGACTTCAGCCAATCGTTTGACGACGCACAGGTGAGCAAAGTCACCGCGCGCCTGCGCGCCTCGCTGATCAACCTCAACACCCGCGCGCTGCACGCGCAGCGCACCTTCAGCGCCGAGCGGCCCGCCGCCCCCAACGCGCCCGGCGCCGCACAAGCACTCGCCGCAGCCGGCGACGCCGTGATCGAAGAGCTGGTGATGTGGGCGGCGCAAAGTATCAAGAAGTAGGGGCAAATATGACTACGATATTCACCAAAATAATCAATCGCGAAATCCCCGCAGATATCGTCTACGAAGACGATTTGTGCCTGGCGTTTCGCGACGTTAACCCGCAAGCGCCCACGCACGTGCTGCTGATTCCGAAAAAAGAAATACCGCGGCTGGTAGATGCCATGCCTGAAGATCAGGCGCTACTGGGTCACCTGATGATCACGGCCAACAAAATCGCGCAACAACTCGGCGTGGGCGATGCGTTCCGCCTTGCGGTCAACAACGGCGCCGATGCGGGGCAGAGCGTGTTTCATTTGCATTTGCACCTGCTGGCGGGGCGTGCGTTTAAATGGCCGCCGGGGTAATGTAGTAAAAGCAACACTCACATAAATCCTAGGGCGCAATCCTATTGCGCCGGATGGATTTCAATGCACAGCTATCGTGGCGCCAAAGTGTCGGGCAGGACTGTTTCCGCCGGCGGCGCAATGGGATTGCGCCCTACGCATTACTTCAACTTTCTGAGCCATTTCAGGAACAGGCCTCGAAACGCCCACAAGGTACCAAAGATCGCCGTAGCGGCGAAGTAAAAGCCTTGCCACAAAATCTGCGACAGATTGATGGTGCCATCTTGTGAAAGCGTCGCTAGCACCGTGCCTGCACTCGCGGTCATTGGTACGACCCAGATTAACCACGATAACCAAAAATGATAGTAACGCAAAGATACAAAAATGAGCGCGGCGACAAGAACACCAAAAAGCATACTGCAAAGAAGTATCAGCGTGTGCAAAGGGTAAAAGAACAATGTCCCGATCGCCACAAAAACAAATAGTGCGAATCCTATCGGAGCGCGCCCGAGAACGAATTGTATTGAATTCTCGTGCGCGGGAGATAGTGGCATCGTTGGGGTGGCATCGAATTATGTAGGACGCAATAACCGAGGGGCATTGTGCCGAATGTCAATCTTCGTATAGTAGCGCAGTCTTGTGCCTGCGAATTTTTGCGCCTTGTGCCAAATCTCCGCCGCACGCCAGCCCCACAGCGGCTATCATTGCGCCCTTTCTTTTGACGGTTTTGTAGGGTGCGCACCGCGCACGCGATCCACGATATTGCATCGTCAAGCAAACGCGAATTTACTCCCCGGCGCCGCCAATGACTTTACCCGGATCAACGCTCCAATTGTGCGGATACACACCATCATTTACGTAGCGGTGAAATGTCGAATACGGCCATTGCGCAAGCTGCGTTACCAAGCCATGCTTGACTGGGTTGTAATGAACATAATCAACATGCCGTTCATAATCAAGATCATCGCGAATTTGATGCTCCCAAAATCGCCGCTGCCAAAAATTGATTTCGTGCCTTTTGATACGCGATATGGCGTCGCTGGAATCGACCAAATGCGTACAACGGCGGCTCACCTGCGTCTTGATCATGCCCCAGCGTTTGCCATACGCGGCATCGCCCACCGGCAATGTTCAGATCGCATGTAAATGATCGGGCAGCAGCACCCATGCGTCGATTGTGAATGGCATTTGTATACGTACTTGTTCAATGGCCTCATGTAGCGCTGCGCGGACTGGCGGAAGTGTTAGCAGATCCTTACGCCGGTAGGTGTTGACGGTGAAAAACAAGGTCGCACCCTTTGCGAGCGAACGGCGATAGCGTGACATAGGGAATATTGGGCGTTAATTCGCTACGTGGTCAAGGTTATTTTGCGTGATTGGCGTCTGGTAAATGCGTGCGCAATGCGCACCCTACCATCGCTGCTCGAGATGCAACTTCAGGCCTTCGTGTGAGGCGGTAAAGCCCAGCCCTTCATAGAACCGGATGGCGTCCGGACGCGCCTTGTCCGACGTGATAGTAACTCTCTGGCAACGGCAAGGTGAACGCCTCGCGCCTGGCGCCGAGGGGGTCATCGTCCAGCATTTGAACGATAGAGTGCACATCGTCCCGCGATGCGCGACGGAACACGATGGCGGATTCTTGCGTGGCTTGAGAGATTGACTGCATCATGATGCCTGACGTTCCGGTTTTGCGTCACATGGCTATCATCATATCCCAGCGTAGGTTCGTTTCCACCGTGCCAATCTGGCGAATAGTTCTTTTTTTTCGTTACGCCTAACAAAAGTCCGTCGCACATCCTCTCCACAGCGGCTATCATTGCGCCCTTTCTTTTGACAGGCATGACGAAGTGATCCAATTCCGCAATCTCACGCTCGCGCGCGGCGCACGCAAGCTCATCGAAGACGCCAGTCTGCAAATCCACGCCGGCATGCGCGTGGGTCTGGTCGGGGCCAATGGCAGCGGCAAGACCAGTCTGTTTGCGCTGTTGCGCGGCGAATTGCATGCTGATTTGGGCGATTGCGAATTGCCTGCTGCCTGGCGCATTGCCACGGTGGCGCAGGAAACGCCTGCGCTGGAAATGCCAGCCATCGAGTACGTGCTGGATGGCGATACCGAACTCCGCGCGATTGAACGTGAGCTTGCCGAGGCGGAAGCGCACCATGAGGGTGGCGATTTGCTCGGCGAGTTGCATGGGCGTCTGAACGATATCGGCGGCTACGGCGCGCGCGCGCGGGCAGCGGCGCTGCTCGCGGGCTTGGGTTTTGCCTCGGGCGATATCGAGCGGCCGGTGGCGGCGTTCTCCGGCGGCTGGCGTATGCGCTTGAATCTCGCGCAGGCGCTGGTGAGCCGCTGCGATTTGATGTTGCTGGATGAGCCGACCAACCATCTGGATCTGGATGCGGTGGTGTGGCTTGAAAAGTGGCTGGGGAACTTTCGCGGCACACTGGTGGTGGTGTCGCACGATCGTGATTTTCTTGACGGCTGCACCACGCATATTGCGCATATTTACACCGAGCGCCTCACGCTTTATAGCGGCAACTATTCCGCGTTTGAAACGCAGCGCGCGGCGCAGTTGGCGGTGCAGCAGGCGCTGTTCGAGAAGCAGCAGCGGCAGGTGGCGCATCTGCACAGTTATATCTCGCGCTTTCGCGCGCAGGCCACCAAGGCACGGCAGGCGCAAAGCCGCCTCAAAGCGCTGGATCGCATGGAGCTGGTTTCTGCCGCGCACGTGGATGCGCCGTTTGATTTTGAATTCATGAAGCCCGAGCGCGCGCCCGATCCGATGTTGACGCTGGAAGATGTGGACGCGGGCTATGAGGGTGTGCCAGTTATCGGTGGCGTGAAGATGACGTTGCGCCCCGGCGCGCGCATCGGCTTGCTGGGCCCGAACGGCGCGGGCAAGTCGACACTGGTGAAGCTGCTGTCGGGCGAAACCGAGCCCATTGCGGGCCGGCGTGTGGAAGCGCGCGGTTTGGCGATCGGTTATTTCGCGCAACACCAGTTGGAGCAACTGCGGCCCGAAGAATCGCCGCTGTGGCATTTGGTCAACAAAGAGCCGCGCACGCGCGAGCAGGAGTTGCGCAATTACCTGGGCGGGTTTGATTTTCGCGGCAAGATGGTGGAGTCGCCGGTGGCGCCGTTTTCCGGCGGCGAAAAATCGCGGCTGGCGCTGGCGCTGATGATACGCACGCGGCCCAATCTGCTGTTGCTGGACGAGCCGACTAATCACCTGGATCTGGAAATGCGTCACGCGCTGAACGTGGCGCTCGCCGAATACGAGGGTAGCCTGGTGCTGGTGTCGCATGACCGCGCGCTGTTGCGCAGCGTGTGTGACAGTTTTCTGCTGGTGGCTGACGGCGAGGTGAAAGAATTCGACGGTGACGTGGATGACTATCTGGCGTGGCTGACGGCGCGCCGCCAAGCGCAGAACGCGAAGCCTGCTGCTGCGCAGAAGCTTGTGGAAAAAGAAAGACCCGCCGGGCGAGAGACGCGCGCTATGCGTACTAACGCGCAAAAAAAACCACAAGGCAGCCGCCGTCCGCTGGAAAAAGAATCCGAAAAATTGGATCGCGATCTGGCGAAATGGAACAACGAAAAACTCGGACTCGATACACGGCTTGCCGACCCGGCGTTGTATCAAAACGCCTCCACTGCGGATTTGCGCGCACTGGCCGCGCGGCAGACCGAACTCACGCAACTCATTGGCAAGGCTGAGCAGCGCTGGCTGGAAGTGCATGCGGAATTGGAGGCGTTTAGCACGTAGGGTGCGCACCGCGCACGCGGTCGGCGATGTTACATTCGCGGCGCAAATTCAATTTTGTGCTGCGGCGTTTTTGCGCTGATGAGATGCGCATCATTGACTCGGCCGGTGTATCGAATATCGTGTGTTTGTCGCGTGTGGCACGCGTGCGCGGTGCGCACCCTACGGTTTGTATGTGTTCCACATTGAGGGGAGGGCATAGGTGTTCAGTCTTAAAAA
>JANMXV010000543.1:0-28711 GCA_031381325.1 Betaproteobacteria bacterium | reverse complement strand
CTTCAGTTCAGACGCATTTTTTGGCGAATGTTTTCCAAACTGAATCGCCAACAGTGGCGGCAGCGCGTCGGATTGATCTCGATCTCGCCTCGCTGATTTATACTTCAGGTTCCACGGGCGAACCCAAAGGCGTGATGCTTTCGCATTTGAATCTCACGAGTAATACGCAATCCATCGTCGAGTATCTTGGCCTCCGCGAGAGCGACCGGATGATGGTGGTGCTGCCGTTCTATTACGTCTATGGGCGCTCGCTGCTTTACAGCCATCTGTTGAGTGGTGGTTCGCTGGTGATCAACAATCAATTCGCTTTTCCTGTGACCGTATTGAATGCGCTGGCGGAGTTGTTCCGCTTGGCCAATATCAAACCTGAATAGGCGAGTCCCATGTCATTCCCGGAAGGCAAGGTCTACAGCGAAGGTTTCGAAGCCATAGCTTATATCGGTCTTGAAGACCGCCCCGGTTTCAAGATGGCTTTGCACAAAGCCGGTGAGCGCTGGTATTTGTATACGGCGCACTTCTGGTGCAGCGGCTGGTCAGTGGTGGAAGTCACTGACCCAAAACATCCGCGCTTCGTGCGCTACATCGAAGGCCCGCCGAATACGTGGACGCTGCAAGTGCAGATCGCCGGCGGCAAAATGATTACGTCAATGGAGCGCATTCCGCCGGGCTGGGGCGGCGATGTCAACGGGGAGTACGGCGAAGGCTTTTACGTTTGGGATCTCGCCGATCCCGAAAATCCCAAACGATTGGGCCATTATAAAACCGGCGGCAAGGGCACGCACCGCAATTATTACGCCGGTGGCAACTTTGTGCATACCACCGCGCTGCCCGACGGCTACGACGGTCACATTTACCAGATTGTCGATATTTCCGATCCGGCAAATCCGAAGGAAATTTCACGCTGGTGGCGCAAAGGGCAGTGGACCGCGGGTGGCGAAAGCGGCGCGCCGGAAAATACACTGTTGCACGGCGGCGCCTATGTGGTGGGGGAGCGCGCGTATTTGCCGTACGGCGGTGGCGGATTCGTGATTCTGGATGTGAGCGACTTCAAAGCGCCCAAGCTGATCAGCGATCTGCCATTCTCGCCGCCGTTTGCCTCGCGCATCGCGGTGCATACGGCGATTCCGTTGCAAAAGCGCCCGTTGGTAGTGGTCAACTCCGAGGCCATCGCCGAACATTGTGACGAGCCGCTGGGCTTCGCGGGCATTGTCGATATCCGCGTGGAAAGCAAGCCGCGGCTGATCTCGTTGTTTCCGTTGCCAGTACCGCCGAAGGACGCACCGTTCAAAAATTTCTGCGAGCGTCCGGGACGTTTCGGTCCGCACAATCAGCATCAACCGCAGTTTCAGGACATCCTCTATCAAAACGAGAACATCGTGTTTCTCGCGTATTTCAATGCCGGGCTGCGCGCGTTCGATATTTCGGACGAACGCTTGCCGAAAGAGATTGGTTATTTCCTGCCGCCCGATCCGCTCAAGCGCCTGGGGCCGTTACCGAAAACCGGCTTGGCGACACAATCCGAAGATGTGATCGTGGACGCGCGCGGCAATATTTTTGTGTCGGACAAGAATCATGGCATCTATGTGTTACGGTTTAATAAAATTCAATAAAAACAAATAGTTGTGTTGTAGGTGGTGAGAAGTATTGCGAGAGCTATTCCAGCACTCGCGCAAACGTGGCGGGCGGGCAGATTCACAAGGAAAATGTTCGCATGACACGCGCTGATCCCTGCGCCGTCCTGCACGCAAGATTAACCCGTGCAGGGTACGTTGACGCACAGACCGCACCCTAAGAAAAGAAGACTATTGCCACTGATGGATGAGCTGGCGCAGGCCGCACATCTGACGTGCAGTAGGGAGTCGCTAAATAGATGGACCGCATTGGTGCAAGTGATGCGGTGTGGCAAATGTAATGTTTCGCGTGCCGGCAGTCATGGCAATGAACCGGGATTTTTCACGGGGCCAACGAATTAGACACAGGAGATTGATATGAATCGGGATCGTTTAGAGGGCCATTGGATGCAGTTCGGCGGACACTTGAAAGAACAGTGGGGCAGGCTCACCAATGATCCCCGGTGTGAGGCCGCCGGCAGTCGCGCACGGCGTAATGGCGCGATCCAGGAGCAGTATGGAGTCTCGAAAGAACAAGCTGCACGTCAACTCAAGGATTTTCGAGATCGAAATCACAATTGGAATATTCCGAATCGGTGATCACCGCCCGGCCCGGAAGCAGGATTCCTGCTATTCAAGCTATTCAGAGCAAGCTATTCGGAGGCCCACCGAAAATCGACCGTACTGAGTCTCGCTGCGCCGACAGCGACGGTGCGTCTTTCCGCACGGCCTGCAAAATTGGCAACAACCTGATATTTTCCCTGTGGCAACTTAGCCAAGAACCATGGCCCATCGGACAGGGCATCCACAATCGCCCTGCCTGCTGCGTCAGTGATGGTGACCTTGACTTCACTCAGGTATTCGCCGGATTTGAGTGCGAACACGAGTTTGAGATTGAACTGGTTTGCCATCATATCGAGCCGCTCAATGGAGTCAAGTCCGACCCCCCCCGATACATAGGGCACATTGCCGGGCGCCTGGAGAATCACCTCGCCCTTATCAGCGCTTGCGCAGGGCGCAAGCGCTGCCGCGCCCAGCAGAATAGCCGCTACGTTACGCGCCAGTAAGGGGATCATCATGCCTGGAATTCGTTTCATGTTGTATTGCTCCAAATTATGTTGAATAACTGTCGTTTCTCTTCGTGCTGCCCGCCGGTCTATTCGATCACTAGTATTCACTTGCGATTATCCACGGCTGCCCTGTAAATTCTGTGCGCTAACGTACAGTGACCGATTTCGTCGCTGGGCGCGCGTTGAAGTTTTTGCTCTAGTTGTTCGCACTCAAGGGCGCTGTTAGCTTTGCCTCGTGCGAATTCTTATCTCGACCGCATGCTCCCGACGATCGTCAACCAGAGAAATGGTCTCTGCGGACTGAAGCACGCCGTCAACCGTTACCTGGGTGTTGCTGTGTGCGGCGGGTGATTGAAAAACGGTGATGTGGTACACGGTTTCCCGGTAGCGATAATGTAGCGTGAACGTTTCCCAGTGTGCTGGAAGGCAGGGCGAAAAACGCAATTTATCGACTTCCAGTTTTAATCCCAGCAGTGATTCCAATATAAGCCGATACATCCACCCGGCGGAGCCCGTATACCAAGTCCAGCCGCCGCGGCCGGTGTGCGGCGCAACCGCATAGACATCGGCGGCGACCACGTAAGGTTCCACTTTGTAGGCGGCAATCGCCGCTTCGGAACCGCCGTGGTTTACGGGATTGATCATATCGAATAGCGCCCATGCACGCCGGCTGTCGCCGAGCGCGGCAAAGGCCATTACTGTCCAGATCGCCGCATGCGTGTACTGGCCGCCATTTTCGCGTACGCCGGGAACATAACCCTTGATATAGCCGGGATTCAAAGCCGACTTGTCGAACGGCGGATCCAGTAGCTGAATGAGACCGTTGTCGCGCCGCACCAGACGTCGATCAACCGCTGCCATCGCCGTGCGCGAGCGCGTGGCATCGCCCGCGCCGGACAGCACGGCCCAGCTTTGTGCAATGGCATCAATCTGGCATTCGGCGTTGGCCGCTGATCCCAGCGGCGTGCCGTCATCGAAGTAGGCGCGGCGGTACCACTCGCCATCCCAGCCGTTGCGCTCTATATTCTGGCGCAATTGTGCGGCTTCTCTCTGACAGTGCTCGGCGAATGATGTGTCGCTGCGGATGCGCGCAATGTCGGTGAACTGCATCAGCACTTCGTATAAGAAAAATCCGAGCCAGACGCTTTCACCTTGGCCGTGAGCACCCACCAGATTCATGCCGTCATTCCAGTCACCGGAGCCCATCAGCGGCAGGCCGCGTTCGCCGAACCGCAGTCCGCGCAGGATTGCACGCACACCGTGGTCATACAGGCTGGCTGCCTCAACCGCGTGGCCGGGCAAGTCGTAATACGAGTCCTCGTCCGGGTTCACCGGTCGTCCGTCGAGGAAGCGGATGGATTCGTCCAGCACCCCGACGTCCCCCGTGCCCAGCACATAACGGCACATCGCCAGCGGCAGCCACAGATAGTCGTCCGAACAGTGCGTGCGCACACCGCGATCCGACGTGGGATGCCACCAATGCTGGACATCGCCTTCGCGGAATTGATGGGCCGCACAGCGCAGCAGGTGCTCGCGCACGAGGCTGGGCTGGGTATGGATAAGGGCCATCACGTCCTGCAATTGATCGCGGAAACCGAATGCGCCGCCGGATTGGTAGTATCCGCTGCGTCCCCACAGACGGCAGGCCAGCGTTTGATACAAAAGCCAGCCGTTCGTCAGTACATTGAGCGATTGATCCGGTGTTTCAACCTGTACAGCGCCCAGCGTGTGCTGCCAGTAATGCCGTACTTTTTCCAGCGCGTCGTGCGCCGCCGCCGAGCCGCGGTAGCGCTGCACCAGATGGCGTGCATCGTTGAGCGTGCGCCCGGCGCCGAGCCGGAAAATAATCTCACGCTCTTCTCCGTCATCCAACTCGATTGCAAGCTGTATGGCCGCGCAGGGATCCAAGGCGGCGCCTACCTTGTTGGAAAGCTGCGACCGGGTCATCGCCGCCGGATTGCCGAGCGTGCCGTTGCGTCCGACGAACTCGGCGCGGTCGCCGGTGAACGCCCGGGTGGTATCGTCGACGTCGAAGAACGCAATGCGCCCGGCGAATTCTATGTTGTAGGCGTTGCGTGCATGGAACGCGCCGCTGAGTGGATCGATTTCAGTAATGATGTGCATGGTCGATTTCGGCCGCAGGTCGCCCAGCACCCACTCCACGTAGCCGGTTGCGGTGAGCCGGCGCGCGCGGCCTGAGGTGTTGCGCACTTTGAGTACCGAGAACTTGACCGCTGCGTCCAGGGCGACGTAAACCGTGAGTTCCGAGTCGATGCCGCCTTCCGCGTGCTCAAAGCTGCTGTAACCGAAGCCGTGACGGCTGACGTAGGGTGTGGCGCCGCGGCTGGGCAATGGCGTAGGCGACCAGAAGTGCCCGCTCTCTTCGTCGCGGATGTAAAAGGCTTCACCACTGGCATCGCCCACCGGATCATTGCCCCAAGGGGTGAGGCGGAACTCATGGGCATTTTCGCTCCAGGTGTAAGCCATGCCGCTTTCGGAAAGGACGGTTCCAAATTGAGCATTTGCCAACACGTTCACCCAGGGTGCCGGGGTTACGTTTGCGGGCGCCGTTGTAATCACGTACTCGCGCCCATCGGGGGTGAAGCCGCCGAGCCCGTTGTAGAAGAGGAGATTGCCGGGCGCAGCAGCCGGAGCGGTCGCCGGGAGATCAACGCGATGCACTCGCGTAGGCGTGAAGCGCGGCAAATTCAGATGCGGTGCGCGCACTTCCATCAGGCCGCGCCGATTGATTTGCTCTCCCAGCGCGCCGCGCTGGTCGCTGATGATCACGCGCGCGACTGCTTGCACCAGAATGCGATCCTCATCCGATATCTGTTCCGCCCGCCGCACGAAAATTCCACCGGGTTTATCCATCACATGCGCTTCGACGCCCGCGGCAATCAGTCCCATGATTTGTTCTTGCAGCAATTGGCGGTAACCGGCGCGATCTTCATTCCAGATCACCAGGTCCACGGTCAGTCCTTTCAGGCGCCAGTAGGCGTGGGCCTGCACCAACTGGCGTACCAGATCGATATTCGCCAGGTCGCCAATCTGCAGCAGCACGATAGGCAAATCGCCCGAAATCGCATAGCCCCATAAGCCGGATTGTCCGCGACGATTCTTGCTGATAACGCCCGTGTCCGCGCGCAAACTCGAATTGGCGTAGATAACGGAGCCCGCCAAACGTCCGTATAATTGCGCATCCGTCTCGGTGGCATTGATCTGCCGTAGCACCACATGGCTATGGGTCCACGCCAGTTCGAAGACCCGATCGGCAAGATGCCGATCTTGGTATTTCCCGGCCAAGCCCAGGGCGGCCTCGCGCGTGGCGTCGATGCCGGTGACCATGTCTATGATTGCCGTTTGGTTCGCCTCGAGTGTAATTCGATAGCGGATCGCGACAATCGGATCCAGCACCGAGCCTGCGCTGCCCGACAGCGCCGCGGCATTGTCCATCGACTGTGGCGTTGCCACGGTGCGCCCGCGACCGATGAAGTGCGCGCGGTCCGTTTCGTAAGAAATCGTGCGCACCTGCGCCCCGCGCACGGCCAGCAGGTGAAACATCCACGGCGCCGGCTCGCCCAGGGAGCGCGGCCGGCGCGTACAGAGAATCGTGTGCTGCTCAGGGATGATTTCAGTTTGCACAAAGAGATTGGAGAACGCAGGATGCAATGCGTCCGCGGCCGGTACCGCGAGAACGACTTCAGCGTAACTCGTGATCTCAATGGTGCGCCGGAGACGCGCGCGGTTTGTAATATGCACCCGGCGCAGTTCGATGTCGTCTTCAGGTGAAACAACGATCTCGGTATGCGTATCGTAATCGAGATCGCGGCGGCGAAATTCTGCCCGCCCCTCCGAGAAAATGGCTTGGTAAGTCTCCGCTCGTTTGAGCGCCGGCTGATGGGCATTCGACCAGAACACGCCGCTGGTTACGTCCCGGATGTAACAAAACGCGCCCCAGTTGTCGCAGGTCGTGTCTTCGCGCCAGCGGGTAACCGCGAGGTCTTTCCAGCGGCTGTAGCCACCGCCGGCGTTTGTTACCATCACGTGGTACCGACCGTTTGACAATAACAACACTTCCGGCATCGGCGTGTTGGGGCTGCTGATGACGCGCATAGGCATACCCAGGTCGTCGGCGCTTGGACGAAGGACGGAAAGCTCGGCAGTATGCAACTGAAGCGCTCCCGTCTTGGGTACCCGTTCCTGCAGCAACAGAGTGGTCGCCTGAAACATCGGCTCCGACTCGAAGCGCCTTTGCATCGGGCGGTTCAGGATCAAATAAGCCAGAGACAAAAAGATCATGCCCTGGTGATGCGCCATGAACGACCGAATCAAGACGCGCGATTGTCCGCGCGGCAGACGCGACCCGGTGTAGTCGGCGGCTTCATAAAAGCCGAATTTTCCAGTCAAGCCTTCCGCGGCGAGCCGCTGCAGATTCATGCACGCGTGTTCGGGTGCGATCATCAGCGCCAGTGCCGACGCGTAGGGTGCAATCACCAGATCCTCCGCCAGCCCGCGCTTGAGCCCCAGGCCTGGCACGCCAAACGCACGGTACTGGTAATTGAGCGCGGCGTCGAAGGTGTTGTAGCCGCATTCCGAAATGCCCCACGCGACGCCGCGCTGAATGCCGTACACGATTTGCCGTTCCACCGCCGCCTGACAGGTGCGGTCAAGCAGCGTATTTTCGTAAGTCGGCATTACCAGCAGCGGCATCAAGTACTCAAACATCGAACCGCTCCACGACACCAGCGTCGGCTCACCCCCCGTGGTGGTGAGCAGACGGCCGAGGGCGAACCAGCTTTCCTGCGGCAATTGTCCTTGCGCAATCGCCACGAAACTGCAGAGTCGTGCTTCGGAAGCAAGAAGATCGTAGTAACTCGAATCGCGCCGGTGCTCGCTGACGTTGTAGCCGATAGCAAGCAGATGACGCGCGTTGTCGTAGAGGAAGTCATACTCCATGGTGGCGAGTTCGCCCGCTTGCAGCGCCACGCGTTCGATCACTGTAATCCGCTGGTGGGCGTGGTCGCTTGCTGCCGCGATATGCCGTCGCAGCTCATCCAGTAATGTGCGCGCCTCGGGCGTTGCGGCGGGTTCCAGGGATTGCTCGAGAGCCGCTAACGCTTGCACGTTGAGCGCCGCCAATTCACGAAATGTTATATTATTGTTTAATTTCAATAAGTTACGAATTTTGTCGAATGCGGCTGGCAGCTTTAGCCAGGGGGCGAGCAAGGTGAGTTCATCGAGGGCGCGCCGGCATTGCCGAGTCAGCGCCTGCGCCCACCACAGCGTATGGCCCTCGGTTTCATTGTCGGGGTGCGTAGCCAGACTGGCGGCTACCGCCTCGGCAGACGTCGCCAGCCGGCTCAGCCTGGCTTGTGCGGCATCGAGCGTGACGGGCCGGGAATCGTAAGCCGACTCCAACTCTTTTTGCAATTGATCGAGTAGTACCCGTGCAGCCGGTGGCGCCTCGGTCGCAGCGTCCACCAGCACTCGCAGGGTGTCGCATAAGCCGTCAAATAGCCGCGGTCCCAGAATCTGGTGATCGGGAAGGGAGCGCAGGCCCGCCCGCAATGTCAGCAAATGGCCCGCGAGGTTCCCGCTGTCGACCGACGAGATATAGAGTGGGGGCAGCGGCTGCAAAGACTGCGTGTCGTACCAGTTGTAGAAGTGACCGCGGTGGCGTTCCAGAGCTGCCATCGTTTGCAGCGCATTCGCCGTGCGCTCGACGAGTTGTCCGGCCGGAATGTAGCCGAAGTCGTATGCGGACAGATTGGCGAGCAGTGAGAGCCCCATATTGGTCGGTGACGTGCGATGCGCAACCACGGCCGCAGGGTGCTCTGGATAGTCGTCCGCTGGCAGGGGCAAGTCTGATGCGCGCACATGTGATCGAAAACCGGCCACTGGGTGCTCCTGATAGTTGTCCGGTGGCAGCCAGTGATCTTCCGGGCCGACGAAAGTCTCGAAAAACCCCCAGGTTTTGCGCGCAACCTTCTGCAGAAAAATGATCTGGTCGTTTGTCAGCGCCGGCTCCAGGCGGGTGAGCGGCCGGCTGATCCACCAGGTTAGGGCTGGCGCGGCAATCCATAACAACAAAATCGGCGCCGCGGCGGCCAGCGCCGGCGGCACGGTCGAGGATGAGACCGCCAGATAAGTTGCCGATGCAATGGCAATAACGGGTGCTATCCACATTGATTGGTAGCTTGCGAGCAGACTGGTGCGGGCATCGCGTTCCGAAGTGTCTGACGGCGCCCATTCCAGCAGCCTTTTTTTTGTCACCAGTATTCGCCAGTTGGTACGCAGAATCGCGTCCACACTGAAGTACGCTTCATAGGGGAGGCAGGCCAGCGTCAGTACTGCTTGCGCGAAGTGCCCGCAAGCTGCGCGTACTGTTGCGAAGAAATGTTGACTCGGCAGCACGTCATCCGGCTTGCGGAACAGGTCAAGAACCGAGGCAATCAAGGGCGGTATCAGGATGATTCCAATAACCACCAGGTTCCAAAACCAGGCCGCTGACAAGAGGGTCCAGCCCAGCAGCAATAGCAGCGTCAATGCCGCGGGGATCAGGCTGCGCCGCAGGTTATCGAGAATTTTCCATTGAGACAGAGCGGACAACGGATTTCCCGGATGGCCAGCGTCGGCGTCGACAGGGTTGCCGGCGCTATTGCGCGGCACGCGCGACAGCAACCACGATGCGATCTGCCAATCGCCGCGTATCCAGCGGTGACGCCGGCTCACATCCGCATCGTAGCGGGACGGATAGTCCTCGTACAACTGCACGTCGCTCAGCAGCGCGGCCCGTGCATAGCAGCCTTCCAGCAAGTCGTGACTGAGGATACGATTTTTCGGGAAGCGCCCTTTGAGCGCACGCTCGAACGCGTCAACCTCGTAGATCCCCTTGCCGATGAATGAGCCTTCACCGAACAAGTCCTGATAAACATCAGAGACGGTGCGCGTATACGGGTCGATGCCGGGCTCGCTCCCCAACAGCCGTGCATACCGCGACCGGTTGGCGCCCAGCAGGCTTGCCGCCACGCGCGGCTGCAGGATGCCATAGCCCTCGGTCACCCGCTGCAGCGTCTCGTCGAAGTACGCACGATTCAAGGGATGCGCCATCGCGGCCACAAACTGATGTGCCGAATCACGCGGAAGTTGTGTATCCGTGTCCAAGGTGATGACGTACTTTACGCTGGACAACGAGTGCGTCGCGCCGATAATCAACGAGAAACGTTCTTGCCCGCTGCCGCGCAGCAGCGCATTCAATTCCGCGAGCTTCCCGCGTTTACGCTCGTAACCCATCCACAGCCGATCCTGGGGATTCCAGCGGCGCGGGCGATGAAACAGAAAGAAGGGAACGTCATTTTCACTATTTCCATTGCCGTACTGTTCATTCAGCGCGTCGATCTGGTTCCCGGCCAGCAGCAACAGCATTTCGTCGTCCGGCAGCGTTTCCGTCTGCGCATCCCGAAAATCCGTCAACAAGCCGAAATACAGGTTTGCGTCCCGGTTCGCCAGGAACCGCACCTCGAGGGCCTCGATCAAATCCTCGATGTTTTGAGCGCTGATGAGCAGGGTGGGCACTACCACCAGTGTGCGGCAGTCCGGCGGAATACCCTTGGAAAAATCCAGACGCGGCAGTAGCCGCGGCGCCGCCAGCAAAGTGGCCGCCCAGTTGACCAGCGCAATGGCCAGTTGACTGCTACAAAAAACCATAAGCAGCGCCACCAGCGCGAGACTCCAGCCGCGCAGTTCATCGGCATGTGCTTTTGCCAGCACGCTTGCGCTAAAGACCAATGTGAGAAGCCCGATCGTGCCCAGATACAGGAGCAACGGACAGCGGCGGCCCATACGCTGTATAGCCTCATAAATCGAAAAACGCATTTCCACCGCGCGTTCGAGCTGTGGCAGACCCTTATCGATCAGGTAGTAGCCCACGTGCGATGTACGAGCACCATCACCGTTACCGCTTTTGGTTTTTGCGCTGGCCGCGCCTTCATGCGCCAACTGAATCGCTTTACGCGCGACCTCACCCTCGGATAGCTGGCTCGCTTTCGCAGTCTTCTCGACGGCGTGGCGGTAGCGGTCACGGGTGGCGAAATCCATCATGCCGTAGACGCCGCCTGGATCTTCCCGCAACTTCTGCTCGACGCCGCTCATCGATTCGACGAACTTGCGCCAATCCATCGCGCCCAGAAAGCGCAGACTGCCGATGCTGTTGCTGATCGAGACCTGGGCGGAGGCCTGTTTTTGCGTTTCCGACTGCACCAACTGATCTATCGTCAGGCCGGATTCGGAGAGGCGCTGCTCGATCCAGGTCAGCGGTAATGCCAATGCGGCGCTCTGACCCTGCAGCCGTCGCGCGAACTCCGCGACAAACGAGCTGACCATCGGGGGATGTGATCGCGCCATATCCGCTATCACCAGAATCAGGCTCTTGGGATCCTTTTCGGCGACTTCCATCATCTGATCCGCCCAGCCGTCGGCGCGTTCGCGGTCTATGGTGCTGGCCGCTACGCGTGCGCCGACACGGCGCAGATTCTCGACAAGCGCCAGGCGCAGCATGATGGGAATGGCCCATAACTCGCCTAACTTGAGCGGCGTGATGGTTTGGTAGGCTGCTACGAAGCGGCTGAGATTTTCCGGGTCCACCCGGCCATCGCCATGCGAAATCGCCTCCAGGGCGATGTCATACGCGCGCGGCAGTCCGCCCGACGAGCCCTGACCCAGGCGTGCCAGACGCGGCAGCTCCCTGCTGTAAGCCGCCGGGAAATGCCGCTTCGCCGTGCGTATCTGTTCTTCGATCAGATAGAAATTATCGAGCAGCCATTCACCGGCCGGCGAAATCCGGCGGTTCGCCTTGACTGCCTCCGTCAGCAGGGTGCAGGCTTCCAACAACACCTGCTCGTTCTCCGCCAGGCGTGCGAGGAGTTGATCGAGCGCGCGTTGCGTGCTCAATCGGTGCAAGCCCGCCAGCGTCTTCCCGTGCCGTTCCATTTGCTCGGCGCTAAACAGTTCCGCTCGCAGCGGAGGCTCGTCGCCGGTGTAATGACGCGTTGCTTGTTTGCCGAGAATGCGCGCCGTCAGGTGGCGCAGCGTGCCGCGAATATTGTCACCGCTTAATTTCAATTTTCAGACTTCCTTCTACGACGTGACAGGGTCACGCCTTCTCGCGGACTGCCGTGAAAGCGATGGATCGCCTTGCGTTAGCGGCACAATGTGTTGCAGCCACCACTTGATTCCAGCGAACGCGCTAACCTGGAATGACTTGCAACGCGTTCAGCGTCGATTTTTATCGCATGTTGACAGTAATTACCGGCTTTTTGCGTACGCTAGCGCACAGAGAAGCGAAGCGGGATGGGGGAAGGTCTTGTGCAGGGCGTCAACCCTAAATGGTAAACGGAGAAATTTTTTGGCGCGTTAAGCAGCATAGTGTACGACAGCGTACGGAATGCTTCGGCCAAGGCCGCTAGCATTCGATTGAAGAGACAGGTTGTGGAACGCGACAGGTAACAGGTATGACAGGTACTTAACGGGCAGATTGCCAGCCCATTGAAAGGAAATAAAATGAATTGGGATAGCATAGGCGACAATTGGATGAAGGTCAAAGGTAACGTCAGTGAGCAATGGGACGACCTTACCGAGGATCAACTCACCAGCCGTATACAGGAATCGTACGGCACTGCGGAATACGAAGCGGAGCGCGAACTCACGGACTGGCAGCAACGCCTGAGCGAGATCAATCGCACCGCGTGACGCCGCTGGCGTAAGCTGCGTCAGGCATAACGGCCAAGTCGCGGTGCTGATCAGTAACTAAGGTCAACTTCAATAGTATGGGTAGCCGAGCGGCGCCATCGTGAGGATCGCGCCGCCCGCATTTGCGGGCTGTAAGCGCAATTGCGCTGTGTACGATAACGTACGGAGTGGGTTGGAGATGTCGCGTATCTTTAAATGAATCGTACCGCACTCCGCGATTTCCATGTGTAGGCATTCAATAACTCTTCATTTTTTACCCAAATCAGAGGAATCATCATGAAATATTCGACACTGTTTGTGGCACTACTGGCGGCGCTGGGGTTGAGCGCCTGTGAAAGAGCAACCGTAGTTACGCCGCCGCCCGCTGTGATAGCAGTTCCCGGCCCGGCAGTTCCCGGCCCCGCGGGACCCCAGGGCGCTACTGGCTCCACCGGCTCGACTGGCGCCACCGGCACAACCGGTAGCACTGGCGCAACCGGAGACACTGGGGCGACGGGTAATAAGGGGAGCACAGGCAATACAGGCGCACCCGGATACACGGGCGCGACAGGGTCGACCGGCGCGACGGGATCCACGGGTGCTGAAGGCGCCCAAGGCGAACGCGGTAAAACCGGCGGTGGCACCGTCGTAATAGTACCGCCGCCACCTGCGCGCTGAGTTTCACTCAGCACGGAGAAGGGCGCAGTCAACGGCAGCGGAAACAACGCGCGTGCATCCAGTAGCGAGGAGGCAGCGCGGGTCTCCGGCTGACAATGGTCATTCGCGTGTTTAAGCGTGCTGGAGAGACGGTATTTTGCCGGTTCACCGCAGCAGGCCGCGCGATACTGCCTGATGCCGTGGCGCATTGCGCGGCTCAATGGGCAAGCAGCCAGATCCGGGGATGCGAGCCGTCCGCTTTGCGCGCGCAAAAGCGCCGCTATCCCCACGCTATAGCATGGTCGACATCTCCACGAAACCGCTAGCCCGGACACTGAGTCCGGCAGAACAGCGCCTGCATCAGTACGCACAATTGGCTGCGGTCGTGATGATCGTGGTCGCCTGCTATCTGGTTCTGAATCCGTTCATTCCCGCCCTTTTGTTTGCTGCGGTCGTGTGCTCTGCCACTTGGCCGCTGTATGTTCGTCTACGCAAAGTGCTGTGGGGCCGGCCCGCACTTGCGGCGATGGTCATGACGCTACTACTGATCTTGCTGTTGATCGGTCCCGCCGTGCTATTGGCTGTAAATTTAACGGATAACGTAAGCGCTCTGCTCGAAGCGAGTAAAGCGATCATCAATGGCGGCCCCATCAAGCCACCCGCATGGGTGCGGGAGATTCCGGTGGTCGGAGACATGCTCGCGGACTATTGGCAACGCCTCGCTTCCAGTGGCGAAAGCCTGGCTACGCAGTGGAACGGCTTGGTGGCGCCCGCGCGTAACTTTCTGCTTGGCGCAGGCAAGGCCGCCGGCGAGGGTTTGCTGCAATTGTTGCTGGCGAGCTTCATCGGCTTCTTTTTTTACCGTGACGGCGAAGCGTTGATACTTGCGGTAAGCAAGGCGCTGGACAAGATTGCCGGCAGCCTCGGCCAGGAGGTGCTGGAAACGATAGACAACACCGTGACTGGAGTGATACACGGCATTTTCGGGACGGCGCTGGTGCAAGCGCTGGTGGCCCTGGCTGGCTTTCTCATCGCGGGTGTACCCGCTGCCTTCTTGCTTGCCGTAGCGACTTTCTTTCTTTCTGTCGTTCCGATCGGGCCGCCGCTGGTATGGGGCGGCGCCACCGTGTGGCTGCTCTACAACGGTCAAGTGGGTTGGGCAATTTTCATGGCTTTATGGGGTTTCCTCGCGATCAGCACCATCGATAACGTGGTCAAGCCGTATCTCATCAGCCGCAGCAGCAACCTGCCCTTGCTTCTGATTGTGCTTGGCGTGTTCGGCGGCGTGCTCGCGTTCGGTTTCATCGGCCTGTTCATTGGCCCGCCGGTGCTGGCGATCGGGCTCACGCTGGTACAGCTGTGGATAGCCCACCGGTCAGGAGAAAAAGATACGCAGGAACCGGCGGCTGTTATCGCG
Organism: Betaproteobacteria bacterium; assembly: GCA_031381325.1. Classification (GTDB taxonomy): domain Bacteria; phylum Pseudomonadota; class Gammaproteobacteria; order Burkholderiales; family SG8-41; genus UBA5216. The sequence goes on along the minus strand of JANMXV010000543.1, from coordinate 14,228 downwards.
CCAAATGTCACTTTCTAAGCTTGATTAACCACCAATAGAGATCGAATCGACGTAGCGGCCTCCGCAGCCTCGCCAGCCGACTCCGCCACACAAGTGATATGCCCCATTTTCCGGCCGGATCGCGGCATCCGCTTACCATACAGATGCAATCGCGCCTGTGGATGCGCCAGAACACTGTTCCAATGCGGTTCATCACCCGCCCAAATGTCTCCGAGCAAGTTCACCATTGCGATTCCGCCTTTGTGCAAGAGCATGCCCGGGTCACCGAGTGGCAATCCTGCCAATACCCTCACCTGCTGCTCGAACTGCGACGTACGGCAGGCATCGATGGTGAAATGCCCGCTATTGTGAGGACGAGGGGCAATCTCATTGACCAATAACTGACCCTCTTCAGTCACAAAGAACTCAACACACAGAACGCCATGGTAGTTGAGCGTCTCCGCGATTTGCCGCGCCTGGGTAACCGCCTTTTGCCGAAGGGCCGCAGACACCGGCGCCGGCACAACGCTAAGGTCCAGTATCCCGCGTTTGTGGTGATTGAGCGGCACCGGATAGACGGCGACACCGCCGCCATCGGAGCGAGCCAATATTACCGATAGCTCGGCGGAAAGTAGAAGTTGTTTTTCCAGAACGCAGGGACCGCCCAGTTCGTCGAATGCTTGTTTAAGTTGCGCCTGCGAGGCAACGTGAATCTGGCCCTTTCCGTCATAGCCGAAGCGACTGGTTTTTAGCAGCCCAGGTAGTAGTGCCCCAACAATCGGCGCGAGTATGTCCTCGGGCAGTGTCAGCGTCCGATAGGGTGCTACCGGGAAATCGTTGCTCGACAGAAAATGCTTCTCCAAAGCACGGTTTTGCGCAATCTCCAAGGCAGTCGCATCAGGCGTCACCCGAAGATGCCGGGCAAGAAACCGAAGTGATTCAGCAGGCGCGCATTCGGTCTCAATCGTGACCGCTGCACAGACTTTTGCCAGCTCCTGCCAAGCCGCATAGTCACCGAGTTTGGCGCAAATATGGCGGTCAACGACTCCAGATGCAGGGCAGTCTGGATCCGGATCGACCACTGCGACTCTATAACCCAAACGGTGCGCAGCCATCGCAAACATACGTCCGAGTTGGCCGCCACCCAATACGCCCAGCCATGCGCCGGGCGCGATCACATGACCTCCGGCAGTGCCGCATCAGAGATTCGGCGGGCTTCTGCCGTACGGAACTGCCGCAGCTTTTTTGCCGTAGTGTCATTCCTTTGACCAAGCATCGCTACAGCGAAATACCCCGCATTGGCTGCACCTGCCACGCCGATGGCAAAAGTGGCCACCGGTACACCGCGCGGCATTTGCACAATGGACAGCAGTGAATCCATGCCTTGCAGGTGGTGCGAAGGTACCGGCACTCCCAGTACCGGCACCGTCGTTATTGCTGCAAGCATCCCTGGAAGATGGGCCGCACCCCCTGCGCCCGCAATGATGCAGGAGATTCCGCGCAGATGCGCATTCTTTGCGTAATCAAAGAGTAAGTCAGGGGTGCGGTGCGCTGATACCACGCGCGCTTCAAAGGAGATATCGAATTCTCTCAGCACTTCGGCAGCGTGCTTCATGACATCCCAGTCACTGGTGCTTCCCATGACGATGCCGACGACGGCAACGAGCGGAGGACGTTTAGCGCTTTGCCCACTGAAATCTGTGAGCCGCGGTTTGCTGACCTGCTTTAAATGACGAGCCATTTTGCCACCGTGAAGTAGAGTGGAATGCCAAACATCACATTGAATGGAAACGTGATGCCTACTGAAAGGGTTAGGTAGAGGGACGGATTTGCTTCGGGAACGGCAAGACGTATTGCCGGGGGTACGGCAATGTAGGACGCACTAGCGCCCAACACCGCAATCAGCGTCATGCCACCGGCGCCGAAATCCAGCCAATAGCGTCCGATAGCAAGACCGAGTGCCGCCCCGAATAGCGGCATCAAAATGCCGAAAGCTGTGAGTATCCAGCCGACGCGCCGAAAGTCCTCCAGCCGCTTGGCGGCATCCATTCCAAGTTCCAGCAAGAAAAGGCACAGCGCACCCATAAAAATCGTCCGGTAGAACGGATTGATCGCGTCAAGGTTTTTCTCGGAAACGATGGCCCCGATCAACATCGTGCCGAAAAGTAGAACAACGCTGCCGTGGGTAACTGCCTGAGTCAGTCCCGTGCCGAGCCCATTGGGGCCTGTAGCAGCGCCGGCCAGACGCCGGGCTCTCTGCGCCATTGCGATCCCCACAACAATCGCCGGAGCCTCCATAATCGCCAGCATGATGACCGGATAACTTTCATAAGTCACCTCGCGAGACTGGAGGAACGCAACCGCAGTCATAAAGGTTCCGGCACTCACAGACCCGTAATGCGCCGAAATGGCTGCCGCATTCAGGGCGTCAATACCGCACAACCTTCGTAGAGCAATGAAGGCCACTAGCGGGAGTCCAAAGCCCATCACGAGTGCAGCCATGATCGATTGAACGGCCGTTGACAATGCGGCGCTAGCCAGTTCGTGCCCGCCATGCAGTCCGATACCTATCAGCAGGTAAATCGAAAGCGCGCGCGATAAATCGTTTGGAAACTTCAAATCGGAACGACAGACCTGGGCAATCGCGCCAAGCGCAAAAAACAACAGCGGAGGTATTAGCAGACCCGACAACATGGACGCGGCACTTTCGGTATATTGAATCTTGGAACAATGCTATGTCTCTTTATTAATAGAGTAAAATTGTATTAATTGACAGTTATAATAGAGTTTTATCGATAGTATTTTTAATCATGCGCCTCACGTTGCACCAACTAAAAGTATTCGAAACTGTAGCGCGGTTATCCGGCTTTAGTCGCGCCTCCGAAGCACTGCATCTGGCTCAACCCACCGTCTCGATGCAAGTAAAGCAACTTGCCGAAACGGTCGGCATGCCCCTCTTCGAAAAGATCGGCAAGAAAATTTACCTCACAGAAGCCGGCGGCGTGGTTCAAACCAGCGCGCGCGACATGTTTGAGGTAATGGCTCGCATGGAAATGCAGCTGGCACAGTTGAAAGGCCTCAAGCAGGGCCGTCTAAAGGTCGCCGTGGTGACGACAGCAAAATATTTTATTCCACGGCTGCTAGGCCCGTTCGTGCACCAATATCCCGGAATTGATATCGCACTGGATGTCGGCAACCGTAGCGAGATTGTTTCCCGTCTCTCGCGTAACGACGATGATCTTTACATTATGGGCATGCCGCCTGCCGGCATGCAGATTCAGCGGCATCCGTTTGTGGAGAATCCGATCGTAGCCATTGCCCCGAAAAACCACCCACTCGCGGGTAAAAGACATATTAGTCTGGCGCGACTTGCCGAAGAACCTTTCCTGTTGCGCGAGCGTGGATCGGGAACACGCATGGCGACCGAGCGCTTTCTCAAGGAGCACGGGGTAAAACTCAATGTGCGCATGGAATTGGGTAGCAATGAAGCTATCAAGCAGGCCGTCGCAGGCGGGCTCGGATTGTCACTATTATCGCTGCACGCACTCATGGGAGAGCTAACGCGGAAGGAAGTCGCACTACTTAACGTTGAAGCCCTTCCGATACGACGGTCTTGGTACATCGTGCATCGAACGGGCAAGGAGCTTTCCATTGTCGCTAGAGCGTTTTTTGATTATCTGAAGGCCGAAGGTGTGCGACTGCAGCGCGATTTAAGTGAGGCGCAATCCGCCCATAAATCTCAGCGCAAACCCAAGGGCGGTCGCTAATCATCAAGTTGCCGAATCCTTCCGCCCCTGTTTCGGAGCAAGTTTGGCCGCTAGGGCGTCCAGTTCATGCGAACGCAATCTGCGCCCTTTGCCCTTTGAAGCAACGCCGCCCGATTCGGCCCTGCCAAATACCTCTCGCGCCGCTGCCTGACTGATGGCAATCGTTGCCGGGTGTCGAATCCGGCGCTCGGTGGTTATTGCATAGAGTTCCTCGATCACGGACTCGATGCGTCCCACCTCTCGAACACCATATTGCCGGCACACGTGGTCGGAGATCGCGGTAGGCGCCACAAACAAGCCGGCGCCTCCTTGTCCGAACGCCTTCAGCAGCGCGCCGTCGTCGAATTCGCCGACAATGCGGGGCCGCACGTGCTGGGACTCAAACCACTGCTCCAACCCCGACCGAATGGCTGCGCTTTCCCCTGGCAGCAGAAAAGGTGCATTGTGAAGAAGCGCAGGAAACTTTCCCTTGAGCGTTTGCACTAATGCACCAGAGCCAAAGACCGTCAAGTCGCTTGAACCCAGCAAGTGGTTGTACGCTCTCACATTGATGTCTGTGGGCATAGGCCGATCAGCGATCACCATGTCGAGACGGTGCACAGCGAGATCCCCGAGAAGAGACACCAGGCGTCCTTCCCGGCAGATCAATCGCACGGGTTCCTCAATGTGCAGCACCGGCTCCACAACACGATAAGTAACCGATTTAGGTACCGAGTCCGCTACACCAATCCGGAACGGCAATGTCGCTGCCGCATTCTGATCGCGCACAACTTCCAGCAGTTCATCGCCAAGCGTGAATATATCCTCAGCGTAACTCAGAATGCGGCGGCCGACATCGGTCATCTCGAGACCGCGACCCGCGCGCCGGAATAGTTTGGCTCCCAGCGCACCCTCCAGTTCGCTCAATTGCCCGCTGATTGACTGTGGCGTCACGTACAACTGAGCGCTCGCGCGGGCAATGCTGCCTGACTTGGCGACCATCCAAAAATAGCGCAGGTGCTTGAAATTAAGTGCTGCCATAGTGATTAATTAATCGAAAAAAACGAATTATAAGTAAATTATATTCGATTTGTTGGATGTCTTCGGTTTTACTAAACTTGTTCCCTGATCATCCGTCGATTAACAACAAAGGAGATTAATCATGCAGATTTGCATTCAGGATAATCTTGCTTCAACTAACAATCCCTCAGTCCCACAGGAGCACCGGATGGAACCACTGACTACAATTGAAGAACTTCGACGCCACGTCGCTACACTGGCCTGTGTCGAGGAAACAGAGGCTCCCTTCGTAAGCTGTTATCTCAACCTTGAACAGGGTAAGAGCGGCTACGGCAAGGTGCTCGAAGACCGCGCATTGGCCCTGCGCAGCACGCTTAATGACGTCGCGCGCACCGATTTCGACGCCACGATACACAAGATCAAAGCTTACCTCGCAGAAAAATTACGGCCCGACGCCAAGGGTGCGGCAATTTTTTGTCGCCAGTTCCGCGCTGGATCCTTCTTTTTGCCGATGCAGTTTGCGGCTCCAGTGCCGGACTGGATCGCGGTCTATGACACGCCCAACCTTTTTCACCTCATGGCGCTGAAAGATACCTATCACCGCTATGTCGTGCTGCTGGCTAACCAGACTTCGGTGCGGATACTTGAAGTCAATCTGGGCGCGGCTACCGTTCAGGCCTGGACTACACAGCCAGAATTGCGCGAGCGCGTGGGCCGGGAGTGGACCAAGGAGCACTACGAAAGCCACCGCCGCGAACGCACTTCGCGTTTCCTAAAAGAGCAAATCGATTTACTCAGTAACCTCATGACAGCAGGCAAACATACGCACCTGATACTGGCAGGTGACCCGCACCTGACTGGAGAGATACGGCGCGCACTGCCGAAGTCTGTGGCCTCCAAATTGATAGACACCATCCCAGCGGCAAGCCGCGATGCTCAAGAGGATGTAGTGACCGCCACACTTTCGGCGTTTGTCGAGTGGGAGGAGCAGGAATCCCAGGCGGTAGCGGCGCGCTTCGTAAAGGGTATTCGTACACAGGCACGGGCGGTGGCGGGCGCACCAGCTTGCCTGGAGGCGTTACGTCAGCGGCGGGCGGATACTTTGCTGCTGGCCCGCGATGTACTGCCTAAGCCGGGCTGGCTCTGTGCAACTTGCTACGCAATTCGCATTGAGCCCAACGTGCCTGACATGTGCCCTGAGTGCGGCAATAAAGCGGTTCGTCGCATCGACGCTATGGCAGAGCTGGTTAGGCTGGCTGGGCAGCAGGACTGCCCCATAGAGGTAGTGGAGCATTGCGATCCGCTGATGGCCTTGGGCGGCATTGGCTGCCTGCTACGGTATTAGACTTCCCTACTATTGCGTCCTGATCATTAATCAACAACACAGGAGATTCATCATGCAGATTGGCATTCAATCCAGTGGCTTCAAACTCACCGAGGGACTGCGTAGCCGCTGCGAACGAAGGCTGCGGTTCGCGCTGGGGTCAGCCATCAGCAAGGTGCGTAGCGTTCTCATTCGCCTTACCGACGAGAACGGCCCGCGTGGCGGCATAGACAAACGTTGCACCATCCGCGCGATCTTGCACCAAGCGCCACTCGTGATCATTGTGCAAGACGAAGCGGACCTGTATGTCGCCATTGATCGCGCCGCCGATCGCGTTGCGCGCACGATATCTCGTCGACTGAGAAGAACGCGGTCTGTTCGCCGTGCGCCCATTGCAATGCTGAGCGATGACAACGCCGTCGATTCGCGCGGAAGCTGAACAGGCAGGCTGTTACTTACTAACGCGCTACTGGTAAGCAGAACTGAAACACACGGAGACAAGATAGTGGAATCCATCGGGACCTGGTACTGGTATACCGGCTTTGCGTTGTTCGTGATTGTTGCGATCATCGTCGATCTGCTGGTACTCGAGTCGAAAGGCGCAAAGAAGGTGTCGTTCAGGGAGGCGCTGAACTGGTCGATGGTATGGATCGTGCTCTCCTTCATATTCAATGCGTTGCTCTGGTGGTACCTGGACGACAAATTTGGCCGCGAGATCGCCAACGCAAAGGCTGCCGAGTTCTTCACTGGCTACCTGATCGAAAAATCGCTTGCGGTCGATAATATTTTCGTGTTCCTGATGCTGTTCACCTTCTTCGGCGTGCAGCCGCAGTATCAGCGCCGGGTACTGATCCTGGGCGTCGTCATCGCGATCGTGCTGCGCGCCATCATGATCCTGATCGGAGCGTGGCTCATCGCCAAGTTTCACTGGATTCTCTATGTTTTCGGGGCAATTCTTCTGATCACCGGCGTGAAGATGCTGCTGATGGCCGAAGCCGAACCGGACATCAACAAGAACCCGATTCTCCGCTTCATACGCCGTCACATCTCCATCACCAATGAATACCACGGGGAGAAGTTCTGGGTAATAAAGGATGGGAAGCGCTGGTTCACGCCGCTTTTCGCGGTGATGGTCATGATCGGCGTCACCGACGTGATCTTCGCGGTGGATAGCATACCGGCAATCTTCGCCATCACGCTGGATCCCTTCATCGTGCTCACCTCGAACGTGTTCGCCATCCTGGGCTTGCGCGCGATGTACTTCATGCTCGCGGACATGGCGGACCGATTCCATCTCCTCAAATACGGGTTGGCGTTTATTCTTGTGTTCATCGGAATCAAGATGCTGCTGATCGACATTTACAAGATTCCCATCGGTTTCGCTCTGTCAGTCGTCGGCATCATGTTGGTGGTCTCGGTCCTCGGCAGCCTCTGGGTGACGCGTCCGGCCGCATCCATCAGAACCGACGTGGAGAAAGAGTAAAGCGGGTTACCGCATTAACCGGGAGTGATGGCGCGCATGGAAACCGTAGGCAGCTTGTGGATGTGGGTTGGCTTTACCGTGATCGTACTGATATAGCGCTTGCCTGCGAAGAACGTCCGTCCCCTGCAAGGCCGGTTGCTACGCGATGCGGCAAACCGTCACTTGCGTCCGACCCCCACCAGCAAGAACACGCCGACTGCGATCACGCCTGCGCTGATGATCATCGGCACGTTTACGGTTTCTTTCTCCTGCACCTTGAGTTCTATCGGACCTAGCTTCACGCCGGTGGTTTGCTTGGTGTAACTGAAGCCGCCGTAGGCGAGGCCGAGGGAGCCTGCAACGATCAGGATGATGCCGATGAGTTTTGTGGGATTCATTTGCGCCTATCTCCAAAAAATGTAAAAAGGTAAATCGAAACAACGCTGTTATCGTTCATTTCTCCATCCGCGCGCCGCGCGCCGCTTCAACGCAGAAAGCTGAAAGGTTTTCGAGCACGGTTTGTACCGCTTGATTGGCCGCTACCACGCCGCCATAGGGATTCTCGCTGGCGGCGGGAACGGTGGCATCGAACTCGCGCCAGGCCAGTACGCGGCGCGTCTTGTCTTCAACCACGTAGGCGCGCAGCGTAAAACGCACGCGGCTGGGCTGGACGTGGAACTCGTGCTGCAGCCGGATGATCTCGGTATCGAGCCGCAAGTCGCCGGCCGCCGCGCTCGGCGCCAGCACCACGGCGCGGAATGCCCCGCTGTTCTCTAGCGCGGCAACGATGAGTGGCGCGAGCATGCGCGCCGGCGGGTCAACCCATTCGCTGTGCGCGAAGTATTCGAGCTTGTGGGCCTCGCGCACGTAGATGATGCGCTGGCTGGTGATACCCGATGCCGCATGCGGTGGATTGACGATCAGTGTGGGCGCCGTCTGCGGCAATGCCGCCGCTGGAAGCGTTGCCGCCCGCGCTTCGATGCGCGCGTTGTCGAGCGCATAAAAGGACGGTTGTGGCGTCGTCGTCGGACTCAGCGCGCCGCAACCGCCGGCCAGCGTCAAAAATACACCGGCGGCACACAGCCGGCATCGTCGTGCTAAGCGTTGTACGAAAGTTAGGCAGTTCATGGCTGTCGTGATCCTGTTGATGATTCTCCCGGCCCTTCCGGAACCGGTTTGCGACCGAACAGCAGGCCGGCCGGATTGCGCTCGGTTTGGTCGCTAAGACGCCGCAGCGAAGCCGACAGGACGCTGAGTTCGCCGAGCAGGCGCTCCAACTCGGGTAGTGTCTCTGCGGTAAAACGCTTTACGTCGGCGCCGATTGAATTGGCGGTGTTGCCGGCGCTGGCGCTGGTCTGGGCGACCTCGTTGCCCATTTTCTCGACGGCGTCGGCGCTGCGCCCGATGCGATCGATCACGGGCCCGACCTGCGCTGTTGCACGTGAGGCGTTTTCGAACGTACGCGCGGCATTGGCTATGCCCGCGTCGAGTGCGTCCTTGCGCGCGGAGATAGTGCGCGCCACGGCGGCGATGTCGGCAAGCCCGCTACTGAACGCCGCCCGGTTCTCGGCGCTGAGTATGGCATCGATGTTGCCCGAAGTGCTGTCCAGCTTCGCCAGTAAGGTGGTGAGTACGTTCTCCAGGCGCGCGCTGAGCGAAGGCTTGGTGCGGATAACCGGATACTCGCTTCCCGCGGTTGCTTGCAGCGGCGCCGCATCCGGGGCGCCGCCGCTGAGCTCGACATAGGCGATGCCGGTCAGGCCCTGTATTTTCAGAACCGCTACAGTGTCTTCCTTGATGGGCGTGCCACGCTCGATGGCGAATAGCAGGTTCACCCGTTGCGGGTTGTTGGCGTCGAGATGAATTTGCCGCACTTTGCCCACGTCAACCCCGTTGTATTTCACCGGCGCGTTCAGATTGAGGCCGGCTACCGACTCGTCCAGGTGTGCCAAATACAGGTCATACTTTTGCTTGAAGGCGCCGCCCGAGGCGAGCCATAGCACCCCAGCGATCAGTGCTGCACCCAGAACCAGCACGAAGGCGCCGACCAGCGCATAGTTCACTTTGGTTTCGATGATGCCCCCTCGCTATTTTCGCCGGTTTGCGTTTTGGTCTGATGCTTACCCTGCTCCTGCGCAGTTCTGCCGCGCGGACCATCGAAGAATTGCCGGACGCCAGGATGGTCCATGCGCGAGAGTTCGGACATCGAGCCGACGCCTTGCACTTTGCCCTCGGCGAGGACGGCGACGCGGTCGGCAACCTGCCACAGCAAGTCGAGGTCGTGCGTGATCATGACGATGGTCAGGCCGAACAGATCGCGCAGCTTGCGCACCAGCTCGTCGACGCCGCCGGCGCTGTCCGGATCCAGGCCGGCGGTCGGCTCGTCGAGAAACAGCAATTCCGGGTCCAGCGCCAGCGCGCGGGCAAGCGAGGCGCGCTTCATCATGCCGCCGCTGAGTTCCGACGGATACTGCGCGCCGGCCTCCGGCTTGAGACCGGTCATGGCGAGTTTCCACGCCGCGATTTCGTCGATCAAAACATCTGCAAGCGCCGTATGCTCGCGCAGCGGCAAGCCGACATTTTCAGTCACCGTAAGCGAGCCGAACAACCCGCCATGCTGAAACATCACGCCCCAGCGCTGGCGCAGCGCGAGTGCTTCGTCGTCCCCCAACTTTTGCAGATCGACGCCGAGCACTCGAATGGAGCCTGAATCCGGACGATGCAGCAGGATCATTTCGCGCAGCAGCGTCGATTTACCGGAGCCGCTGCCGCCGATCAGCGCGAATATTTCCGCGCGACGGATTTCGAGATTGATTTCAGAATGCACGACATGCTTGCCAAATTGCGTCGATAACTTTTTGATTTCTATGATATTTTCTACCGTAGTCTGCACTGTACCTTGCATGTCAGAGGTCCAGTGCACTAAAGGCGACCGAGAACAACGCGTCGGCAACGATCACCAGGAAGATCGATTGAACAACGCTGCGCGTGGTCTGGCGGCCCACGCTGTCGGCGCCGCCTTTGGTACGAAATCCCTGGAAGCAGCCAACGATTGCAATGATGAACGCGAATACGGGCGCCTTGCAGATGCCAATCAGAAAAGCGGTGACGCTGACTGCCTTGACGAAGCGATCAAGAAAGTCGTCGAAGCCGACGCCGAGCTGCGAGCGCGCCATAATCATGCCGCCGAATACGCCGAGTACGTCCGCGAATAGGGTCAGCAGCGGAAGCGCAATTACGAGCGCGAGGATTTTCGGCAGCACCAGCAGATCCAGCGGTGCAATGCCAAGCGTGCGCATGGCGTCAATTTCCTCAGTGACGGCCATCGTTCCGATCTGCGCGGCATAGGCAGAACCCGAGCGTCCGGCGATGATGATGGCCGTGATCAACGGTGCGAATTCGCGCAACATCGACAGGCCGACAAGATCCGCAACAAAGATATTGGCGCCGTATTGCCTGAGCTGGTCGGCGCCCTGATACGCCACCACGACCCCGAGCAGGAACGACAGCAGCCCGACGATGGGCAGTGCATCGAATCCGGCTGTCCGGATGTTAAATAGCATGGGACGCCAGCGCAATCGCGCCGGATGCACGACGGCGCCGGCAAGCGCGAGAGCGCTTTCGCCGACGAAACTAAGCAGCGCAATTGTTTGGCTAAGCGTTGCTTCAGCACTGCGGCCAATACGCTCTAGCGCCGTCGGTAACGGCTTGGCGGCAGGTGCAGGTTGGGCGGCTTGATCGGCGACGTGTTGCGCCACGACGTCGAGCAACTTGGCAAATTCCGGGCGCAAGCCACTCAGGGTCACGACTATGCCTTCGCCACGAAGCCGCAGCAGCAATTTTTGCAACACCCATGCGCCTGCCGTGTCCAGTGCGTCAATTCGCGCGCCATCCGCAACAACCTCCGTTTTGGAAGGCGCATGCACCGATTCAAGCTGGTGTTCAATGGCGCCGATACCGCGAGCCGTCCAGGAACCCGACAGCGCAAGGTCTTGCGGGGTCGGCTGAGCGACAGCGGCGGGCAGTGCTGGCATTGCTGACGTAGGATCCATAGATAAAGAGGAAGGTAGTTGAAACTGTTTCAAGTAATCTGTACGTCAACGTACAGAATACGATTATGAACGAGACAATTATCGCGGCCTTATCGACGCCGGGCAGCAGCCTTTGGCTAGCAACAGACATTGATCCAACGGTTCACCAATTTCACCAGTTCTAATTCGGGTGACTTCTGTGCGCCTATGGTTGGAAGAAATAAATAATGAATTAAATCAATAACTTAATCTATCCCGGATAAATTCACGCCCTACAGGAAGCAAGGCAACCGTATCTCTTTTTATAGCGCGAATCCGCAACGTATTCGCCAGTGCGCATAGCGGCGCTTTGACGGCTGCGTTCCTGCTTGGCCGCACGCTGACGGGCTCCTATGTGCGCTGTCGTACAGATGGCAGCGTTAATATGCGGATAGTGGCGCTTGTTCTCGAGCAAAGAAAAGCGGATAGTGGTGCTTGTCCGCGAGCAAAGAAAATCATAAAGCACCTAGTCCTCCAGAATCCGATCAGGTGGAGCTTATTCAATGCGCGCCTCGCTAATAATCTTATCGCTGGAATAGGGTGAATTACATGACTGACCTCGACACGCTTGAGTCCACTCTCAACTGCAACTCAACGGAGGCGTTGCACACCGCTACCAAGAAAATCGTCAACCAACTCGGTTACGAACATTTCATCTATGGAGTGCAGGTGAACACGTCCCTGACCCGGCCGTACCAGTTTGTGTTCAGCGGCTATCCGAACGCCTGGCGCGACCGCTATATCGAAGCCGGCTACCAGGCTATCGATCCCACGGTAACGCACTGTATCAAGCAGCGTCGCGTAGTGCCTATAGTTTGGGAGCAGCGTCACTTCAATTCCCAGCCCCTGGAGCAGATGATGAGCGAGGCAAGGGATTTTGGCCTCGGCGGCGGCGTGACGCTTTCTATCCAGGGCGGGCACGGCGAGGCGGCCATGCTGAGCCTGGCGACTCCCACCAATCCCGACGACGCCCGGCGCGATGTTTTCGGCACCCTCGGCCACGCGCAATTGCTCGCCTGCTACCTGCACGAGGCGATCCAGCGCATCGTCTTGAGCAAGCACACTGCACCGTTGCGCCGGCCGACGCTGACCGAACGCGAAAAGGAATGTTTAACTTGGGCGGCCGAGGGCAAGACCGCCTGGGAAATCGCCAACATCATCCACATCGCCGAACGCACGGCGGTTTTTCATCTGCAGAATGCCACGCGCAAAATGGGGGTCGCTACACGCCAGCACGCCGTGGCGCGCGCGCTCACGCTAGGCCTTGTTGCACCCTGAATTTTCTGTTCGTCGCAGCACCGTACAAAATAAATAGAAACATCCGCTCGCGCTCCCTTTAATGGACGCTTAACGGGCGCTCTGTGAGGCGGATTTAATGTCCCCTAAAGTGACGCTGTGCTGCGCGGTCATCGCGCCTGCGCCGCTATGTGGTCTTCTCGTCGAAGTCTTTGATCGGTCGCGTTTTTTGGAGGACAGCCTAGCCACCTGTTACTTCTAACAGCTATTCGCGCATGAGTTTGTACGCTTTCATTGTTCTCGACTTCAACCTGAAGAGAGGGCAATGCCATGAGCGAAATACTTCTGACCCAACGCGGCGACGCGCGACTCAACGAAACGACCATGCAGCAAATGTACCGTCTGCGGCATACCGTGTTCCATGATCGCCTCGGGTGGGAAGTGACCAGCGATGATGGTATGGAGTACGACGAGTTTGACAATGCCAATTCAGTTTATGTGCTGGTGCGCGGCAATGATGACGGGCTTGAGGCGTGCTGGCGCTTGCTGCCCACCAATGGACCGTACATGCTCAAGGATGTCTTTCCGCAACTGCTTGCTGGACAGCCCGCACCGCAACGCTCAGACGTGTGGGAGCTCAGCCGCTTTGCCATGGTCGAGGGCAACGCCAATGCTGCGGGGTTTGGCCTGAGCAATATTCCGGTGCGCATGGTTCAGGCTGCGGTGCGTTTCGCCCATGAAAACGGTATCGAACGTTATGTTAGCGTCACCAGCGTCGCCATCGAACGCATGTTTCGCAAGCTCGGTGTCCACGTTGAGCGGCTCGGGCCGCCGATCAAGATCGGGCGGGTGCTTACGGTGGCGTGCTCGCTGGAAATTGACGCGACCACCGAGTTCGCGCTATTCGGCACGCTGCCCGAACATGCGTCACGGAAAGCTGCATGAGAGTGGTTGTGTTGGTCGAGGCGGGCAAGCCCGGCATCCCTCCCAAGGCACTGCAGGACCTGCTGGGGGATGCCGGGCATTGCGTGGAATGCCGCACGCTGGACGAGGTCCAGACCTGCGATCTGAAAACCTGCGATATGGTGTTGCTCGACGGCAACGCGCGCGGCGACGCGGCGCAACAGCGCCTGCTTGAGGCGGCGCAGGACCTGCGCAGCAAAGCGCCGCGCGTGCCGATCATCATTCTCAGCGCGTTCGATCCCGCCGCCAGCCGCCCTGCCCGGCACGGCTGCGGCGTCACCGCGTCCGGTGACGGAAAGTGGAACATGCACTGCCGGTTAAAGGAACTGGCGTGGCGCGAGAACGAAGCGCTGCTGCACGATACCCTCGAACGCGAGCCGCTGGAGCCGATGACATTTGAATATCGCGGCTAAACCGCAGGGAGCGCA
>JANMXV010000422.1:0-10380 GCA_031381325.1 Betaproteobacteria bacterium | reverse complement strand
GGCAAGCCGGCGATACGTTTCACCGAGGGTACGCCCAGCAGGCGTAATTTTTTTTGCTCGACCTGCCCTATGACCTCGCCCAGATTTTCGGCGGTGGCCTGGATGTGTCCGCCCATCACCGCGGTTACCGATTCGGCGCCGCTCTTGAACGACACCATGTTAAAGCGCGCGCCCGAAAATTTTTCCAGGCGATGCATCATGCTGTGCGCGCCGCCGCCGGGAGAGGTAATGCCGACGCTGATGGTTTTCGGTTTGTCGCGCGCGGCCGTGAGGAAATCCTTCAGGGTGCGGTAGGGCGAATTCTCGGCGACCGCGAGGCTGTTGAGATCAAACCCAATGGCGCCCAGCGTCTGAAACTTGTCCACGCCTAAATCGAGTCCGGTGCGTATCGGCACGGTGACCAGGTTTATCGTCGTCTGGATGAAGATGTAAGGATCGCCGCGCCTGGCTGCAACATAGGTTTGCCCCACCGCGCCGCCGCCGCCCGGCTTGTTTACCACGAACACTTGCTGCGGCAGCAGTTTTTCCTTGGCGATAATGTCTGCGACCATGCGCGCCACCAGATCGGAGCCGCCGCCCGCACCGGTGGCCGATACCAGTTCGATATGGCGTGTAGGGTAGGATTGAGCAAAAGACGGTGTCACCCACCATGCCATCAGCCCATACAATAAGGCGAATCGTCCCAATCGAATTTGCATAGTTACCTCCAAGTGTTACAAATTATTCAATAATATCAAATAGTTATATAATATATCGTTTGTGTGTTGCCAGTTTACTACTAACCAAGTTGCTGCGAGGAAAAGCAGATGAGTCACGAGTTCCCGCTTGAAGGCATCCGGGTCGTGGATGCCAGTCAAGGCATCGCCGGCCCGACCGCCGGCATGATGCTGGCGCGCTACGGCGCCGACGTGATCAAAATCGAGCCGAAGGAAGGCGACTGGTCGCGCGGCATCACAGCCGGCAAGGACGGCATGACAGCGATGGCGATTGCCACCAACGTCGGCAAGCGCAGTATCGCGCTCGACCTAAAACATCGCGAGGGCTCCGAACTGCTGCACAAGCTGGCAAAACGGGCGGATGTCTTTATCGAGAACTTTCGCACGGGCGTGATGGAGCGCCTCGGTTTTGCCTATGCGCAGATTGCCGCATACAATCCCGGCGTCATTTACCTTTCGGTAACCGGCTTCGGACAGCGCGGTCCGATGCAATCGCAGCCCGCTACCGATGCGATTCTGCAGGCGTTCAGCGGCATGATGAGCATCAACAAGGGGCGTGTGGATGGTATGCCGCACCGGCTCGAATGCTGGCCGATCGACAATGCCAGCGGGCAGCTCGCGTTTCAGGCGGTGGCGATGGCGCTGTATGCGCGCCGGGATTCCGGCCGGGGACGCTACATCGATGCCAGCCTGCTGCAAGGTGCGGCGAGTCTGCAGACCGTGCGCATGATCGAGCATGTGATGACCGGCGGTGCAACGGTGCCGGGCGGTTCTTTCCCGGTCGCCACCTTGCGCACCGCGGATGGCTCAGTCAATGTCAGCGTGCTCAAGGACACGTTATGGCAGCCATTCTGCCGCATCATCGGCCGCCCCGATCTTGGCGAAGACCCCACGTTGGCAACCGGCAGCGGACGACGGGCGCGCGGCGAAGAAATGCTGCGCATCGCCGGCGAGGCTTTTGCCACTCAGCCCTCCGAATACTGGTGCGCGCTGATGCGCGAGGCCGGCATACTCAATGAGCGTGTGAACACTTATGCCGAACTGTTCACGCATCAGCAGACTGAAGTGAATCAGGTTTTCACCTGGTCGGAGCAGGCCGTCGCTGGACGCGTACCGCACCCGAACCTCCCGGGTATGCAGCCGCTGGAGGCAGATACGCCCGAAACAAAGGTTCCGCGTATTGGGGAACATACGCGAGTGATATTGGCCGAGGTGGGCTATGAAACGCAGGACATAAGCCGCCTGCTTGATCAGGCTATTGTGTTTGAGCCTGTGGGAAATTCGGCGCCTTGACTAGGCGTTGGTAGAAACAACTATCGATTCTCTGCAACAAATGGCTTTAACTGCTTCTCGACAAAATGGTGTGGCCGCCACCCCTTTAAAAGTTTTTCCAACAAAAATGTATCGGCCGCGGAAAGTGTTGTACCCAATAGTGGTTCAATGAAATCTGCAACTGTGCTCATGGAATACCTGAGAATCTTAGCAGGAAGCGACTGAATCCAGTCAACTCTACTCATCTCTGAAATGTAAGCAGTCACGATAGCTTGATCAGGATGAATTTTCGAGATCCATCCTTTAAAACGATCCGAACGATCAATTAGTTTGAGAAAATCAGAAAACTGTTTGTCTCCGCTGTTAATTGCTTCCTTAACAGTACGTCCTTCGGCGATCACCACATTCTGAAAAAGTGAAATTTGATCGAGATTTAAACCTGCTCTATGCAACAGCTCGCGAGATCGTACTGCTATAACCCCCGACGAAGTATCACTCGTTCGGAAATCACCGCCATAGTGAGACGCTAACATCATATCGGCGCGAGCCTCGAACACAGACTGAAGAAAATGGGCAAGAGTAAGAGGTTCTCTAGGAGGCGCCATCTGGCTTCGGACTGTGTTGATAGCGAAAAAATCAATATTGCTTAGAACGTGAAAGCCAGCATGTGTGGGTATAACTTCCATAGTCAGACCATTTATTCTCGTTGCCCCTTCAGTGCGGAATAGAGTTTCATTAACAGCTTCAACGAGAAATGCGTTTTCATAAAGGTCGAGGGTAGCCGCGTTACATATGCCGCCAGGAAAAAACTTGTCGCTCGCAATAGCTTTCACTGATACGCGTTTTAGAAAGCGCTCTGTTAGTAGCCCAGCTTTCTTTTTATCGTATCCCTTGCGAACGAGAATTCGTTCAATCACTTTATGATTCCCACGAAGTTGCCCTGCTTCTTGATCTCCTGAAAACTGAAATCCTATAAATTTGTGGTGATCGATCGCGCCAATTTTTGTGGTGGAAGTGCCTAGCATGTCTGGAGAGTAGGTTGCTGTTACGTTTCGATCCAATAAATCCAGCAATCCCTCAATCCCAATCAGATCCACAATGCCGCTCAGTAAGCCATGGTCTATGATGAGATGGACGTTTTGATAAAAAAGCATTGCCTCAGCAATTTCGCCTAGAGTCATTGCCTCACCAGAGGTGCAGCGCCGCAACACAATTTTCTCAAACATAACTATTCCACCGTCTATTTGATTGCAGAAAGAACACATTTTGCCACGCCATGAGTATCACTCCTACGGGTCTAATACTTCAGGACCATGTCGTGATGTGGCGACTCTATGCGCGTTACAATTACGTTATCGACGGCCACCGTATGGGAGTGTCCGCTGCACTTTATACCCGGAAGTCGTTTAACAATTTCAACGGTCATGACGCGCATGTGGCCTTCATCAAAAATCGCAAAGCGACGAACCAAATACACATGAAATGGGAATTCCCTGCCGCGCTCCGTGAAGGTAAGTTAAAAGAGAGAAGTCTATGGCAAAGGTAACGTATACGCAGCAGGACAGGATCGCCCGTATCCAAATGAATGCCCCGTCACACGCATTCGACCCGGAGACGCGGCGTGAGCTGAATCGCGCTTTGCTACGGTACAAGGCGGACAGCGATGCCTGGATGGCAGTTATCTCTGCCGAAGGCCCGGACTTCGCCGTCGGCGCCAGCGTACAGGCGCCCAGTTCGTATCGGGAGCAGCGCGAGTGCTACGCGTTTTGGGCGGGGGGCTTCGTGGAAGTGTGGAAGCCGACGATCTGTGCGATTCAGGGCCAGTGTCGTGCCGAAGGCCTGGCCCTGGCCTTGAGTTGCGACCTGCGGATCGCGGACGAGACGGCGTCGTTCGCTGCCGACTTCAGCGGCGGCGCGGGCGAGCCCGATGTGCTGGCTGCCTGGCTGCTCAATCTGGTAGGCGCTTCCAAAACGTTCGAGATGCTGTGGCTGAATCGCACTTACAGCGTACGGGAGGCCCAGCGCATCGGGCTGGTAAACCGGCTTGCTACCAAGGGACCGTTCAAGCAGTTGCCGCCGGCAGACGGACGCTTTCCGATGGATGTGATGGATACCACGATCCCGGTGCCGGAGGGCGATGCCATCACCGCCGCAGTGAAGTTCGCCGAGGAACTGCTGCTGTATGCGCCGGTAACGCGCAATTTTCAGAAAGAAATCGCTTTGCGCTCGATCGGCGTGCCTTTTCACTACGCCCAGACCCTGGAGCTGGGCCCCAACCCGTACGCGAGCGAGGACCGTATCGAGGGCACCCGCGCGTTTGTGGAAAATCGCCGGCCGGTCTGGCACAACCGCTAAGAATGGAAACGAACATGTCTCAGTCACACACGGAAAATTCCCCCGCGCCCATCCTGATCAAGGAGCGCGAAGAAGGCATCTTGATCGCGCGCATGAACCGCCCTGAACGCATGAATGCCATGGGCGGCGGGCTGCGCGAAGCGCTCGAGGACGCCTGGTTCGAGTTCCGCGACGATGCCACGCTCAAGGTAATGATCATCACCGGTGTCGGCGACCGCGCTTTTTGCGCCGGCGCCGACTTGCGTGAGAACGACAAGCGCGCCCGCGAGCTGGGCGCGCAATCGGCGCAAGCCTTGATCGATGCGCAACGTGCCGCGGGCATTGCTCCCTCCTTCACGGCGAATAACTTCCATCTCTATAAGCCGGTGATTGCGGCGATCAACGGCTGGTGTCTGGCAGGCGGCTGCGAGATGGCGATGGGTTGCGACATACGCATTATCGAGAGCCATGCCAAGATGGGCTTGCCGGAAGTCAAGCGCGGCATGGGCGCGAAGGCCACAACGCACAAGCTGCACTTTCTCACCTACCTCGCCAGCGGCCTTGAGATCGTGTGGACGGGCGACCCGTTGACGGCGGATCGCGCCGTCGAGCTGGGTATCGCCAACGAAGTCGTGCCGACAGGCCAGAGCGTTCAGCGCGCGAAGCAGATCGCCCGCGAGATCTGCCGCCGCCCGATGACCTACGTTCAGTACCACAAGGAACGCGTCTTACAGAGCCTGGGCGTGCCTCTGGCCTCTGCCCTGGCGATGGAACAGCGCTTCCCACCACACGAGAGTGACGATTACCGGCGCGGCCTGCGGGTCAGCTTAGAGTCGAAGCTTCCGGGTTGGTCCGGCAACTAGCACTCAGACAAGGAGAAGATCATGGCGTTACTCATCAAGAGAACCGAAGGCAATGTCCTCGTCGTCGAACTTACGCGGGCCGGCAAGGGCAACGCCTTGAACCGCGAACTGCAGCAACAACTGGCAGAAACGTGGCAGGCGTTCGAGGACGCTGACGAGTTGCGCGTAGCGGTGCTGCAGGGCGCAGACTATGTGTTCTCTATCGGGCACGATGTGCAAGAGCTGGCGAGCGGCGATTCGATCTCGCCGCTACCTGACGACGAACTGTTTCCGTTGCAGATCAGTAAGCCGGTCATCGCCGCCATCGAAGGCCCGTGCTACGGTCTGGGCTTCGAGCTGGCATTGAGTTGCGATCTACGTATCGCCGGCGAAGGCGCACTGTTTGGGCTCGCCGACCCGCATCTCTTTGTGCCTTACCGCCTGGCAACGGTTTTGCTGCCACGCATGACCTTTCTGGGTGAGAGTCTGGAGCTGATACTTTCCGGCCGGATACTCAGTGCAGCGGATATGAGCGACGCGCGGCTGGTCAGCGAAGTTACGGCTAAAGGCGGGGCGGCTGCTGCCGCTATGGCCGCAGCCCATGGCATGGCAAATCGCTTTCCGAATGCGCAGGCGTTTCGCAAGCGCAACATCTGGAGCCTGTCCGGCATGCCGCTGCCCGCTGCAATGAATTTGGCGAGAATGCCGCACAGTTAGACCGGAATTCAGTATCGCGTTTCGCGTCGCTCATTTCGGAGACCCATGATGCCAACTTCCACCACATGCACAATGTTCGCCGTGGGTGCGCTGATGGCCCTCTGCGGTAATGCGGGCGCCCAGCAGTCTTACCCCAGCAAGTCGATCCGCTTCATTGTGCCCAGCACTACGGGCGCCAATAGAGACCTTACCGCCCGCCTTCTCGGCCAGAAGCTGACCGAAAGCTGGGGTCAGCAAGTCATTGTGGATAATCGGCCCGGCGGTAACACTGTCGTTGGCTCGGATGCCCTGGTTAAGTCTGCACCCGATGGCCACACAATTCTTTTGGTAGACATGACGCATCTCATCAACCCGCTGGTGGTACCCAATTACCCCTACGATGCGACCAAGGTCTTTGCGTCGGTTGCCACTGTCAATAACAGCCCGTATGTTCTGACGATCCATCCGGCTATACCGGTCAATGATTTGAAGGAATTTATCGTTCACGCGAAGGCCAGGCCGGGACAGATCAACTACGGTACGTCCGGCATTGCATCAGCAGCACATCTGACGGCCGAGATACTAACCGGCGTGGTGGGGATCAAGATGCAACACATCGCCTACAAGGGAGGCGGTCAGGTTCTCAACGATCTAGTCGGCGGTCAGGTGCAGGTGTACCTGGCGACCGCGATCACCGTGGTGCCCTACATCACGACCGGTAGAATCAAGGCTCTCGCTGTTGCCGCCGAGACGCGCTTAATGGCACTCCCCAAAGTGCCCACTTTTGCCGAAGCCGGTGTGCCTGGCTTCAATGTCAGAAACTGGAACGGTGTTGTGGCGCCTGTAGGTACGCCAAAGGCTATCATCGATAAACTATCGAATGAGATTGCCAGAATTCTGAGCATGCCCGACGTCAAGGAAAGGCTGGCCAGCCTGGGCGGGGAACCGTTCATCTCCACGCCGGCGCAGTTCACCGCACTGATGAAAGCGGATAGCGCCAGGTTCGCCAGGATCCTCGTCAATATCGCGTTCGAAAAATAATTTCATAGACCCCTAAAGGCGTTCAACGTGCTTGTTCTCGCGCATCGAGCCATCGATAGTACGCAGTGTACAGGCGTATGCCGAGCGGATACATAGCCTGCAGCGGTAGCGGACGAAAGTCGCTGCGCGATAGCGGCCCGGCATCGACGGATTCGCCCCGCAACATCGCCGCCAGCGACTTGCCCACCAGGTGCGTCAGCACCACACCGCGGCCGCTATAGCCGATGCCGTAATAGATGCCTTTTTCCGCCTCGCCGAAGTGCGGGAAAAAATCCAGTGAAAAACCGACCTTGCCGTTCCAGCGGTAATCGATGCGTGCATTGCGCAGAGCCGGAAACACCCGATGCATGGCCGATTCGATGCCCTCGAATGCCCACGCCTCATTGCTTCCCGATAGATGGCCGCGCGATCCGAACACCATGCGCCGGTCCGGAGTGAGACGGAAATTTCAGCGGATGGATGGCGCCTGAGCGGCGTTCGAGACAGGCGCCGATGTATTCGTTGCTGCCGATCATGCGGCAGGTTTCCTCGCGCGACAGCACCGTCGCGCCTTCATAGCCCATTTCGCGTTGCAGCCAGCGCACGTCGGCCTCGAGTGCCGCCAGCGGCCTGGGACCGTGTGCCGCGGTCAGGTGTCCGCAGCGGCTGAAGGCGCAGTCGATGCCGTATTCGCCTAACGTGGCTTCGAGCGAGTCGATGGCATCGTGAAGCATGCGGAACATATGCTGTGCCGTGTCCAGCCCGACCTGCTGCGCAAGGTTTGACCAACCGCTCTTATAGCGCAGCACGGCCATGCCACCGTTGCGCCCGCTCGCGCCCCACCCGGCATCGTTCGCTTCCAGCACGACGCAATCGATACCGCTGCGCTGCAAATAGTGTGCGGTGGTGAGCCCGGTGTATCCGCCGCCGACGATGGCAACATCGGTGTCGATATCGCTTGTCAGATGCGCCAGATCGGGATGCGGATTTGCGCTTGCGGCCCAGAATGACGGGACGGTTGAATAACGTTCAGGGTTCATCAGATTTTACTGTTGGTACAGACGTGAACGCCACAGCATTCGCCGAAGAATACATGAGTAACCCTTTCTTTCCCGCGCTGGGGGGGTTTTATTTAGTTTCTAATGTGGCACTGTGTTTTGGGTTCCCGCCTGCGCGGGAACGACAGTAGTGGTTTATCACCCACACAAAAGCCCGATGAATCGCATTCAACCGGCCGCATTGTAAGGCGCTTTGCGTCTGGGCCTATCGGAAACCTTTACTTACATCTGAAGCGCGCTTCGCGCAGCGGCCGTGCCGCTGGACTCACTCCAGTATCCAGAGATGATCCACGGAAGTATCGGGAAAGAAATATACAAATCCGGCCTGTTCAGCGTGATAGCGGTCGATGTTGGTGTCGCCTATGTGGAAATACTGTTCCGCGCTGAACTCGGCTTTGACCTGATCGAGCCGGTGCTTCAGCACCGTGAATGCGACGGTAATGCCATGTTCCATCCACATGCGCTGCTGGCTGCTGACCGTGCGGTCTGAACAACTGCCGATGATGTATCCCAACTCCAGTGCTTTTCGCACTCGCTCCATGGTGATGCAACCCGGCGGATCGCCGGTCTCAAGCGTTCCGTCTATGTCAAAACTGATGAGCTTTGCCAAATGGGGTTCTCCTTCCAATCAATTCGGGTGCTTGCCGAACATGATCCAGCCGCCGTTGGGGGGTGTGGTAAATGCCGCCAGCGCGGTGTCGGCTCGAACCGTCACCTGACGTTTGCCGGCGGTGCCGCGCAACTGTTCGATGCTGTCGGTGTACATGGCACTGCGCGTGCGTCCATTACCCAGGTTGCCGCCGCTGGAGCTGAAGGGATGCGGCCCCTTGACGCTGATATCGCCGGCGTAGAACGCGAAGGCGTCGCCGCGCTTCACGCCGTGCCACTGGAAAGCCTCCAGGTAGAACTGGGTCATCACGGAGTATCCGTCGTACGGGTTAAAGATATCGACGTCCTTCGGGCCCAGTCCCGCGCCCTCGTACATCCGCTTGGCCGCACGGTCGGTCCACATCTCGATGACATCCAGGCCTGCCTGCGTGCTGGGTTGCTTGAAGTTGTGCTGCGAATGGTTCAGCACGTAGACCGGCTTCTGACGCATGTCCTTCGCGCGATCCGCGGTGGTGAAGAGATAGGCGGTCGACGCCTGCACCGGGCGGTCGCAATCCCATAGCCGCAGTGGATTCAGGATGTAGCGGGAAGTCACATAGTCTTCAACGGTGATCGGCTCGACCCCATGGGTGGCGTTGAACCCCCAAGGCGTGAGCATACCGTTCTTGTGCTGATTGATCACGAAAGGCGCGAGATCGTCGTGATGGCCGCCGTATTTGAGGCAATACTGGTTGTGCGGGAAGGTATTGATGAAGTCATTCCCGCCGTGATTGCCCCAAGGCACTGTCCACTGGCGGGCGCCGCGCGCGTAATCGTCGGCGTTTTCGCCGCCGCGGCGGTAGCGCCCTTCCAGGTTGCCGCAGGGATAGATCACGAGGCACGTGGTGCACTGGCCATCGCCTACGGCCTGTGATGCCATGCCGACCATTTCGCCGATCGTCGGCAGGCCCGTGGGAGCGAACTTGACGTTCTTGAGTCCCATCGTCTTGATGAGCCATTGCGCGTTCACCAGCGTCAATCCCAACTCGGAGTCGTAGGGCGGAGCAAAGTAGGGCCGCGGCGCCCACTTCGATGCCGAGCCGCCGCTGGGGCCGGCAATGTGGCTGTCGCAGCAGATGATGCCGTCGACCTGGTCTGCCGTCACGCCGGCGTCGTCCATCGCCTTCTGGCAGGCGAGCATGCAGTAGGCGCCCAGCGTCTGGTCCATCGAAACGCCGTCCCAGCGCCGGTCCACCGGCGAATGCCCGTACCCGGCCACCGCGACTTTGCCGCGATGTTCCCAGACGCCCAGACCGTCTTTGTCCCTGCGCCACGCGTATTTAGTTTGTTCGGCCATGTGTTATCTCCTATACCACGTGCCATTCGTGGATCAATTGGTTCGGCGCTACTTCTTCGAACGTCACCTCGACGGCAGCGCCTACAGGCACCTTGTACGGCGGGGTACCAGGCAGATTGGAGTAGAAATTGACGGTCGGGTCCTCATCGAGGGTGACCATCGCCAGGTTGTACGGCTGATCGGGCATGCGCCGGTTGAGCCGCCCATCCTCGATGACGATATAGGTGGCGATGTGGCCTTTGCCGCTGACCTCTTTCCACGTCAGCTTGGCGTCCGACCCGCAGACCTGGCAGGTTTTCTGCGGTGGGTACTGCAGCTTGTTGCACGCGCCGCAGTGCTGCAAGACCAGATGCTTCGCGTTGACCGCATCCCAAAACGGTTTACTCAATTCATCGGCTACCGGGATAAGTTTTGGCATTGTGTTACTCCATGTTCAGGTTCAGGACACTAGGCCTGCGTATTCCACCCTACCGCAACCCCTCCAGGATCTCGAACGC
>JANMXV010000370.1:0-3178 GCA_031381325.1 Betaproteobacteria bacterium | reverse complement strand
GGGTGCGATAATAGCAAAGCCGCGGGACGCAGTCCCGGCGAATACGGGCGCAGTCCCTGCCAAGTTGTTTATCGCAACCATTCAAAACCGAACGGAGCCACCATGAAAACCTGCTGGATAAAATCTGATGACAAATCTGTTGAACTCGAATATCGCGAATTGCCGATTCCCGAACCCAAGGCGGACGAAGTCGTTATCCGCAATTATGGTTCGTCGCTCAATCGTGGTGAACTCATCGTCGGCAGCGTGGTGCATGGCGGCCCGCTGAAACTCGGCGGCGGCGACGGCGCCGGCGTGGTGCATGCGGTGGGCGCAGGCGTCACCGGCTTTAAAGTGGGCGACAAAGTGTACGGCCGTGTGATGGGCGGCTGGGCAGAATATTGCGCCGCGCGCGCGGAGCAACTGATGCCGCTGCCGGAGAAGTTAACTTGGGAGCAGGCAGCGTCGGTGGGCGTGGCCTTTCTCACGGCGTATGAATTGATTTTCCCGCCGTACGGCAAACTAAAAAAAGGCGAAACGCTGCTGGTGGCAGGCGCATCTTCGGGCGTGGGCGTGGCCGCAGTGCAAATCGGCAAGGCCCTGGGTTGCACGGTGATAGGCACCTCCGGCTCGGCGGATAAGCTGGCGAAACTGAAAGCGCTGGGTATGGATCACGGCATCCACACGCGCAAACCGGATTTCGCGGCGAAGGTGAAAGAACTCACCGGCGGCAAAGGCGTCGATCTCGCCATCAATCTCGTCGGCGGCTCGGTGTTCGCGGAACTGGTGCGCTCGCTGGCGCGCAAAGGGCGCATCGGCATTGTGGGTTACGTCGATGGCGTGCTGAAAGCCGAGATCGATCTGAATGCGCTGCACGCCAATCGCTTTGAGGTCTACGGCATCTCCAACAGCAAGGCCACCGTGGAAGAAAAAGCCGAGGCCATGCGCTGCTTTATCCGGGACGTGGCGCCTATGCTGAACGATGGACGCATTGCGCCGGTTGTGGATAAGGTGTTTGCGTTTGATCAGTTGCCGGAGGCGAAAAAGTATGTGGAGTCGAATGCGATGGTGGGGAAGGTGGTGGTTAGGGTGCAGTAGGCTCGCCGGCTCTCAGGGGGATTGTCCGCGATGACTTGCGGTTACGCGCCCAGTACGTAGGTTGGCGGTGACGAAGGAACCCCAACATCACCGATTTGGAACGCCAGACAATGTTGCGGCAGAACGTTGTGTGTTGGGCTTCGCAAGCTCAACCCAATCTACGGACTATAAAAATACAATAGAAACAAATACTTATGTTGCTTTCGTTGCGATGATAAAATTTGGTTTGGTTTACCACAGGTTCGGGGTATTCAATGTCGTGTCGTCGTAAGAGATGGATTGCCGCTGCGTTGCCGTTGGCGTGGCTCGCTACGTACGCATACGCACAGCAAGACGCAAAGGATTACCCGCGCAAACCCATCCGCATCATCGTCGGCTTCACACCCGGCGGCGGCCCAGATATTACCGCGCGCTTTGTCGCGCAAAAGCTTACCGAAGCATGGAGGCAGCAGGTGATCGTCGATAACCGTCCCGGTGCGGGCGGCACGGTGGGCGCGAATCTGGTTGCAACCGCGAATGCTGACGGTTACACGTTGTTGTCGGTGTCCTCGGCGCATGCGGTGGCGGCGGCAATTTATACCAAGCTGCCGTACGACACGCGCAAGGATTTGGCGGGCATCACGCAGACGGCGACCTCGAAGTACATACTGGTCGCGCCAGTCGCGCTGGGGGTGAAGTCGGTGAAAGACCTGATCGCATTGGCAAAATCAAAACCCGGACAACTTAATTTTTCATCGGCGGGCGTGGGTAGCGGTACGCATTTCGCGGCGGAGCAATTCAAGGCGCTCGCCGGCATCAACGTGGTGCATGTGCCGTTCAAAGGCATACCCGAAGCCGTGACCGAAACCATTTCCGGCCGGGTGCAATATTTCATGGCGCCCATTGCCAACAGCGTGAACATAGTAAAGGAAGGCAAGCTCGTTGGCCTGGGCGTGTCGTCGCCGCAACGTGATGCGCTGGTGCCTGACATTCCTACCATCGCCGAAGCGGGCGTGCCGGGCTATCAGTCGGAGTTGTGGTTCGGGCTGCTGACCGCTGCGCAAGTTCCAAAACCCATTGTCACGCGGCTCAACAGTGAAATACGCCGTATTCTGAACCAGCCGGATGTGAAGCAACGCTGGACGCCCATCGGGCTGGAAGCGCGGCCCACTACGCCTGCCGAATTCGACAAGCTGGTGGCGGACGACATCGAATTGTTCACCAAAATCGCCCGCGCGGCAAACATCAAAGCGGAGTAATTCATATGACTGTGCGCACCATGCAGCAGGTGATTCAATCCGTGCCCACGTCAGACGGCGCGGGCGTTAAACTGCGCCGCAGCCTCGGCAGTCAGCGCGGCCTCACGGTTGATCCGTTCCTGATGCTCGACGAATTTTCGACGGATAACCCCGATGATTACATCGCGGGCTTTCCATCGCATCCGCATCGCGGCTTCGAGACGGTGACTTACATGCTTGACGGTCACCTGCTGCACGAAGATCACATGGGCAATCGTGGCGATCTCAAGAGCGGCGGCGCGCAGTGGATGACCGCGGGACGCGGCATTATTCACTCCGAAATGCCGCAGCAGAGCGAAGGCCGCATGCGCGGCTTTCAGTTGTGGATCAATCTGCCCGCGAACGAAAAAATGAAACCCGCGTGGTACCGCGATATCGAGCCGGAAGATATTCCACAGGTGACACTGGCCGACGGCGGCTCGGCGAAAATTATTGCGGGCACGATTGACGTGGCGGGCGTTGTGACTGATGGCGTGATCACAGGACATACCACGGATCCGCGATATCTCGATGTCGAGTTGCCCAACGGTTCGCCGCTTCACTATTACATCCGCGATGACTACAGCGCGTTCATCTATCTTTACGAAGGCGCGTTGCTGGCGGGTGAGCCGGGCATTGCGCGGGCACTGAAAGCGCAATGCGCGGGCGTGTTATCGCCGGGGGACCAGATCACGGTGACGGCCGACGGCGGCGCGGCGCGATTTTTGTTAATCGCCGGCAAGCCGATCAAAGAGCCGGTCGTGCAATACGGCCCGTTTGTGATGAACACGCGCGAAGAGGTCGAGCAGGCCGTGCGCGATTATCAGAATGGAACTTTGACAACG
>JANMXV010000282.1:0-1610 GCA_031381325.1 Betaproteobacteria bacterium | reverse complement strand
GATGACGGAATTAGTGCGTTCAATCGGGGTAAGGCGCGATAGAAAAGACGCATGCGCCCGAGCATTTCGGGGCTGCTTCCGGAAATAGACTGGCGCTTGAGGTCTTGCGCGAGTTGTGCCAGCAGCCTGCAATCTTTGCTCGCGGTCGCGCCATGCAGGGCCAGTCTGAAAAATTTGTCACAGCTCATCTCTTTGTTCGATCCTTTTTTGAACTTCGTTTCTCGCCATCCGCGCTTCCACTGCCGATCTTCTTCAGGCCGAGCACCGGCGGACTGTGGTCAAGAATGTTGTGCTCGCCGACTTTGTAAAATGCCGCCAGCGCGTCCGCGTCAATCGTGACACTCAGGTCGTCGTGTCTTATCTCGTAATCCATAAATCGCTCCGGGTCCCGGTACACGCGAAACATAAAGCTGCCGTCAAAGGAGCGGATGATCATGCCTTGCACCCCTGCCGCCGAATCGACTTCGGCCGGCACGCTGCCGTACAGGTATTTGTTGTTCATGTTCGTTGTAGTCTTTTATTAGTTACAAGTTGACGATTTTGACGAAAATTTCTCGTGACAGTACGTGGGATGGTTACTGGCCGTAGGCCGTAACCCTCCGTCGGTCTGAGATTGAATGATGGGCTTCACCCATCTACAGACTGCCATGGGCCATCAAAACCCCGGAACGTATGCCGGTGAGCACAGCGAACCGCATCAATCGGGATCACGGTCACGCAGTTGCGCCACTCGACCGATGCGGTTCCTTCGTCACCGACATCCTACCGGCGTCGCTTAAGATACGCGGCTACGCGCTGTGTCGGCCCAGTCGAACGCGGCTACATGCACAAGGCGCTACAGCTACTTCTGCGCCGCCAGCTTGTCGAGTTCTTTGATAAAATTGCGCTTCGCTTTGTTGCGCAGGCGCACGCCCGCGACATAGGCGGCGTATTCGTCGTCGCGCTGCGCGGCGTGCATGAGTTTTCTTAATCGCGCGATCAGTTGCACGGCCTCGAAGTACGCTGCATTTTCGCCGCGCTTGATGACAGGATCAATCTGCGCCTGATAGATGCGGATGGCTTCGTCCGGCTTATCCGCTTCAAGCGCTTTGGCGAGTTGCAGCCATAGATGCTGCGTGCAGCCATGCGTGCGCGCGGCAACGAGCGCGGCCTCCGGTTTGCGTTCCCACAGGTGTATCTCTACCAGCAATCCGCCGCCGGATTGTGTCCACATCGAGCCGGTGTAAGGATTTTTGTGCGCGACGGCTTGCAAATGCGCGAGCGCCTTTTCGCGCCAGGCGTTCCACGTGTGATTCTTGTCCGCGCTGGCCTTGAGTGTCTCGTAGCTCTGCAAGTTGAAATGTTTTTCAAATCTCGCCCAATGCAGCACTATGGCCTCATCGTGGCGGCCGCGGCGGTGGTATTCGGCGGCGAGAAAGTCCTCCAGCGAGGGGTTGATATCTTGCGGGAATTTTTTGCGCCCGTCTTCCGCCCATTGCAGCGCTTCGTCGTAGCGCTGGGCCTGCGCAAGCGTTTTCGCGATTTCGAGGTAGGCGTAAGCGCCGCTCAGGTCGTGCTTGATGATATCGACCATGGCGTCTGTGTCGCCGTCGATGTGGGCAAGCGACTTC
>JANMXV010000243.1:0-24334 GCA_031381325.1 Betaproteobacteria bacterium | reverse complement strand
CCAATCTCCTGGGCACCGTCATCGTCAAGGACACACAACAACCGCCGCCACCGTCCGGCATCGACACGTCCTGCTACGGCTACGTGTCGGGACAGTCAAGATTTAACCGTAACTGTGAGGCGACTTAAAGAGTACGGCCATGGTTCACTTCACGTGAGCGCTGTTAGCGAAAGGATGTCCATCTTGATTAAGAAGCTGTTGTTCTATCGCGCTGAATGAGTATTGTAAATCAGCTGTTCGGCGCAATGGGATTGCGCCTACGCATTGCAGTTACGCGAGCCTATCCTGCACCTACCCACAAACACAAATCGCCATCAATCCTTGATGGCGATTTGTGTTTTCCGCAGTTGGTGAACTACTGCTTAATTTCCCCCGCCCGCTGCTACGAGACCACTCTTCGATTGGACATTTCCCGCGCCCGCTGCAACGAGACCTGCGCCGTCGTTGCCGATGAGGCGATTTCCGCTATTGGGCGCAATGGCCGGCCTTTGCGCCTGAGTCGGCGCAGCAGCCGGAGCGATTCTTGCCGCTGGAGCGTGTGTCGTTGCGGGCTTCTTGTAGTGCGGAAATTGTGGCCCGTTATTGTTATCCCAGGCTGCGCAGCCCCATTCCAATTGGCTGACAACGCCGTTGCACCCCTTGGCGCTTGCTTCGTTGGTGGTCAGAAAGCCGACACTAGCGGCGAGACCAAGAACGGCCAAGCCAACATGCGCAATTTTTTGCTTAATCATAGGTATACCTCTTTCTTGGGTGAAGCGATGATACGTCGCAGCAGGTGCTGCGGGCAATCGCGATACGAGTCTAGCACTATCTACTCGCGCGTCAATGCATTTATCGTAGATAAACCGGCTGCTGCGTGCGGCGCGGTTGCGTGGGTAAAACGCCAACAGTATCGGGTCGATCAGCGTTATTAATTTCGGCATGCCTCAACGCTTGTATCCCATTTCCGTTGACACACTTTGCGCGCATCTGTGGTACCTTCGTCCGGCGCAGTTGCAGGTAACGCATCTAAAGCTAAATGGCGACCTCGACTAGAACGCAGCGAATGTGCGTTCGATTGACTGCACCTGACGACTATGAACACGAACAAACCCAAAACCTATATCACCCGCGACCTGACCGCGGGTGAAAACGTATTACAGGCCGGCTGGGCCAAATCGAAATCGGGCCTGCTTGAAAGTCTTGAAGTGGACGGTTCCCGTATTACACTACGCCGGCGCGACGGCTCGGTGGACGAGCTTCAAAAGGGTGCATTCCGCTGCACCTCGCATCGCACCGGTTCCGACCGGCGCCTGTTTATTATCAAGACTGACGATGGCCGCAAAATCCGCTTCCTGGAAATGACCGGCATGTTGTCTGATACAGAGTGGGATGCCATTGCCGATGACGTGTTGCAGGCGGCGCCTTCAAATCTTAACCAACTGGTCTTGCAGGCGGGCCTGTCGATCGTGTTTGGAATGTTCGCTGCGGCAATCTCGGTGGGAATTATCGGCGGAATTTTTGGATTAGCGGCTGACCAGCTTGTATTTTCGTCGCCCCTTTCGATTGGCCTGATGGCGGGATGGGCCGTCGCGCTGTGGTTTGGATTCAGGCGTCTGCGCTGGTTTGGCTGAGTGAGCGTGCATGCCGATGTGCCGTAAGCTATTGTTTTGTATACGGAGGTGCGCAGTGAAAATCAGTCTATTGAGACGCGCAGTGTCAATGGGGCTTCTTGTTCTGGCGGCGGCGTTTGGCGTTACGGCGGCAAATGCCCAGCCGTACAATCCCGGCGACAAGGTTGAATACAAGGCGCAGAATTGGCCCGAAAAATGGGAAGCCGGGACGTTTGTAAGAGACGTTCCAGGAGGACGGCAGGTGCTGATTCGGGAGACGCCGACTCAGTTTTATCCTGAAGGCTTTCAAAGAGCTTACGCGCTTAACGACGTAAGGTCCGCTGGCAGCGCTGCACCTGCGCGCGATCAACCGCAACAAACGCAAATTGCACCGGCAAGACAAGCCGCAAATCCGGGAACAGGCCGCGTGTCCAAAGCGGATCCCGCGCCGATAGTTGAGCCCGTGCCGCAAGCTGGCGCAGGCGGCGGTGCTCAAATGAGCCAGCAAGATGTACTGGGATTCCTGCAAACGCGCCTGGGTACCGGTGATCCTTTTAGCAATCCAAAGCGCGAGCAGGTTTTGCAACAGCTACGCGAAGAGGTATTGCGGCGCGGCGTCAACTTTCGTTATACGGCGGTGGGTGAATTTTCCAATCAGCTTGGAAAGTATGGTGCGCTGAGTAATGTTACAGCCGCGCTGAGCGAGAACTTCGGTTCGCCCGCCTCGTTGAACGAACTTAACGGCAAATGGCGGCTGCTTAAAGTGGGCGCGCCTACAACATTTGTGAAGGGAAATGATCTCTACCGGCGCGGCGAGTATTTTGGCGACGCAGGATCGGTGGTGGTGAACCCCGACGGCAGCTATGTTTGGGATTCGCCATCAGGCTTGCTCAAGGGAAGGTGGCGCAAAGCCACAGCCAACGAAATGGCAAAATCCGACAAGGGCGGCGAGGGCGTGGTGTTAACCAACGCCAAAAGCAGCGCCGATTGGCTTGTTTTCAGACGTACTGAAGAAGGCCCCCAAGGCAACGGCATAAAGATCACCGACCTCGCCACCCGCAATTTGCGTGAGCGCGGTACGCGGTAGTTCGCCGCATGCTTGGTGTACGCGCGGGAATGGCAGCCTGTGTTAAGCCCAAACGGCGCGTAACGGCGCGCTCACGCAATGATTGTTAATCGGCCCTAAGATCGCACGCTACCGCAGTTCCAGCAGGACGTAAACTGACCTTCAAGCGCTTCGTCACACGTCGCGCAGCGCCAGCGCTCATGCGCATATTCGCGTGCGGCCTCGCCTTGCAGGAATCGCCGCAGCAGATCATCGGCGCGGGCGAATTCGCGATCATCCACCACGCACACTTTGCACAGATCGGCCGGCAATTCGCCGATGCCGCCGACCAGATACTCACCGCGCACTATGGCATTGATGCCGTGCGATTCGAGGTAGCCCTGGATCAGGTAAGCCTCAGCGGCGTGACGGGCGGTGTGGAGTGGCTTCATGCACGCATCTTAATCTGCCGCCGGCTGTGCGTGAAACACAATATTTTCCAGCCGGTCACGGCGTGGCCCCATGTTAAAATTCAAGCTTTTCCGAGGCGCGGATGAACCAGGCACGGGCGGACAGGGCATTAAAAATCGGCATACTCGAAGGCGACGATATCGGCTTGGAGGTGGTGCCAGAGACGATCAAGGTCATGCGCGCGGCGGCGGCGAAAGCCAATCTTCCCATCGACTGGCATGCAGTGCCTATCGGACGCAAGGCGTTCGATGAACTGGGCAACACCATGCCGCCGGGCACACTCGACAAACTCGACACGCTCGACGGCTGGGTGCTGGGGCCGATCGGCCATCAGGCGTATCCGAAGAACAATCCCAACTCGATCAATCCGCATCCGATTTTGCGCCGGCACTATGATTTGTTCGCGAATATTCGTCCGTCGAAATCCTATCCGGGCATTCCATGCATTTACAAGGACGTTGATCTCATTCTGGTGCGCGAAAACAACGAAGGCTTTCCGCCGGATCGCAATCTGCATATGGGCTATGGCGAGTTCCGGCCTACGCCCGACGTGACGATTTCGATAAGAGTGATTACGCGTGCAGGTTCGGAAAAGGTTGCGCGTGCGGCGTTCGATATTGCGCGCACGCGCAAACGCAAAATCGTTACCGCGGTACATAAAGACACGGTGTTCAAACTCGGCTGCGGCATGTTTGCCGAAGAGTGCCGCAAAGTGGCCAAGGAATATTCCGACGTCGCGTTCAACGAAGTGCTGGTCGATACCATGGCTGCCAAGCTGGTGATGAAGCCGCAGCAGTTTGATGTGATCGTTACCACCAACACGTTTGGCGACATTTTGTCCGACACGGCTTCGGCGCTGGTCGGCGGCCTGGGCCTTGCGCCGGGGCTTTCCGCGGGGCCGCAGCGCGCGATGGCGCAGGCCACGCATGGTTCCGCGCCGGATATCGCGGGCAAGGGCATCGCCAATCCGTACGCAATGATCATGTCGGGGCAGATGCTGCTGGCGTGGCTGGGTCACAAGCACAACGTGCCCGCTGCGTTGCAGGCGGCGGACTTTATGGAGCGCGCTACTGAAAATATCGTCAGGGCCGGCAAAGTGCTGACAGCGGATATGGGCGGCAAGGCGTCCACGCGTCAGATGGGTGACGCGATTGCAGTCGAAGTGGATAAATTATCATAACTAAATGATTACATTGAATATTTTAAGTGCCGGTGCAGCGCAGACCGTGGTGCAAAATATAATCGCGGATTTCAAACGTGATACCGGCAACGACGTTGCTGCTGATTTCGGCGCGGTGGGCGCGATGAAAGCGCAGGCGTTGGCTGGCGCGCCGGTGGACGTGATCGTGCTGACCAACACCCTGATCGATGAATTGATCGTGTCTGGTTTCGTAGCAGCAGGGCGTTTCGATCTGGGCAAAGTGGGTACCGGTGTCGCCGTGCGCGCGGGCGTGGCCAAACCTGATGTTGCGACTGCGGATAGCCTGCGTGCGGCGTTGCGCGCGGCGAGTGTAATCACATTTCCCGATCCCGCAGTGGCGACGGCGGGCAAGATCGTGATGACCTGTCTCGAAAAATTGGGCATTGCCGACGAGGTGAAAGCGCGGCTTAAATTTTTTCCCAATGGCAACGCGGCAATGAACTGGCTAGCGGTAAACGGCGACACGCACGCCATCGGCATCACGCAAAATACCGAGATACTGCCGATCAAGGGCGTCACCTACGTAGCACCGCTGCCCGATGCGTTTCAGGCCAAGGCTGTGTATTCCGCCGGTTGCGTAGCGGCCAGTACGCAAGTCACTGCGGCGAAGGATTTTATTTTACGTTTGACCGCGCCTGCCGCAAAGCCGATGCTGGCTGCAGCCGGCTATGAATTTTAAGGAGATTTAAAATGGACAGTCGCATTGTGCATCTGGCGTTAAAAGTTGAAAACCTTGAAGAAACCACGGCGTTCTATCAGAAGGTGTTCGGCTTCTGGGAAGTTGAAACGCGCAAGACGCGTGATCATCTGTCGCGTCACCTTACCGACGGCGCAATGGACTTCACGCTGATCAAATACGACGATGGCACGCAGTCGGCAGAATCCAAAGCCTCCGGCGAAGGCCCGTGTATTCATCACTTTGCCATCGAAGTGGATGACATCGAAAAATACACCGAACAGATCAAGCAACAGGGTTGCAAGATCGTTAGCGACCCTGGCGTGATTCCAGTGAAGTTCAAAGCGCCCGGCGGCACTACGGCGGAGCTGGTGCCCATCGGACGTTATAAAAAGACGCAGCGTCCGGCGGTGTAATGCACTGACGCACGAATTGCCCTCTCGTCCGCTTAGCCGGGAGGGAAGGGGAAGCGCACAACTATTCCAATCCTGCCAATCGTTATTGCGTTGATCTTCACGGATGCTCACAACATTCCCATTTTTTTCGGAAGCAATGAATCATGATCTCCACACTCCAATCTCCATCCATCGCCGAACAGATCACCGACCAGGCATTTGCGCTCGACGTCAATGCAATTCCCGCTGCCGTACGCACGCGCATTGAAGAGTTGATGATCGACGTAGTAGGTTTGTGTGTGGCGGCACGCAATACCGACTACATCAAGGCGTTACTCGCTGGCGTGGATAGCGGCGGCCCAGCGACCGCCATCGGACATAAAGCCACTTACTCGCCTGAAACCGCAGCCATGATCAACGGCTGCGCCGCGCACGGCGAAGATTTCGACGACACCTTTGAAGGCGGCCCGGTGCATTCCAGCGCCGTGATCATGCCCGCGGTGCTCGCCGCATGCGAGCGCTTCGGCTGCGATGGAAAAGCGGCATTCAAAGGCATAGTGGTAGGCATCGAAACGCTATGCCGGCTGTCGATGGTTATTCCCAAGGCGATCCATAAATCCGGGTTCCATCCGACCGCTGTGCTGGGCGCGATGGCGGCGACGCTGGCGGTGAGCGTGACCATGGGTCTGAATCGCAAGCAGACCGTGGATGCACTGGGCATCGCCGGCAGCATGGCCAGCGGCATCATCGAGTATCTCGCCGAGGGCGCGTGGACCAAGCGGCTGCACGCGGGCTGGGCGGCGAAAATCGGCATACAGGCGGCGCGCCTCGGGCAACAGGGCTTCCTCGGCCCGCGCACCGTGTTCGAGGGCACGCATGGTTTTTACTATGCGTTTGCGCGCAACGCCGGCGGCGATTACAAAGTGTTGACCGAAGACTTCGGCATGCTGTGGTACACCAATGCGATTACCTTCAAGCCCTACGCCACCGGCACTATGAATCAGCCGTATGTCGATTGCGCGTTGCGCCTCGCTAAGCACCTAAGTAAGCGCGGCATCACGGCGGAAGACGTGACCGACATCCTGTGCGAAACCGCCGAGGGTTACGTGCATCGGCTGTGGGATCCACTGCCGTCGAAGCATCGGCCGGCGAATGACTACGCGGCGAAGTTCAGCGCACCGTTCAACATCGCGGTGGCGTTTATCACCGGCGGCGCGGGACTTGCGGCGTTCACCGAAAAGACGGTACGCGACGAACGCATCCTCGCGTTGTCCTCCAAAGTGCGCTATGTGGTGGATCCCAATAACCCGTATCCGAAAGCGTATACCGGACACGTGCGCATGACACTCAAGGACGGCAGCGTGGTCGAAGAGCGCCAGGGGCACATCCGCGGCGGTGCGCAGGAGCCGCTCACACGCGCGGAAATCGAGGATAAATTCCGGCTCAATGCCGGGTTCGGCGGATGGAACGCCAAACAAATAGAAGACTTCCGCAGGAATGCAGTGAAAATCTTTGATGGAAAGGTGGACCTGGCGGCTTTACGCGGGTGACATTACTCCAGCGAATGCGATGGCTATGCCACCGCATCCCGCATGGTGACGAATTCCTCAGCCATCGTCGGGTGTATGCCGATAGTGGCGTCAAACTGGCGCTTGGTTGCGCCGCAGTTCAGCGCCACGGCGAAGCCCTGAATGATCTCGCCCGCGTCGGGCCCCGCCATATGCACACCGAGTACGCGGTCGGTGCGCCGGTCCACCACCAGCTTCATGAATACTTTTTCTTCGCTTCCGGTCAAGGTGTGCTTGAGCGAAGTGAAGCGCGATTTGAAAATCGCCACCTCCAGCCCGCGATTGCGTGCGTCTGCTTCAGACAAGCCCACTGTTGCCACATTCGGGTTGCTGAAAATGGCAGTGGCAATGTTGTCGTAGGAAACGCTTCTGGCGTTTTTCCCGAACAACCTGTCGGCGACCACCATGCCTTCGGCGAGCGCCACCGGCGTCAACAATATGCGGTCGGTTACATCGCCTATGGCATGGATGGAGGGAACGCTGGTTTGAAAGTTCTTATCGATCATGATCGCGCCCTGATCCGACAGCTTCACGCCGGCAGCTTCCAGGCCGAGGCCGCGCGCGTTCGGCGCCCGTCCCATTGCAAGCATTACCCCATCGCTTTCCAGCACGCGGCCGTCGGTCAAAGCGCTTTGCAGCGACGCCGCGCGTGCAATCGACACGATGTTCTGTTGCAGCAGTATGCGGATACCCTTGGCCTGCATTTGTTCGCCGAGAAAATTCCCCAGGTCGGCATCGAACAATTTGAGCAGGCGTTCGCCGCGGTACAGCAGCGTGGTATCGACGCCGAGCCCATGAAAAATCGATGCAAACTCGACCGCAATATAGCCGCCGCCGACGATCACAATGCGTCTGGGCAGTGGGTCCAAATGAAAGGCTTCGTTGGAGGTAAAGGCCAGCTCGGCGCCGGGCAACGCAGGCTTCACCGGCCAGCCGCCCGTAGCAATCAGGATATGACGGGCCGTGATATTTCGTCCCGCCACCGCCACCGTATGCGCATCAACCAGTGTCGCCCGTGCGCGAAAAATTTCGACAC
This sequence comes from Betaproteobacteria bacterium, assembly GCA_031381325.1. GTDB lineage: Bacteria > Pseudomonadota > Gammaproteobacteria > Burkholderiales > SG8-41 > UBA5216. The sequence goes on along the minus strand of JANMXV010000243.1, from coordinate 16,350 downwards.
CTGCCGATTTCAGAATTTTTTCATACGCGCCGTTGAGGCGCGCGATCTCCCTGTCTTTGTTTGCGAGCAGCGTCGCCCAGTTGAAGGCGGGCGGCGTGACGCTCCAGCCGTAGCCGCGGGCGTCCTGAAATTCGTCGCGATAATGCGCGGCGTAGGCGAACAACTTTTTGGGAATGCAACCGACATTGACGCAGGTGCCGCCGAGATAGCGTTCTTCGGCAATCGCGGCGCGCGCACCGAAATTCGCGGCGTAGCGGCTCGCACGCACGCCGCCCGATCCTGCGCCGAGGGTGAACAGGTCGTAGTCGAATTTCATATCCGGATTCCTTTAAAAACAAACACTTGTGGTATTTGACCTATGCCTCGACGGGGAAGATGTTGAAGGCTACACTACAGGAGCAGTTTCAGAACCATTTTGCACAATGATAAAGGCAGCCATGAACCAGCAAATCCAGCAAACCCAGTTGCAGATCGATATCGTTTCCGACATCGTTTGACCGTGGTGTTTCATCGGCAAGCGCAAGCTCGAAACCGCGCTTACGTTGCTTAACCGGCAGCGTCCCGATGTCAAACCAGCCGTGCGCTGGCTACCGTTTCAGTTGAATCCTGATCTGCCGGCTGAGGGTATACCGCGTGCAGATTACATCGCGCGTAAATTCGGCGCGCGCGGCAAGGGCAATTATGATCGCGTCAGCAAAGTGGGCGAAACCGTCGGTATTCCCTTTGCGTTCGACAAGATAGAAGTGCAACCGAACACCGTGAACGCCCATCGGTTGCTGCATTACGCCGAGCAGCAGGGCCGGCAGGATGCGGTGGCGGAAGTGTTGTTCGAGGCTTATTTCATCAAGGGCGCTAATCTTACCGATGTCGATGCGTTGGCTGACGTGGCGGCAAAGGCGGGTCTTGATCGCGGGGAGGCCAGGGCATGGCTTGCGAGTGACGCGGAGCGCGAGGTGGTGGTGGGCGCGGACGTGGAGGCGCGCAACGCCGGCATCGGCGGTGTTCCCTACTTTATTTTCAATCGTGCCGTCGGCGTGTCGGGTGCGCAGGATCCGGAGACGCTGTTGAATGCGATGCTGCAGGCGCTGCAGGGTGATGCCGCAGCGTAATGCAGGGGTAGGGTGCGCATCGCGCACGCGGAACGATGGGTGAACGGTGCGCGGTGCGCACCCTTCATATGCATTGCGCAAGTATTTGTTTTTAAACGATTTACTGTAGTTGGCGGAACACGTCTTTAATCAGCGCCACACGCGATGCGAGGTCATCGGTGTTGGCTTCGATGCGCAGTTTGTCCTGTCCCGCCAGTTTGTAATTGCGTTTGGTCTGAATGAGTTTGATGATTTTCATCGGATCAATCGGCGGCTTGGGGATGAACTGTAGTTGAATCGCGGATTCGCTCGCATCAATGCGCGCGATGCCCAGTGGTTTACCGGCCAGGCGCAGGCGATGGCTATCGACCAGCGCGCGCGCTGCGCCGGGCAGTTGGCCGAAGCGGTCGATCAGTTCTTCGCGCAGACGTTCGAGCTCCTCATCGTTGTCGCAATTGGCCAAACGCTTGTAGAGTACTAAGCGCTCGTGTACGTCGCTGCAATAATCCGATGGCAGCAGTGCGGGCACATGCAGATTAATTTCCGTGGTCACACCCAGCGGCGCTGCGAGATCGGGTTCTTTGCCCTGCTTTAACGCGCGCACCGCGGTGTCGAGCATGGCGGCGTACATATTGAAGCCGACTTCCTGCATCTCGCCGCTTTGCGATTCGCCCAGCACTTCGCCCGCGCCGCGGATTTCGAGATCGTGCATGGCGAGAAAGAAGCCGGAGCCGAGTTCTTCCATCATCTGTATGGCTTCCAGGCGCTTTTTCGCCTGCGTGGTGATGTTGCCTTCGTCGGGCAGCAGGAGATACGCATAGGCCTGATGGTGCGAGCGGCCGACTCTTCCACGCAACTGGTGCAGTTGCGCGAGGCCAAAACGATCAGCGCGGTTGATGATGATGGTGTTGGCGGTGGGTACATCGATGCCGGTCTCAATGATGGTGGTACACAGCAGAATATTGAAACGCTGCTGGTAGAAATCGCGCATCGCAAGTTCCAGCTCGCGCTCGCGCATCTGTCCGTGAGCGACACGGATGCTGGCTTCGGGCAGCAGTTGCGTGAGCATATCTTCGATGTGACGAATGGTGTCGATTTCATTGTGCAGAAAATAAATCTGCCCGCCGCGTTTCAACTCGCGCAGCGCAGCTTCGCGAATTTGCGCTTTTGAGAAACGCGTGACGAACGTCTTGATTGCGAGGCGGCGTTGCGGCGCCGTGGCAATCACCGAAAAATCACGCAAGCCTTCCATCGACAGCGCCAGCGTGCGTGGGATCGGCGTGGCGGTGAGCGTGAGCACATCCACTTCGGCGCGCAGCGCTTTCAACTGCTCTTTGTGCCTGACGCCAAAACGATGTTCTTCATCAATGATGACCAGGCCCAGGTTCTTGAATTTGATGCCGCGTTGCACCAGCTTGTGGGTGCCGATGGCGATATCGACCCGGCCGGCGGCAAGACCTTCGAGCGCTTCGGTTTGTTCTTTCGCTGAGCGAAAGCGCGACAGCTCGGCGATTTTCACCGGCCAGTCGGCGAAACGATCGGTGAAGGTATTGTAATGCTGCTCGGCGAGCAAGGTAGTGGGCACCAGCACGGCGACTTGCTTGCCATCCGCTACCGCAACGTAGGCAGCGCGCAACGCTACTTCGGTTTTGCCAAAGCCTACATCGCCGCAAATCAGCCGATCCATCGGCTTGCCGCTGGTGAGATCGTCCAGTGTGGCTTTGATGGCGGCGGCCTGATCGGGCGTTTCCTCAAACGGAAAACCCTCGGAAAAGGCCTCATAGTCGTGGTGCTGGAGTGTGAACGCGTGCCCCTGGCGCAGAGCGCGTTGTGCGTAGAGGTTTAGCAATTCGGCAGCGGTGTCGTGTGCCTGTGCGGCGGCTTTCTTTTTAGCCTTGTCCCATTGCCCGCTGCCCAGCGTGTGCAGCGGCGCCTGTTCGGGCGATGCACCGCTGTAGCGGCTGATCAGATGCAGGCTCGATACCGGTACATAGAGTTTGTCGCTGTTGGTGTATTCGAGTGTCAGGAATTCGGTGTCGCCCTCGCCCAGATCCATGCTGTGCAAACCCAGGAAGCGGCCGATGCCATGCAGCTCGTGTACTACCGGATCGCCGGTCTTGACCTCGGACAAATCACGCAGCATGCCCTCGGCGGTGGTCTTGCGCGTTTCGCGCGCGCCGCGGTTGCGTGCCTGGGTCGCGTAAAGCTCGTTCTCGGTAATGACGGCAAAGCTGTCATCGGCCATCGAGAAGCCGGTATGAAGCGGCCCGACGCCGAGCATGAAGGACGCAGAGGCGGTGCGAAAATTTTCGTAACTCGCTGCAGGCGCCGGCCGCATCTCGTATTCAGCCAGAAAATCCTGCATGGTTTCGCGCCGGCCTGGGCTGTCGGCCAGTAATAGCACGCGGCCTTTGTAGCTATCGAGAAACTGGCTGAGCCGGTGCAGCGGATTGTCGGCGCGGCGCTCGACGCCCAGTGGCGGCAGCGCGAGAGATGAGGATTGAGGAGAGCGAAGCGAGGAGCCGAGGAATGAGGATTGAGTGGGCTGTTGATCTGAACTCTCGGCTTTCGACTCTGAACTTGTTGTTGTGATCTCCACCCGCGCAAACGGCTTGATCGATCCAAAAAACTCGTCGGGCGCGAGAAATAGATCGTGCGGCGGCATCACCGGGTTGGCGCGGTCGCCGCGCAGCATGGCGTAACGGCTGTGAGTGTCTTGCCAGAAAACGTCCACGGCCTCCTGCAAGCCGTGTGCGGCGCAGATTACCGTGCCTTCGGGCAGATAGTCGGTAAAGCGCGCCGTGGTGTCGAAAAACAACGGCAGATAGTATTCGATACCCGCGGTGGGCACGCCCTTGGATATGTCTTTGTAAACGCGGCTTTTCGAGGGATCGCCTTCGAACTTGATGCGAAAATTTTGCCGGAAGCGCGTTTGCGCGGCTTCATCCATAGGGAATTCACGCGCGGGCAGCAGGCGCACTTCATTGACTTTGTAAATCGAGCGTTGCGAGTCAACATCAAAGCTGCGGATGGAGTCGATGTCTTCGTCAAACAGATCAATGCGGTAGGGCAGCGCACTGCCCATCGGAAAAATGTCGATCAGCCCGCCGCGGAAACTGTATTCGCCGGGCGCCACGACTTGGGTCACGTGGGTGTAGCCGGCGATAGTGCATTGGCGGCGCAGTTCATCGGGCGAAAGTTTTCCGCCTTGCTTGAAGAAGAATGTGTTCGCGGCCAGGTAATCAACCGGCATCAGCCGCGTGAGCGCGGTGGTGACGGGCACGATCGCGACATCGAAGGTGGCGCGCATCATTTCGTAGAGCGTGGCCAGTCGCTCCGACACTAAATCGTGATGCGGCGAAAATTGATCGTAGGGCAGCGTTTCCCAGTCGGGGAACACGCAGGTTTTGAGCTGCGGCGCGAAGAATGCGAGTTCCGCAATAAGGCGCTGCGCTGCCGATGCGTCGCCAGTAATCGCCAGCAGCGGGCGCACCGATGCCGCCAGTTCGGCGATGGCAAGCGCATCCGACGAACCGTGGAACGGGCCAGCCCGCGTGCGTTCGCCGGGCCGAGGCGCTGCTAACAACATGATGACTGCTTTGAAAAGCTCTTATTATACCGGGTGTCAATTCGCGATCCGCGATGAGACCAGGCGAAGGGGAATCTGAACATGAGCATTTCCTGTTCACCAAACACTACGACACCTTTTGCAGGCAGGCATTTGGAAAATTTTTGCATCACACGCCGGCGGTGGTACTCACATCGCAGAAAACAGCCAACCAGGGCCTGCGCCGCACCTGGTGGTTTGCGTGCAAGGACGAAACCATTAATCCGGTGCATCCCACGCGCCTGCCGCTGCTGTTTGCGCTGGACGTAAAACTCAAACTGGCGGATGGATTTCATTACGTGCCCAACTGCAACGAGGGCAAGTCGAAGAAGGATGACAGTTCACCTGCAGCGAATTGCGCGACGGATTTTGGCAGCAGCAGTGACGATGGCAGTGGCAGCAGTAGTGACGGTTTTGGTGATTTGGGGTTTAGCAGTGGTGATTCGGGCGGGGATAGCGATAGTAGTTGCGAGGGTAGCGGGTGTGGTGGCGGAGGTGGAGGGGATTGAGTGACTTGTCGTTTTAGTTGGTTGTCTAAAAATGAGGGCTGCGTAGGATGCCGGTGAGCCTAAGCGAACCGCATCAATCGCGAATGTAATCGCAAAGCGCGCAATTCTCGACTCGACCGATGCGGTTCCTTCGTCACCGGCATCCTACGGTTTGCGTGAGAGATTATGAACGTAACTATTTGTTTTTAAATAAGATTATCGCGCCGCAAATCGCGTGCGATTAATCACTACCGGAATCCGTTTCGGCCCAAACGGGTTACCAAACTTTTCCGCATAACGCCCTGCGAGAGCAGTGCCGCATTCAGGGCATTTTCCATTCGCGGTCACGCGGTATTCGTCGATGCGATACCAGTCGCGCAGGATCAGTGGCTTGTTGCAGCCGGGGCAATAGCTTGATCCGCCGCGTTCGTCGTGAACATTGCCGGTGTAGACGTAGTGCAGTCCTTCCTTCAATGCGATGTTGCGCGCGCGCGTTAGCGTGGCAGGCGGCGTGGCGATGATGTCGCGCATTTTGTAATCGGGATGAAACGCGGTGAAATGCAGCGGCACATCGGGGCCGAGTTCTTTCATGATCCACTGGCACTCGGCGGTGATTTCTTCGTCGGAATCGTTTTTGCCGGGGATCAGCAGCGTGGTGATTTCGAACCACACTTTTGTTTCGTGCTTGAGGTAGATCAGCGTGTCGAGTACGGGCTTGAGGTGCGATGCGCATTGCTTGAAATAAAATTCTTCGGTGAAGGCTTTCAAGTCTACGTTGGCCGCATCCATTTTGGCGTAGAACTCGCGCCGGGGCGCCGCGTGCATGTAGCCCGCGGTGACCGCGACGGTTTGCACGCCCGCCGTGTGACAGGCGTCGGCGATATCCATCGCATATTCAGCAAAAATCACCGGGTCGTTGTAGGTGAACGCCACGCTTTTGCAGCCCGAGGCTTTGGCGGCATTGGCGATGGCTGCCGGCGTGGCCTGATCGGCGAGCTTATCCATGTCGCGCGATTTGCTGATGTCCCAGTTCTGGCAGAACTTGCAAGCGAGGTTGCAGCCGGCGGTGCCGAACGACAGCACGCTCGACCCCGGATAAAAATGGTTCAGCGGCTTTTTCTCGATAGGGTCGATGCAAAATCCCGATGAGCGTCCGTAGGTGGTAAGCACCATCTGATCGCCCGCGCGCTGGCGTACAAAACAGGCGCCACGCTGGCCTTCGTGCAGCCTGCAATCGCGCGGGCACAAGTCGCATTGCATGCGCCCGTCGTCGAGCAGGTGCCACCAGCGTGCGGGATAGGCGTCAGCGTTCATATCAGGCAGATTGTACGTGGGGATGCGGCGGTTCGCGCAATTTCGCGACGGTGTAGGTGTGCAGCTTGACGCCGGGCTCCCAGAAATTCGGCGGCAGACCGGCTTTTTGTTTGAGATGCGCGATAAACATCACAGGGTCGGCGACGGTGTCCCACACCTGCGGCAGAAACGTGCTGCGATGGTGGCCATACTCGAAGATCAGCCCATGCACCTGTGGCTTGAGTTGCGCCAGGGCGGAGGCTTCGTCGGTGAAACTCAATGCGCTCAATGCGGACAGCAGTGAAATTTCGACTTCGATGTTTTCATATTCGGCGGCGGTGAGCGGCTTGAAGCGCGGATCTTTAAACGCTGCTGCGAGCGCGTTGGCTCTTACGTCGTCCAGCAGCGGACGATGCGCCTGCAGCGAGCCGATACAGCCGCGGAGTTTTTTCGCCAGGTTGAGCGTAATGAACGATGCGCCTTGCACGCGCAGCCACGGCGCGCTTTCGTCGGCGGCGTGGATTTTGCCGAGTTGGCCGGCAATTGACGCGCGCGCAATCGGCAGCAGCGTGCTGGCGGCTTCAGTGAGCGAGACTGGACTGTTCATAGAAGGCAAATGAGCCGTAGCCCACCACCCGCGTTTTGTCGCCGGCGGTGTCGCCGGAGTTGCGCAAATCGATTAGTTGCGGCTTGAGTCCGCGCTGTTGCGCGATCAGATTGAGACCGATGACCGGCGTTGCGCCGCACGCTTGATGATGATCGATGTCCGTGCGCAAATTCAAAATCGCCTGCGCCGTGGCGCGGTCGGTCGCTTGCGCATCGGCGTAGGGCAGGTAGTGCGACATATCGGAGCTGATCACGATCAGCGTTTCGTCGCCGCCCCATATCAGGTCCAGCACCGCAGCGACTTGTTGCGCGGTAGCACCGCCAACGGCCAGTGGTAGCAAGGTGAATTGGTCTATGACTTTTTGCAGAAACGGCAGATGCACTTCGAGTGAGTGTTCAAGCCGGTGCGCTTCCGCACTCGCGCCCACATACGGCAACGCCATGAGTTTTTTAACGGACTCGGCGTCTATCGCAATGTTGCCCAGCGGCGTGGCAAATGCGTCCACACCCGGCAGCGCCATGCCATGGATCGCGACACGATGCGTCGGCCCCAGCAACACCACGCGCTTGATGCGTGCTCGCGCGGGCACGAGCAGCGCATAGATGCTGGCGGCAACCGGCCCGGAATAAATAAACCCAGCGTGAGGTGCGATGATGGCCTTGGGAACGGGCACTGCGCTGGCGGGCGTTGCCGCCGCCAGCATGGCATCGACGATGCGCGCGAGTTCATCGGGTTTGCCGGGATAGAACATCCCGGCGATGGCGGCGGGGCGTACGGATGCCATGTGCGTTGGGCGTGTTACTTGCCGATATCGAACGAGCCGAGCATGTTTTCGAGTGTGTCCTGCTGCGGAATCTGACCATCGGGCGTGAGCTTATCAACCATGCTGGGCAGTATATGCGACAGTTGCGTAGCCGTTTCGCCGTGCGACAGACCGGCTTGCTGCGCAAGTTGCGCCAGTAGGCCGCCACCGTTGCCGCCACCCAGGGCGCTTTGAAGCTGATCCGGAGAAACGGGCAGATTCTGGCCCGTGCCCACCCACGAACTCGCCACATTACCCAGGCCGCCTTGGGTTAAGGATTTCACCAGCCCGGCCAGTCCGCCCGCGACGCCCGCACCGCCGCTTTTGTTGGCGATCATTTGCATCACCGCGTTGATCAGTGCTGCTTGTCCGGAACTCTGACCTTGCGCCGCGCCGCCGCCCATTACGGAACCCAATATCGAGTCGAGCAAGCCCATGATGTTTCCTTTCGCTTTCACAAATTGAGTCAGTGTTTCGAACGGTCATTATAGAGGATGATCCGCCGAAAATTACTGTCAGGGCTGCTAGAATCGAGCCGATGAAAAAAATTTCACAAAAACACGCGCAGCCATGCCCGATATTTACGCGTTGATTCCTGCCGCCGGCACGGGTACCCGCATGGGCGATAAAATTCCCAAGCAATATCAACAACTTGTGGGGAAGCCTTTGATCCACTATGCTGTCGATGTGTTATGCGCGCATGCGCAGGTGCAACAGGTGTTTGTGGTGTTGTCGCCGGAGGATGCGCATTTCAGGCAACAGGATTGGTCTGCTTACGAAGGGCGGTTGGAGCAACTGTATTGCGGTGGCGCCACGCGCGCGGCGAGCGTGTTGAATGGCCTGATGGCGATGGCCGGCGCGGTTGAACCCGACGATTGGCTGATGGTGCATGATGCCGCGCGCCCCTGCCTGACTGCGCGTCTGATCGACCGCTTGATCTACGAAATCGCGGACGACACTGTTGGCGGTCTGCTTGCAATGCCGGTGGCGGATACACTAAAGCGCGCTGATCACACACAACATGCTATTGATACCGCATCACGTGAAAACCTGTGGCAAGCGCAAACGCCGCAGATGTTTCGTTACCGCTTGTTGCTGGAAGCTTTGCGTAATGCCGCCAGCATCAGGCCCGGCACGGTAACCGACGAAGCCAGTGCCATTGAGCAACTGGGTTTGAAACCGCGTTTGGTGATGGGCAGCCTTGGCAATCTCAAAGTCACTTGGCCTGAGGATATACACTTCGCGGAAATCAGTTTAAAAACAAATTGTTAGCAATCCTTTACAATACGGCCTGAAGTTACCAAAGGAGAATTGATTTTGATGCAGCACTGGCACGGCTATAGGTTGTCCTGCGGGTTGGCGGCGGCGATGATTTGTGCGCCGGCAACGGTTTTCTCACAACAAACACCAGCCGTAAAGGCGGCGCCGGCGACGAAGGCTGCGCCACCCACGAAGGCTGCGCCTAAGGTAGCCGTAAAGGGCCCGCCGCGCGGCCCTATTGAAAAGTATGATTGCAAGATCGGCACCGAAGATCAACACGCCCGCTTAGCGCTTCTAGCGCAGGGCGGCGAAGTGCAAAGCGTCGCGTATTACAGCAAATGGAAACCGCGCACCTGCTCGGTTCACCTTGAGCGCAATGATGCTTTTAGCAAGTGGAAAGATAGCGGCGATGCCACGGTTATAACCACCGACCACGGTGACTTTTTAATTCAAGTCAGCCGCAGCGAATATCAATTGTTTTTCCGTGAAGTCGATCGCATGCATTATTGCGGCATGATGGGCAAACTCAACGGCTCAATGACGGTGACACGCGGGTCCAAGCGACAATGCTCGGTAGTAGGCATCATGGATCGCAACGAGACGGAAGCGCTGAACGAGAAAGAGGAGGCCAGCAACACCGCTGCTGTGCCAAGCAGCCCGTTTCCGAAACCACAGTCGACAGATTGATTTGCGGACGGTATCGATAGTTGCGCCGGTTCGGCTACGGCTTCGCCGTCTGCGCGACGAAACTTGCCGTCATCATCACCGCATCGGCGGCGCCCAATCCATTGCGCGACGCTTCATCAAAACATTCCAGCGCCTTGGCGGCAACCGGCAGCTCGCGTCCCAGCGAGCGGCCTTCTTCGAGCATGGTGCGCAAATCCTTGCGAATGGAATCGATATCAAACGTCACCGGATCGGGCGCTTTGCCGCGCAGCGCATCCGCCAGCGCCGGGCCGCGCGTTTTCAGCGTGTTCGGTCCGCCGGAAGTCTCCGAAAAAATCTCAATCAATGTTGCGGGATCGAGTCCCAGCGGCTTGCACAACGATAATGCCTCGCCGAACGCCTGCCAGTAAACCGACAGCGGCAGATTGATCGCTAGCTTCATGCTCGCACCTGCGCCGATAGCGCCGCAGTGATCCACGCGCCGGCACAACTGCTCAAGCACCGGCTTTGCGCGCGCCAAGTGCATGGCAGCGCCGCCCACGAATCCCAACAACTTGCCGTCGCGCGCGGGGCCCACCGTGCCGCCCACCGGGCAATCAATCAGAAATGCCCCCTTGGCATGAATGGATTTCGCCAGATTGCGCTCGACCTGCGGGCGTACCGTGCTCATCTCCACGAACAACTTGCCGATCACCGCGCCTTCGAGCAGCCCATCCTTGCCGAGGTAAGTCGCGGCTATCGCTTCGGCGCCGGTAAGTATCGTCATGATCATTTCGCTTTGTGTCGCGAGCGCGGCGGGCGTAACGGCGACTTTCGCGCCGGCATCGGCCAACGGCCTGGTCTTGGCAGCCGTGCGATTCCACACCGTTACCTCATGTCCCAGTGTGACCAGACGGCCCGCCATCGCCGCCCCCATTCGCCCCATGCCTGCAAAACCGATTTTCAAGTTGACGTCCTTTGCAAAAAAATTCCTGCTTGAGGGCTGAAATGCTAGCACGAGGGTCCTGCGCGAAAGACACGGTTGGGCGCGAATTTCGTAACAGCTTGAGTTTTTGATATAATTGCTGCTTGAGCGCCCGTAGCTCAGTTGGATAGAGTACCTGGCTACGAACCAGGGGGTCGTGGGTTCGAATCCTGCCGGGCGCGCCATCAAATCAAAGACTTAGGCCACTTTTCGGAGTGGCCTTTTTTCTTGCTCCAGAACTTCCCCTCGAAAGCGCGATAGGGTGCGTTGCTATCCACTCAGGGAATGCTTTTTCAATAACTCGTTTTACCCCTTGCGTGGCAGTTCGACAGTGCGAAACGGCTCCAGGGTATCCATGTCGGCGATGGTCTGGGTATGGCGATCCCACTTGAAGAATCGAATAGCGATGCGTTCCGGCGTGAAGTCGGCGATGATGAAACCGTTTTGTTCCAGGGCCGGGATCAACTCATCGAACTTTATGCCTTGTGGTATTTGCGGCACCATGCCGCGGCGTCCAGAAGGCCAGCCAACTCCAGTCCCAAGCGGGCCCGCCAGGATAGAATGCACCGGATTAGCCGATAGATTGATGCTGCCACTTGCCAGCATGCGCCCGTAACCTATGGCGTGCAGGTCGCCGCTGATGAACAGTGGGACGCGCCCCTTCATGTTTGATGCGGCTTGCACCAGCCGGTCATGCTGTGCCCGCCAGCCGCTTTGCCAGTAAGGTTTGGGAATGGCAATGGTTGGCTTGCGGTCGCGTTCCATGTCGGCATACCACTCACCCCACTTGCCAGCCGTCCATCCGATGGGTGTTGAAGGGAGGTTGACTACGTGTGCGGCCTCCGGCGCCTGCATGCGCTTTATCAGCCAGGCCTCTACCTCGGGCGGCACGAAGCCCGCGCTGGCGCCAGTGAGTGTCAAGTGCCGCCGGCAGTCGTACATCAGCATCTCAACCAGATTGCCGAAGCGCAGCGTGCCGAAACTCTCGGACAAGTTTGCGGGAAATCGATCAGCAGCCGAGCTGCTTGCCAGACCCGTGGGGCGGTTGGCATCCGCCAGGAATTCGGGGTAGTAGAGCCATTGCGAAGCGCGCGCGGCCTGCAGGTTGAACCAATCCGGTGGAAACGTCACCAGCTTGTCATCGGCTTCGTCGTTATCGAAATGATCGTGATCATCCTGAAAAAAGAATACCGGCACCGAACGGCAATAGGTACGATACAAATCGGCAATCTGCGGGCCCACTGCGTTCTTCAATACGCGCTCGTTGGCCGTTCCCAATACAGGTAGCGTGCGATCAAATCCGCCCGCGTAATCCACGGCATTCTTGTTGCTGCCGCTACGGCTGCTGGAGCGCTGATCCCAATACACATGATCGCCAATCGCCACCAGTGCGTCGGGATTGAACGACAACCCGCGCTCGAGAAGCTTGATTCGCATCAGCATGGGCAGATACCGCTTCGAGATTTGGTCGCCGCCGGCACAGGTGAAAATGAGCGCCCGGAACGATTTCGGGGCGTGTTCAGGAAGCGGGAAGGTTTTAAGCGGCCAGGTATCGCACAAGGTGTTGCCCGTTGCATCCAGCAACACGCACTGATGACGTTGTGCCGGCGCGAGGCCGCCGGCGTGAAAAGTCCAGAACAATCCTTCGCTATCGGTGGGGCGCCCGCGAAAACGCTGTCCGTCGACACGCAACCAAGGCGCAGCCGAATATGGTTTTGTGAACGACGCCTTGATGAGAATGTTTTGGTGATCTACCGTGGGGAGCAGATGCTCCAATGCACCGGCCGACCAGTTCGTGCGGCCTGTGCGATTTTGGGCTGCCGCTCTATTCAGCGGCAGCGTCGCAAGGCCGGCGGCAGTGCTGGTGGCTAGAAATTTTCTTCGATCCATGACGTGATTCCTTTTCGATGCCTGATGCTTGACCAAGCGCCGTGTTGTGGGCAATTCAATAGTTGCAGGTATTGACGTGACTGGTCTTCAGTACGGCCATTTCCTTGATGCGGCAGGACAATACGCCACCGGCGCCTTCGCGCTGCAACACCGTGCCCGCCGGCAATTGAAATTTCGCTATATGCGGTATGTGTCCCCCCACGCGGCTCGAGTTGGGCACGCGCCCGCGCATCGGTGCAGTGGCCGCGAAAAAGCGTCCGGCCTCGCCGCTGGCCTGATCAATATCGAGTATCGGCGCCCTTACTTCGTATGCCATTACGCTGTCTCCCGCTTCATGAAAATTACGCAATCGTATCAATCAATAGCAACACGCATCGCACGAAAACTCTTGCGCAGCTTCTCGATATCGTCTTTGATGTGGGCCGAAAACGCCTCGGGCTGATCGCCGATGATTACATAGCCAAGATCGTTCAGTTTGCGTGCAATATCGGCAGTGCCGAGCGCCGCAAGCGCCGCCGTGCGCAGTGTCATTACTATAGAGCGGGGTGGCTTTGCCGGTAACAGGATGCCGTACCAGTTGGCCGCCTCGTAATCGGGATAACCGGTCTCGGCGATTGCCGGTGTGTCGGGCAGCAACGGCACGCGTTTAGCTGCGGTGACGGCGAGCAGGCGCAATGCACCGCGCCGAATATGGGGCAGCGTGGATGCGACAGGTCCAAACATCAGCTGCGTTTCGCCGGTCAGTACCGCGGTAAGCGCCTCGCCTCCGCCTCGATAGGGCACGTGCAGCATATCAATGCTTGCCATCGCACCGAACAATGCGCCGGCAGAGTACGATGGCGTGCCTATGCCGGCGGAGCCGAAGCTTACTGCGCTGGGCCTGGATTTGGCCAGCTTGACCAGTTCGCGTATGGACTTCGCCGGTAACGAGGGATGCGCCACAACCACATTCGGCGCCGTAGCCAGTTGCGTAACCGCGGCAAAATCACGCAGCAAATCGTAAGGTAGTTTGCTCGACAACGCGGATGCGACTGCGTGCGTGGCACTGACCTGGAGCACCAGGTATCCGTCGGGTGCAGAGCGGGCGACCAGTTCGGCGCCTATTGCGCCCGAGGCGCCGGAACGGTTATCCACGACGACCTGCTGACCCAGACTTGCGGACAAGCCGGTAGCGACGATACGTGCAATCACGTCCGCGCCGCTGCCCGCCGATGTGGATACGATGTAACGCACTGGTTTGGACGGATAGTTCTGCGCGAGGCTCGCAGTCGTCCCTGAGAGGGCGAGCAAATTCACAACCCAGAGTTGCTCGGTCGGCACACTCAATCCGTGATCCCCGCGATCGTGCGCGAGACGCCATTCACTTCCACCTGGCTCTTCATGGGCACGCTGGCCTTGAGTATGCTTTCCGCAAAACAACCGCGGTTGGCATTGCGGATCAGCAGGTTTACGCGCTCCTGATTCTCTTCATCGGTGTCCACCCGTAGCAGAACCCGTGTTTCCGTACACCCCGATTCTACCGTGCCCTTGAGCACCGAGCCTCTGAGGAAGTAGTCCATTTCAACGCGGCAGCTCGCCTGCTGAAATTTGAGTTTCATCATATCAGACGTATCAATTCTTCCGTCAACGCAGCGGTTCAACAGATTTTAATTGACTGGGGTGAGCCGCAGGCGCCGCTATTGGCGGCGGATGCCGGCACTATTCAGTAGCTGTTGATACTTTACGATTTCAGTCCTGATCAAAGCCGAGAACTCACCCGGGGTGCCGTCCACGGCGTCTGCCCCTTGACTTGCCAGGCGCTCGCGCACGTCGCGCGAGCGAAGCACCTTGCGGATTTCCAAATTCAGGCGTTCGATGATGGGTGCGGGCGTGCCGCGCGGCGCGAGGATGCCGTGCCAGTTACTGAAATCGTAGCCGGAAACCGTTTCGCCTATGGCGGGAACGTCGGGGGCGGCCTGTGAGCGTCGGGTCGATGTGACGCCCAATGCCTTGAGTCTATTCGCTCTTACGAACGGCAGTGTCGACATCAGTGTTCCCGTCATGAGTTGCACTTGACCCGCGACCAGATCGTTGACTGCCGGGCCGCCCCCTTTGTAAGGAATGTGCGTGATGTCGGTCTTGGTCATCGATTTAAACAACTCCATCGACAAATGCGGTCCGCTGCCTTCACCCGACGAAGCAAAGTTCAATTTGCCGGACCTCGCGCGCGCGAGTTGCACCAGTTCCGCGACAGTACTCGCAGGCAGCGACGGATGTGACACCAGTAGCATGGCAAAGGTGTTGATCTGTGCGACGGGAGCAAAATCACGTACGGGATCGTACGGCAGATTGGAATACAGGCCCGGATTGACCGCCACGTTGGCCGGCAGCGCAAACAGCAGCGTATATCCGTCTGGCGATGCCTTGGCGCCAAGCTCGGTACCGATGATCGCGTTAGCGCCGCCGCGATTATCGATTACGACCTGCTGGCTGAATGCGTCGGTCAGTTTCTGCGCTAGCAAGCGCGCAACGATGTCCGTGCCGCCGCCGGGTGGATAGGGCACGATGAGCCGGATTGGCTTTGAGGGATAAGATTGCGCGCAAGTAACGCCGCCTGCAAAAGACATGGAAAATAGTAAGGCAGCATTCAGCAAACGCATGCCGCGGATTATCGCCCAAATCAGCGATAATGTGCTTACGTCTTTCTCATTGGCTGGCGCATCATGGACAATCACGACCGCAGGCGCTTGATACTTGCTATTGTCACGTTGACGGTAGGCGGGCAGGCGCACGCGCAAACGCAAACGTTTCCGGCCAAGTCGGTGCGCGTAATCGTCGGCTATCCGGCGGGAGCGGGGAATGACGTCATTGGGCGCCTGGTACTGGCGGAGTTGTCGAGGAGCCTCGGCCAGCAGTTCATTGTCGACAACCGGCCGGGTGCTTCGGGCAACATTGGCGCCGAGATTGTCGCGCGCAGCGCGCCTGACGGCTATACGCTGCTCAATGCGCCGGGCTCGATTGCCATGGCGTACAGTCTATTTCCCAAGTTGTCCTATGACCTGCTGAGAGACTTGGAGCCTGTCGCGGTCATGGCCTCCGTGCCATTTTTGCTGGTGGTGCATCCTTCGCTGCCTGTGAAATCCGTGCGCGAACTTATTGATTTTGGAAAAGCGCGGCCGGGACAATTGAGTTTTGGTTCTGGCGGCGCCGGCGGCGGGCCGCATCTCACTGCGGAATTGTTCAGGATGCGTGCCGGATTGCAACTGCTGCATGTGCCTTATCGCGGCACGGCGCAGGCGAATGCCGAAGTGGCCAGCGGCGAAATCACCATGATCTTTTCTCCAAGTTCCTCCGTGATGCCGCTTGTGCTGTCAAAGCGGGTGCGCGCGCTCGCGATAACCAGCACGCAACGCCATGCATCGCTGCCCAACGTGCCGACCCTGATGGAAGCCGCTCTGCCTAACTTTGAATCGCGCAACTGGATCGCCCTGTTTGCGCCCCGGGGGATATCCGAAGAAGCCGTCAACCGGCTCAATGCCGAGATTAATCGCATCGTGCAGTCACCGGGCATGCGCGAGCGTTTCGCAGGCGTTGGAGCCGAGCCGATGCACGGCAGTCCCAGGCAATGGGCGGCATACATGCGTGATGAGGTGGCAAAGTGGGCAAACGTCATCAAAGCCGCCGGCGTTCGCCTGGAGTGAATGGG
>JANMXV010000195.1:0-10439 GCA_031381325.1 Betaproteobacteria bacterium | reverse complement strand
AGCAAGCGTAGCCCGGAAGAAGCGCAGCGTATTCCGGGAACGGTCGCTCCCATGCGCAATGTGTCCGGTGAACACGAACGTTATAACCAAGCCTTGGCGCTGACGCTATTGGATCGTTCTCGGATGCAACCCCGGAATACGCTGCGCTCCTTCCGGGCTACTATCCTTCCAGACCTTGGTCTTGAAAAGGCATCTGAACGGTCGTGGAAAAGTTGGAATAACATCCCAGCATGGTTCAATATCGTCGCAGTCAGGTTGCTGGAGGCAGATTCTTCTTCACGGTCAATCTTCGAGATAGACGTCGCGCCCTGCTTGTGGAGCATGCCGATGCGCTGCGCGACATTGTGCGTGATGTACGCACCGAACTGCCATTCACCATCGACGCGATGGTGGTGCTGCCCGACCACTGGCACGCGGTATGGACGCTGCCGCCGGACGATGCACGCTACGCCTCACGAATACGGCTCATCAAGGCGCGGTTCACGAAATACCTCCTACGCACAGGCTTAAAAATAACCAAAGATGAGCGCGGCGAATATCAGTTATGGCAAAAGCGGTTTTGGGAGCACACCATCCGTGACGACCGCGATTTTGAAATACATGTGAATTACGTGCATATCAATCCGGTCAAACATTGGTACGTGACGCGTGCCATTGATTGGCCGCATTCGACGCTGCATCGATATGTTAAAGATGGTTTGCTTGCGGCGGATTGGGCTTGTGGACCTGAAGAGGGTGCGTTTGGTGAATGAGGCTCTGTTTCCCGGAATGCGCTGCGCTTCTTCCGGGCTACGAGTGCCGTAAAATGGCACGCCTCCGCTTCCTTTTTCACATTCACGAAACAAATATCTTTACTGAATAAACAATAAGTTACGCTGTGCGGCGTTAGCGCAATGATATTTCCATTGTCTCGCAATGCAACATGGCTTAGTCTACTCAAGTAGCATTGCGTAACATCATCCATAGCACACAGGAGATTCAACATGGCTGAAGAAATGCCGGATTTCTCGGACGTCAAATCCGGCGTCGAGTCCACCGCTGTCAAGATTTATGAAGTCAAAGCGGGCGATAGCCTGTCAAAAATCGCCAAGACCGAATATGGCAACGCGAATGACTACATGATTATTTTCGAGGCGAACAAGGATATTCTGAAAGACCCGAACATGATCCATCCCGGGCAAAAACTCAAGATTCCGCCGAAGTAATCAACTCCATCAACAACGAAAAAATTCAGGAGCACACATGGCATCACGCACGCAATATCTGGTAATCGCGGCATTTGTTCTCGGCTTTGCCGGCTGCAAAAAGGAAGAACCTCCGCCGCCTCCGCCGCCACCCGCCGCACCGGCTCCGGCGCCCAAGGTGGAAGCACCCGCGCCGGTCAGTGTCGGCGCCATCACGCTGGGCAAAGCCATCGGCGCTGACAAGAAAGTTACCGCTGCAATGGATACGTTTGCCAAGGGTGACACGATTTACGCCGCAGTGGAAACCGCCGGCACGGGCAACGCCACCATCAAGGCCAAGTGGACGTATCACAAAGGCGACAAAGCTGCGGACGTAAGCGAGGCCACGGAAACCATTGCGGCCACCGGCCCTGCGGTGAGTGCGTTTAATATCAGCAAACCCAGCGGTTGGCCGCCGGGGGATTATCAAGTCGAGATTTTCCTCGGCGATAAATCTGTGGGCGCCAAGAAATTCACGGTTAAATAGCTGCCGTAATTTTCAAGCAGCACGGTACCATCCGGGGACGCTTCGGCGTCTCCGTTTTTTTGGACAAGCTTTCATGCATAGCATCGCGGTAGTCGGCGGCGGCCCCGCAGGCCTGATGGCGGCGGAAGTTGCAGCCAACAACGGCATCAAAGTCGATGTCTTTGACGCGATGCCGTCGGTGGGCCGCAAGTTTTTGATGGCGGGCAAGGGCGGACTGAATCTCACGCACGCGGAATCGCCGCTGCTGTTTGCGGCGCGCTACGGCGCACGGCGCGCACAGGTGGAACCGTGGCTAGCCGCATTCGGCCCCGACGCGCTACGCGCCTGGGCACTGGCACTCGGCATCGAAACCTTTGTAGGCACGTCTCACCGCGTATTCCCCAAAGAAATGAAGGCGGCGCCATTGTTGCGCACATGGATTAGGCGTCTGCGCGTAACGGGCGTCGCGTTTCACATGCGCCACCGCTGGCTGGGATGGAATGAAGACGGCGCACTGAAATTCGACACGCCAAACGGCGTGTTCGACGTGCGCGCCGACGCTGTGGTGTTGGCGCCGGGCGGCGGCAGTTGGGCGCGGCTTGGATCGGACGGCGCATGGACATCGCTGCTCGCCGCGCGCGGCGTGACTATCGCACCGCTGCGTCCCGCGAACTGCGGTTTTGATTGCGCGTGGAGCGAACATTTTCGCGCGCGCTACGCCGGACAGCCGCTGAAATCAGTAATGGCTTCGTTCATTGATGACAGAGGCGCGACCCATCGCCAGCCCGGCGAATGCATCGTCACCGTGTCGGGAATTGAAGGCGGCGTGATTTATGCGCTGTCCGCGCCGTTGCGCGATGCCATCGCAGCGCACGGCAGCGCTACGCTGCATCTCGATCTCGCACCCGGCCGCGACCTGCAAAGGCTCACGCGCGAATTATCGGCGTCGCGCGGCAAACGTTCGTTGTCGAATCACTTGCAGAATAAGGCGGGCATTGCAGGGGTCAAGGCCGGGTTGTTGCGCGAGGCCGCGAGTAAAACGCAACTCGCTGACCCCGCGCAACTCGCCGCGCGCATCAAAGCGTTGCCGCTCAAACTGAATGCGATGCGCCCGCTGGATGAGGCCATCAGCAGCGCGGGTGGCGTCGCATTCGATGCGCTCGATGACCGCCTGATGCTGCACCAGATGCCCGGCGTTTTCTGCGCCGGCGAAATGCTCGATTGGGAGGCGCCTACCGGCGGCTATCTGCTGACGGCGTGCTTCGCCAGCGGGCGCGTGGCGGGCGCAGGTGTGGTTGACTGGTTGCGCGCACGCTGATGCGCGACATCCCGTGCATATCTTCAGACATCGCGCTCGGCTATAATGCGCGCGTCATTTGCTCAGGATAAACATCGTAACTATATGTTTTTAAACATTTTTTTAAAATGTATTGCAGGGAGCCTGCTGTCGCTCGTTGGTGCGCTCGCCATCGCGCAACCGAGTCTGCCGCCCGTAACGCCGGAAATCGAAC
The DNA here is from genome assembly GCA_031381325.1 of Betaproteobacteria bacterium. Classification (GTDB taxonomy): domain Bacteria; phylum Pseudomonadota; class Gammaproteobacteria; order Burkholderiales; family SG8-41; genus UBA5216. The sequence goes on along the minus strand of JANMXV010000195.1, from coordinate 7,239 downwards.
AAGCGCTCGAAAGTGTCGCCAGGCACGCGCCCGTGATTAAGGCGCTGGAAGCGATCAAGGGCAGTGGCGTACGCATGTTCGAAGAACAAGTACGTATCAATGAGATACCCGCGCCGCCGTTCAAGGAAAAAGCACGCGCCGCGTATTACGTCACTAAACTAAAAGAAGCCGGCCTTGCCGATGCCGCCATCGACAGCGAAGGCAATGTAATCGGCATACGCCGCGGCAATGGCAAAGGCCCGAAGCTGGTGGTGGCGGCGCATCTGGACACCGTGTTTCCCGAAGGCACCGACGTCACGGTGCGTGAAAAGGGCGGTCGCTTTTACGCGCCAGGCATCAGTGATGACGCCGCTGGATTAGCCACGCTGCTCACCGCGCTGGAGCATCTTAACAAGACGGGCGTGCGCACTGTGGGTGACATCGTGTTTGTCGGTACGGTGGGTGAAGAAGAACTCGGCGATCTGCGCGGCATGAAAGCGCTGTTCCGCGACCACAAGGACATTGACGGTTTCATCTCTCTCGACGGCGTGGGCCTCGGACGAATCGTCAACGCGGCCACCGGCAGTCATCGCTTTCTGGCGAGCTTCCACGGCCCTGGCGGACACAGCTTCTCCGCTTTCGGCCTGCCCAGTGCGATACACGCCATGGGCCGCGCAGTGACCAAGATCGGCGACCTGGTGCCGCCCGCCAACCCCAAAACCACCTTTACGGTAGGCACGGTAAAAGGCGGCACTTCGGTCAACGCCATCTCCGGGGATGCGATGATCGGCATCGACGTGCGCTCCAACAGTCAGGCCGAGCTGGTCAGGTTTGTCGAAAAAGTGATGGCAGCGATCCACGAAGCCGTTGCTGACGAAAACATGCGCTGGAACGCACGCGCGCAAATTACCGTTGACATCAAACAAGTGGGCGACCGCCCCGCCGGCAGCACCGCCGCCGACGCAAAGATTGTGCAAGCCGCGCGCGCGGCGCTGAAAGCCATCGGCGCAGAAACACGTTCGATGGAGGCTGCCAGCACCGATTCCAATGTGCCGATCAATCTGGGCGTGCCGGCAATTACCCTTTCGAGCAGCGGACAAGCCGGCGGCGCTCATTCACTGGGCGAATGGTATTCACCGGTGAACAACACGCTGGGCGCGCAGAATATTCTGTTGCTCGCGCTTGCGCTGGTGGGAATCGAGAATGTGAGTGAGCCGGTGCTGGAAAAACGCGCGCCGCGATAGCCCTCTCGTATTTTCGTATTAACGTATTTACGTATCAACAACAACACGGACGGAACGAATGAAATATGCACTCGGCGAGCGCAAGATCATCACCAAGGGCAACTACTGGATCGCTCCCAGTGCTCAGGTCATCGGCTCGGTGATCTTCGAAAACAACGTGAGCGTGTGGTTCAACGCGGTGGTGCGCGGAGACAACGACATCATTACCCTCGGCGAGAACTCGCAAGTGCAGGATGGCTGCGTGCTGCACGCCGATCCCGGTTTTCCGTTGACGCTGGGCAAGGGTGTGAGCGTCGGCCACATGTCCATGCTGCACGGCTGCACCATCGGTGACGGCTCGCTGATCGGTATCAACAGCGTAATCCTGAATGGCGCAAAAATCGGCAGAAACTGCGTGATCGGCGCCAACTCGCTGATCCCCGAAAACAAAGTGATCCCGGACGGCTCGATGGTGATGGGTTCGCCCGGTCGCGTGGTGCGTCCGTTACGGCCGGAAGAGATCACAAACTACAACCAATTCGCCGATCACTACGTCAAACGCTTCCAGTGGTACCAGCGCGAATTCAAGGTCGACGATACGCCATAGTTTTATGCATCTGATTATTCAGGGCGCCGAAATCGAGACCGGCGATCTTAAAGCGCTGGCAAAAGCGAGCGGTGCATCCGCCATCGAACAGATTACCGCCACTGCGTTTCGCTTGCGCAACACGGCTGCTGCGCCTGATATCGCAACGATTTGCGAGAGCGCCCGGCTCGACTTTGCGTTTATCCCCGAAGACCGCCGGCTCACCGATTTCAAACTGCTGGTGATGGACATGGACTCGACGCTTATCACCATCGAGACCATCGATGAACTGGCCGATCTCGCCGGACTGAAACCTCAGGTGGCGACGATCACCGAACAGGCGATGCGCGGCGAGATTGAATACAACCAAAGCCTGCAACGCCGCGTGGCGTTGCTCAAGGGCCTGGATGAAAGCGCGTTACGCCGCGTCTATGACGAGCGGCTGAAGCTCTCGCCCGGCGCCGAAATCCTGCTGGCGGCGGCGCAGAAGCATGGGATCAAGACGCTACTGGTGTCCGGCGGATTCACCCAGGTCACCGCGCTGCTGAAGCCCCGGCTCGGCCTCGACTACACCTACTCAAACACGCTGGGCGTGGCCGCCGGCAAGCTTACCGGAGAGGTCATCGGACGCATCGTCAACGCCGACGCCAAGCGCGATGAGTTGCTGCGCGTGCGTGAATTGCTGGGTATCAAGCGCGAGCAGATCATCGGTATGGGCGACGGCGCCAACGATCTCAAATTCCTGGCCGAATGCGGCGTCAGCATCGCCTATCACGCCAAGCCCATCGTGCGCGGACAGACGACGCATGCGTTGAACTATGTTGGGTTGGATGGGGCGGTGAATTTTTTCAACGGCTGAGCATTGCGTTCTACCTAACTGCGCATCAAATTCTCGACCCACTGAATTCACGAATTCGTCCCCACAACATTCTGCGGCGTTCCCGCCAAAAACCGCTCCACATTCTCAATCGTCAACAATAACCCGTCACGCCGCACTTCAGGCGTCTGCCCCGCGTTGTGAGGCGACAACACCGTGTTGGATAAACTCAATATCGGGTCCCCAGGCTTGAGCGGTTCATCGTGAAACACGTCGATCCCCGCGCCGGCGATGCGTTGATTGGCCAATGCGTCATGCAGCGCATCACGATCCGTCAGCGCGCCGCGACCGGTGTTGATCAGAATGCCGCCGGGTTTCATCAACGCGAACTCACGTGCGCCGATGAAGCCGCGCGTCTGCGGCGTCAAGCGCACATGCAGTGACACGAAATCAGCGCGCTGCAAAATATCGTCGCGCTCGGCAAACCTGTTGCGCCGCGCGCTCCATTCCAGCACGGTCATGCCGAAGGCCCGCGCGAGTTTAGCCACCTGCGTGCCAATGGCGCCGGCGCCAAACACGCCCAGCGTTTTGCCGTGTAGTTGTCCGAGCATCTCGCGCGGCCACTGGCCCGTGCGCATCTCGCGGTCGATCTGCGGAATTTTGCGCGCCACCGCGAGCATCAATGCGAGCGCGTGTTCGGCCACGGCAATGGCATTTGCGCCCGGCGTATTGCAGACGATGACGCCGCGCCGCGCGGCGGATTCAAGGTCAATGTGGTCGGTGCCCACGCCCCAGATCGACACCAAACGCAGATTGGAGCACGCGGCAAACACCGCGTCGCTGAACGGCGCGTAAGCGCGTATGTTGACGGCCACTTTCGCACCGCCGATACGCCGTGCGAGTTCGGCGGCGTCTTGCGCACCGCGCTCGCCGCACACCCGCAACGCACCCAACATGCGCGCACGCTCATGCGCGGCGGAGCCCTCAAACACCGCCGGAAAATCATCTGGCACTACAATCAACACGTCATCTGTTTGCGCGATGCTCATGGATTTCCTTTGCGTTACTTCTGCGCCTTTGCACCCTTACACCAACGGCACTATTTTAAGCGAAGCATGGGCGCGCCCGCTGCCCTTGATCACAAAAAACAGGAAACGTAGGATGCCGGTGAGCGTAGCGAACCGCATCGATCACCGCATCAATTGGCGTCACGGTCGCGCAGGGTGCGCCACTCGCCCTGCCTGCGGTGGTAGGCAGGCCGATGCGGTTCCTTCGTCACCAGCATCCTACGGGCGTCGCTTAAGGTTAGTGCCATTGCACCCTTACACCTCTGCGGTCAGGGGTTCCTGGCATCATTCGCTACGTATGCCAGCCGCCTTCACCACACGACCATACTTGGCAATTTCGGATTTAATCAACGCACCGAATTCCTCCGGCCCGGCACCCCCTGCATCAAGACCCTGCACCGCAAGCGCCTGATGCATACCCTGCATATTGAGTGCGGTGACCAGCTTGGTGTGCAGCGCCTGCACAATAGCCGCGGGTGTTTTCACAGGCACGGTGATGCCCTGCCAGTTGAGCACTTCAAAACCCGCTACGGTTTCGGCGATGGCCGGCGCCTCGGGCAGCACCGACGTACGCTTGCGCCCCGACGTACCCAAGGCGCGCACCTTGCCGCTGCGGATGTGCGGCAGCGCCGCCGGCAGGGTGGTGATGATCATTTGCACTTGGCCGGCGATCATATCGGTGAACGCTGGAATGGCGCCCTTGTACGGCACGTGTACGATGTTGGTGCCGGTTGCGTGTTTGAATATCTCGGCAGCAAGATGCAGCGATGAGCCATTGCCCGCTGATGCATAATTCAGCGAACCGGGTTTCGCTTTGGCCAGCGCGATCAACTCCTGCACGGTTTTCGCAGGCACAGTGTTGTTCACCGCCAGCACAAACACTGACGTTGCCAACAACGTCACCGGCGCAAAATCACGCAGCGGATCGTAAGCGGGCTTTTCCTGCAACACCGGATTCTGCGCGAGGTTGCCGACACTGCCCAGAAACAAGGGTTAGCCGTCGGGCGCAGCAGCCGCCGCGATCTGTGCGCCGAGCGCGCCGCCTGCGCCGCCGCGGTTATCCACGATGATCTGCTGATGAACCACGTCGGTCAGCCGTTGACTCACGGTGCGCGCCAGAATGTCGTTCCCGCCGCCTGGAGGGAAGGGCACGATCATGCGAACGGGTTTTGATGGATAGGGCTGCGCCATGCTCAAGGATACGCCGCACAGCAAAACAGCAGCGATTAGCGCGTATCGAATCACAGAGTCTGCAATTAATTTATCTTTAAAAACAAAAAGTTATACATCATTACCGGCGTTGCGAGGCTTGATACAGCGGCATCACCTGCTCGGAATATTTCTGCAAATCCTGAATGCGATCGGCGGCGGTCGGGTGCGTGCTGAGAAAGTTCGGTGCGCCGCCGCCACCGCCGGCTCGGGCCATTTTTTGCCACAAAGTTATCGCAGCGTGCGGATCGTAGCCCGCGCGCGCGGCGAGTTCGACGCCGATGCGGTCGGCTTCGCGTTCAAACTCACGCGAGTTCGGCAACCCATACGTCACTTGCGCGGCAATATTGGCAAGGCTTGCGACGCCATCGCCCAAGCCCAGCAGCGCGGCGCCCACGCCAATCAGCGCATTTTGCGCGGCCTGCTGTGACGCCTTCTCGCGTCCATGCTCACGCAGCGCATGCGCGATCTCGTGGCCCATCACGGCTGCGAGTTCTGCATCCGTAAGCTGCAACGTGTCGAGCAAACCGGTATATACCGCGATCTTGCCGCCAGGCATGCACCACGCGTTCACTTCCTTCGAAGTAAGGACGTTGACCTCCCAAGCCCACCTCAACGAATCGGGGCGGAATGCACCAGCCGCTGCAATCAGCCGGTTCACCACCGCCCGCACGCGGTTCAATTGATTGGCGTCACGATTGCGCAGGCCCTTGGCCGAAGCCTCCTGCATGGTTTGCTGATACGACTGCGCCGCGGCTGCATTGATTTGCTCCGCGGAGATCATCATGCGCTGCGTGCGGTCTACGCCGACGGCGCCGCGTTCGGTGGTTTGGACGGTCTCGCATCCGGCCAGTGCCAGCGCGAAAAGCAGAACAACCGTAATTCCTTTAAGCACAGTTCAGCTCCTTATCATTGAGATTTCGATTTTTCCTGCCGCTCGCGCTGTTCGCGTTGCAATTGCGCCGTATAAAGTTTCTCATAAAACTGAATTTTTGCGAGAAAGCCGTCGGTATCAACAAAGCGCTTCGGATCGTACGGGTCGCCGGGTTTATATTTCTGATGCAGGTTGAAATGGCCTGCATGCGACGACACCCACACTTCGGGCCGCAACTCTTTCTGCCGCTTGAGCGTGGTCGCGTAAGCGTCGGTGATGTTCGGGAACGCCGGCATGCCGCTGACCATCACGCCGGGATTGATGGAGCCCATGTTCACGATCAATACACGATAATCACGTCCGCCGTCACGCGCGGTATAGGTAAAACTGGTCGAGCCTTTGGTATGTCCCGGATGATGTATCACTGTGAGTTCCACGTCACCCAGTTTGACCTTGTCGCCTTCTTTCAACCGCTGATCGACCTTCACCGGCTCAAACACGGGGCCGCGGCCGTTCGGAAAACGATAATCCATGCTGCCGCCGCTTTCCACCAGTTCCGCATCGTCCTCGTGCATCAGCATCTTCGCGCCGGTGAGGCGCTTGATTTCCGCCATGCCGGCGACGTGATCCCAATGGCCGTGGGTGCCGAGCAACAGTTTGATATCGGAAAACTTGAAACCCAGTGCCTCGATGTTGGCGCGGATCGGCGCCACGGAATCGTTGACGCCGGTGTTGATGAGGATGTTGCCCGCGGAGGTGGTGATCAGGTACACCGCCAGGTCGTAGGTGCCCACGTAATACAGATTGCCTACGATACGCAGCGGTGGAAACGGCTTCACATACGCTTCGTTGGTCAGCGGCAACTGCTTGTAGGTTTGCTGCGCACCGCCGTACAGCGGACTGATCGCAAAAAACGCCGCCACAGCAACGACTATCCATGATTTTCGGCGCATCTCCGGTCTCCTCGATTTATGATCAGTAAACAGGTGTTTTCGATTGCGTATTGTCGCTCAAGAGCTCATAGGGACGCCACTCCCCGCCCATTTCGCGGCACATGCCATAGCGAAACGGCCAGCTCTGACGACCCGGCGTGAAAAACCGCAAATCCTGAAACCACACACAAGTGGAAGGATTGCCGGTATCGACACGATAGAGCACGGGGTATTGCGCGAACCACCTGAAAAAAGCGAATTGCGGATGCGCCATGACCTCTTGCGCGAATGCGTATTGTGCCGGCGCACCCGTCGAACCCAAGCGATCCGCGCTCACCCATTGCGCGTGTTCCAGCGGCAAATAGGGCGCGGCCAATCTTGCAAAGAAACCCGCGTCCGGCGCCAGCGGTAGAGGCGCCTCGCGCGCCGACAGATTGACGAGGCTATAGTGATAGCGACCCTGCGTTTCGATTATCACCATCCAGTTTAGCGGCGATACCGGCCGCGGCAACGCGGTTACGCGCGCGCCGCGCAGCCCCGACTTGGCGGCGT
>JANMXV010000136.1:0-3420 GCA_031381325.1 Betaproteobacteria bacterium | reverse complement strand
CGACTGCAACTGAGCGAGTCGCTTGCCGAGGCGGCCTAGCGCCTTCCCGTCGCTATTGAGCGATATGATTGTAACTATTTGTTATCAAAGGGTATTTTGTAAATACATCTACCGTCAGTCCGAGCGCCATCACCGTAGTCCGAGGCTTGCTTGCCTGTTCTCAAATAAGCTACAATCGTTCTCAACATGAGAGCAAAAAATCTTCCGCAAGCGCCGCAACTGGTCGGGGTGCTGTTCGGCGCCTATCGCCGGCAGATTCTGGCGTTGTTGTTGCTGCGCGCCGATGAGAATTTTCACGTGCGCGAAATCGGCCGTCTAACCGGTGTGCCGGCGGGCTCGCTGCATCGCGAACTGAAACTGCTGAGTGATGCCGGGCTGCTGCAACGCTCAGTAGTCGGTAATCAGGTGCGCTATCAGGTGGATCGCGCTTGCCCGCTCCATGAGGAGCTTGCAGGTATCTTCCGCAAGACGGCCGGACTGGCGGACGTGCTGCGTGATGCGCTGGCGCCGATAGCGGGCAAGATACGATTGGCGTTTATCTTCGGATCGGTGGCGCAGGGCAAAGAGCGCAGCAATAGCGACGTGGACGTGCTGGTGGTGGGCGCGGTGTCATTTGCCGCCGTGGTGGCGGCGCTGAGCCGCGCGGGCGAACGCTTGCGGCGCGAGGTGAATCCGGTGGTGATGACCACGGCTGCTTTTGAGGCTAAGCTCGCCAAGAGAGACCGTTTCGCGGCCAGAGTAGCGCGAGAGCCGAAAATATTTCTGCTGGGGGATGCCGGTGAGTTTGCAGAACTTGCTGAAAATCGGGCTGCTTAAGGAACATCCGCCCGACGCTGCGGAGGTGCAGCGGCTGCTGGCTGCCGCAGCGCGCAACCTCGCCGATGCGCGCGTGGTGATGATCAGCCCGGAAACGCGTTTTGATGCGGCCTACAAAGCCGTGATGCAGGCCGCGCTGGCGGCGTTGATGGCGCACGGCTACCGGCCCGATACCAACCGGTCGGGGCATCATGCAACAGTGGTGCAGGGCTTGGCGCTGACGATTAACCTTGCTCCGGCTCGCGTCACGGTGCTCGATACGCTGCGGCGAAAACGCAATTTGTCTGACTACACCGGCGAGGATATCGACGATTCTTCGGTTGAACATTGCATCGCCGAGGCGGAACAGTTGTTGCGGGATGTCACGGCGTGGCTCAAGGCGCATCGGACGGAATTGATGGGCCAGCGGCGATGACAGCGCAAGGATTTACCGAATCCGTCGTCGAAGAAGCCGCGCTCGCGTGGCTGGAGGGCCTGGGCTGGAAAGTCCTGCACGGCCCGGATATCGCGCCGGGCGAAATCGCGGCGGAGCGTTCCGACTACGGCCAAGTTGTTCTGGAACAGCGACTGCGTGATGCACTGGCGCGGCTGAATCCGAATTTGCCTGCCGAGGCGCTGGATGATGCGTTCCGCAAACTTACGCGCGCGGAAGGGCCGACACTGGAGGCGCGCAATCGCGCGCTGCATCGTTTGCTGGTGGATGGCGTGACGGTGGAGTATCGCGCGCCGGATGGTGCGATACGCGGCGCGCAGGCACGAGTGATCGACTTTGCGGAGCCGGACAACAACGACTGGCTGGCGGTTAATCAATTCACAGTTGTCGAAAACAAACGCAATCGCCGTCCGGATATCGTGTTGTTCATCAACGGCTTGCCGCTGGTGCTGCTCGAACTGAAGAACGCGGCAGATGAGAATGCGACCGTATGGTCGGCATTTCAGCAGTTCCAGACTTACAAGTCGGAGTTGTCTGCGCTGTTTGCGTGCAATGCGCTGCTGGTGATTTCGGATGGCGTCGAGGCGCGTATTGGTACGTTTACTGCTGGGCGCGAGTGGTTTAAGCCGTGGCGCACGGTCACCGGCGAGACCTTGGCCGATACACATCTGCCCGAAATGGAAGTGATGTTAAAGGGCGTGTTCGACAAACATCGTCTGCTCGATCTGATCGGCAATTTCATCGTGTTTGAAGATTCCGGCGACGGCAAGCTGGTCAAGAAGATGGCGGGCTATCATCAATTTCACGCGGTGCGCGTGGCGGTGGCTGAAACGTTGCGCGCCACGCAGCCGCAGGGCTCCGGTAACGTACTGGGCCGCTACGAAGCCGGCGGTAAACCCGGCGGCGATCCGGGCGACCAGCGCGTGGGCGTGGTATGGCATACGCAAGGGTCGGGCAAGAGCCTGACCATGGTGTTCTACTCCGGATGCGTGATCCGCGAGCCGGCGATGGCGAATCCGACTATTGTCGTGCTTACCGACCGCAACGATCTTGACGATCAACTGTTCGGTACTTTCTCGCACTGCCAGGATTTGCTGCGCCAACCGCCGGTGCAGGCGGTGAGCCGGGCGGATTTGCGCGAGAAGTTATCCGTGAATGCGGGTGGGGTGGTGTTTACGACCATTCAGAAATTCTTTCCTGAGGAGAAAGGCGACCATCATCCCGTACTCTCCGACCGGCGCAACATCGTGGTGATCGCCGACGAGGCGCATCGCAGCCAGTACGATTTCATTGACGGTTTCGCGCGGCACATGCGCGATGCGCTGCCGAATGCTTCATTCATTGGTTTCACCGGAACGCCGGTCGAGTTGACCGACAAGAACACCCGCGCCGTGTTCGGCGACTACATCAGCGTCTACGACATTCAGCGCGCGGTGGAAGACAAAGCAACGGTACCTATTTATTACGAGAGCCGGCTTGCTAAACTGGCGCTCGAAGCGGCGGAAAAACCGAAGATCGACCCCGAGTTCGAGGAAGTGACCGAAGGCGAGGAAATCGAGCGTAAGGAAAAGCTCAAGTCGAAATGGGCGCAGTTGGAGGCGATTGTCGGCTCGGACAAACGCATGAAGCTGGTTGCGCGCGACATTGTCGAGCACTTCGAGCAGCGCCTTGAAGCAATGGACGGCAAGGCGATGGTGGTGTGCATGAGCCGGCGCATTTGCGTGGAGCTTGCCCGCGATATCGTGAAGCTGCGCCCGCAGTGGTACGACGAGGACGATGCGAAGGGCGCCATCAAGGTGGTGATGACGGGCTCGGCATCCGACCCACTCGACTGGCAGCCGCACATCCGCAATAAGCCGCGGCGCGAGGAACTCGCCAAGCGCTTTCGCAACGCAGGCGATCCGCTGAAGCTCGTGCTGGTGCGCGACATGTGGCTTACCGGCTTTGACGCGCCGTCACTCGCCACGATGTATGTAGATAAGCCGATGCGCGGGCACGGGTTGATGCAGGCGATTGCGCGCGTAAACCGCGTGTTCAAGGACAAGCCCGGCGGCTTGATCGTCGATTATCTTGGCCTCGCGCATGAACTGAAGGCTGCGCTTGCCACGTATACCGAAAGCGGCGGCACCGGCAAGACCGCGCTCGATCAGCAGGAAGCTGTCGCCGCCCTG
>JANMXV010000127.1:0-38894 GCA_031381325.1 Betaproteobacteria bacterium | reverse complement strand
CGATGAGCAGGTGAAGCAGCTCGTTGCGCAGCTTGAAAAGAAATATCAGCGCAAAGTCACCGCGCAGGTCGAAACCGACGCGTCGCTGATCGGTGGCGTGAAAATCGTTGTCGGCGATAAAGTTATTGATGCAACCGTGCGTGGCAAGCTCGACGCGATGGCTGCCGCACTTACGTACTAAGTTACTCATTAAGCCTCAAGTAAGCAGTACCCAGGAGCAATCACTATGCAACTCAATCCTTCCGAAATCAGCGAACTCATCAAGAGCCGCATCCAGAATCTTGCAAGCACCACCGAAGCGCGCACGCAGGGCACCGTGATCTCGGTGACCGACGGCATTTGCCGTATTCACGGGCTGGCCGACGTGATGCAGGGCGAGATGCTGGAGTTTCCCAGGAACACTTTCGGCCTTGCGCTGAACCTTGAGCGCGATTCGGTAGGCTCGGTAATTCTCGGTGAATATGAGCACATTTCCGAAGGCGATACCGTCAAAACCACCGGTCGCATTCTTGAAGTGCCGGTAGGCCCGGAGCTGATCGGCCGCGTGGTGAATTCGCTGGGGCAACCGATCGACGGCAAAGGTCCGGTTAACGCCAAGATGACCGACGTTATCGAAAAAGTCGCGCCCGGCGTGATCGCACGCAAGTCGGTATCACAGCCGGTGCAGACCGGCTTGAAATCGATAGACGCCATGGTGCCGGTAGGCCGTGGTCAGCGCGAGCTGATTATCGGCGACCGTCAAACCGGCAAGACCGCGGTAGCGATCGACACCATCATCAATCAAAAGGGCAAAGACCTGATTTGTATTTACGTCGCGATCGGTCAGAAGGCGTCGTCGATCAAGAACGTGATCCGCAAGCTCGAAGAACACGGCGCGATGGCCTACACCATCGTGGTGGCCGCAACCGCTTCCGAGTCCGCCGCGATGCAATTCATCGCGCCTTACTCCGGCTGCACCATGGGCGAATACTTCCGCGACCGCGGTCAGGACGCGCTGATTATTTATGACGACTTGACCAAGCAAGCCTGGGCCTATCGCCAGGTGTCGCTGCTGCTGCGCCGCCCGCCGGGCCGCGAAGCTTATCCCGGCGACGTGTTCTATTTGCACTCGCGTCTGCTGGAGCGTGCCGCGCGTGTGAACGAGGCTTATGTCGAGGCATTCACAAAGGGCGCGGTCAAAGGCAAGACCGGATCGTTGACCGCGCTGCCGGTGATTGAAACCCAGGCCGGCGACGTGACCGCGTTCGTGCCGACCAACGTGATTTCGATTACCGACGGACAGATATTTCTGGAAACCGACTTGTTCAACGCCGGTATTCGTCCCGCGATTAACGCCGGTATTTCGGTGTCGCGCGTGGGCGGCGCTGCGCAGACCAAAATCGTCAAAAAACTCGGCGGTGGCGTGCGTCTCGCGCTCGCGCAGTATCGCGAACTGGCGGCGTTCGCGCAGTTCGCCTCCGACCTCGACGAAACCACGCGCAAGCAGTTGGAGCGCGGTCGCATGGTTACCGAACTGATGAAGCAACCGCAGTATGAGCCGCTGCAAGTGTGGGAAATGTCGCTGACCTTGTTCGCGGTCAGCGGCGGCTACTTCGACGACATCGATGTAAAAAAAGCGCTGGCGGCCGAGCGCTCAATGCGCGACTACATCAAAAGCAAGTACGGTGACCTGGTGCAGCGCATTGAGGACACCAAAGACCTGACCAAGGATGATGAGGCGAAGCTAAACGATGCCGTCAAAGATTGGAAGCAAAATGGTTCGTACTGAGCGGCTCGTTCAAACAACGACAAAATAACGTTTAAAAACAAATACTTACATCATGGCCGGCTCCAAAGAAATCCGCACCAAGATCAAGAGCGTGCAAAACACGCGCAAGATCACCAAGGCCATGGAAATGGTCGCGGCCTCCAAGATGCGTAAGGCGCAGGAGCGCATGCGCACGGCGCGCCCCTACGCAGAAAAAATCCGCAACGTGGCCGCGCACATCAGTCAGGCGAATCCGGAGTATCGGCATCCGTATCTGGTGGATCGCGATTCAGTCAAGCGCATCGGCATCATCGTTATTACCACGGATAAGGGATTGTGTGGCGGCTTGAACACCAACATCCTGCGTCTGGCGATGAACCAGATGAAGCAATGGGAAACAGAGGGCGAAGAAATCGAAGTCTGCACTATCGGCAACAAGGGCTTGGGTTTCATGCAACGGCTGGGCGCCAAAATCGTGTCGCAAGTGATCGGTCTGGGCGACAAGCCGCAGATGGAAAAGATGATCGGCGCGGTGAAAATCATGCTCGACGGCTACACGCAGGATCGCTTCGACCGCTTGATGATCTTCAACACGCGCTTCGTCAACACCATGAAGCAGGAGCCGGTGATGGAGCAGTTGCTTCCGCTGAAAGGCGAAGCGCTCGGCACACCGGAAGGCACGTGGGACTACATCTACGAGCCCGATGCGAAAGCGGTGTTGGAGCAAGTGCTCACGCGCTACATCGAAGCGCTGATTTATCAGGCGGTCACCGAAAACATGGCGTCCGAACAGTCGGCGCGCATGGTGGCGATGAAGGCCGCGTCGGATAACGCAGCGACGGTGATTGACGAACTGACGCTGATCTATAACAAGACGCGTCAGGCGGGTATCACCAAGGAATTGTCGGAAATTGTCGCCGGCGCGGCAGCGGTTTAAGGATGGAAAAGCAACAGCAAACGCAGAGGCGCAGAGATCGCAAAGGATACGTAGAGAAACTCTTTTTGAGTTGTTCTCTGCGCAAACTCCGCGCCTCGGCGTCTCTGCGGTGAAAGAATTTGAAGTTATTGACTAGGACACGGCGATGAATCAGGGAAAAATCGTTCAATGTATCGGCGCGGTGATCGACGTGGAATTTGCGCGCGACCAGATGCCTCATATTTATGACGCGCTCAAGATGGATGGTACCGAGTTGACGCTGGAAGTGCAGCAGCAATTGGGCGACGGCATCGTACGCACCATCGCACTGGGTTCGTCCGACGGCATGCGCCGCGGCATGATGGTGACCAATAGCGGCGGCCCGATCATGGTTCCCGTGGGTCCCGAAACGCTGGGACGCATTATGGACGTGCTCGGCCGTCCGATCGACGAAGTCGGTCCGATCAATGCCAAAAAAACCATGTCGATCCATCGCAAGGCGCCGTCGTTCGAAGATCTGTCGCCTTCGACAGATTTGCTCGAAACCGGCATCAAGGTGATTGACCTGGTATGTCCGTTCGCCAAGGGCGGTAAAGTGGGCCTGTTCGGCGGCGCGGGCGTGGGCAAGACCGTGAACATGATGGAGCTCATCAACAACATTGCCAAGGCGCACTCCGGCTTGTCGGTGTTCGCGGGCGTGGGTGAGCGCACGCGCGAGGGCAACGATTTCTATCACGAGATGATGGACGCCGGCGTGGTCGACAAGAACGATCTCTCGAAATCCAAAGTGGCAATGGTCTATGGTCAGATGAACGAGCCGCCGGGCAACCGACTGCGCGTGGCGTTGACGGGTCTGACCATGGCCGAAGCGTTCCGCGACGAAGGCCGCGACGTGCTGTTCTTTGTCGACAATATCTATCGTTACACGCTGGCCGGCACCGAAGTGTCGGCGTTGCTGGGCCGTATGCCGTCGGCGGTGGGTTACCAACCGACACTAGCCGAAGAGATGGGGCGCCTGCAAGAGCGTATTACTTCCACCAAAGTCGGATCAATTACTTCGATACAGGCAGTGTACGTGCCCGCTGACGACCTGACCGATCCGTCGCCCGCCACCACTTTCGGCCATCTGGATTCCACCGTGGTGCTGTCGCGCGATATTGCGTCGCTGGGTATTTATCCCGCGGTCGATCCGCTCGATTCCAGCAGCCGTCAGCTCGACCCGCATGTGGTGGGCGAAGAACATTACAACACGGCGCGCGGCGTGCAGGCGACCTTGCAACGCTACAAAGAGCTGCGTGACATTATCGCGATTCTCGGCATGGACGAACTTTCACCCGAAGACAAACTCGCCGTGTCACGTGCGCGAAAAATTCAGCGCTTCTTGTCGCAGCCGTTCAGTGTGGCGGAGGTGTTTACCGGCTCGCCGGGCAAATACGTGTCGCTCAAAGACACCATCAAAGGCTTCAAGATGATCGTCAACGGCGAATGTGATGCGCTGCCCGAACAGGCTTTTTACATGGTCGGCGCCATCGAAGAAGCGTTCGAAAAAGCGAAGACGCTGAACTGAGCGCTACTCTAAGCGCTCAACATATAACCCAGAAAAATCATGGCTGAAGCCGTACACACCCTGCACGTAGACGTCGTCAGCGCCGAAGAGCAAATTTACTCCGGCGAAGCGGAATTCGTGGTGCTGCCCGGCGAAGCGGGCGAGCTCGGCATTTATCCGCGCCACACGCCGCTGATCACGCGCATCAAGCCGGGCGTGGTGCGTATCAAGGTGCCGGGGCAGGCCGAAGAAGAGTTTGTGTTCGTCGCCGGCGGCATATTGGAAGTTCAGCCGAAACTGGTCACGGTGCTGGCTGATACCGCGATCCGCGGTAAAGACCTCGACGAAGCAAAAGCGACCGAGGCGCTCAAGCGGGCCGAGGAAGCGCGCAAGAACGCGCAAAGCAAGCAGGAAATCGCCACCATCGAGGCGGAATTTGCGATGCTGGCCGCGCAGCTTGCTGCTATCCAGAAACTGCGTAAAACGCGCTGATCTTACAGCCGTAGAACACGGCAGGGGCGGCCAATAACGCCGCAGTTCTTTTGCGTGTCGGATATTCCCGCGCCATACTATCGTCCCATGAACACGCTCGATACGCCCGATACGCTCAGAGACTTCGATCTGCTGGTGGTAGGCGGCGGCATCAACGGCGTCGGCATCGCGCGTGACGCCGCCGGTCGCGGGCTGAAAGTCCTGCTGTGCGAGCAGCACGATTTAGCGCAGCACACGTCCTCCGCCAGCAGCAAGCTGATACACGGCGGTCTACGCTATCTCGAGCAATACGAATTCCGGCTGGTCTCAGAATCGCTGGGCGAGCGTGAGGTGTTGTTGCGCGCTGCGCCGCATATCGTGCATCCAATGCGCTTTGTGATGCCGCATGTGCCGGAACTGCGGCCGGCGTGGATGATTCGCGCGGGGTTGTTTTTGTATGACTATCTTGCGCGCCGACAGACACTGCCTGGCTCGCACGGCGTCGATCTGTGCGTTGCACCGTACAACAATGGGCTTAAGCCCGGCTTAACGAAAGGATTCATTTATTCCGATTGTTGGGTGGACGACGCGCGACTGGTGATCGCCAACGCACGCGCTGCAGCCGATCTCGGCGCGACAATACTCACGCGGTCGACCTGCACCGCTGCGCGGCGAGAAGGCGCGCTGTGGCGCGTCACGCTGCTATCCGATGGCGCCGCCCCGCGCGAAGTGACCTGCCGCGCGCTGGTCAATGTCACCGGTCCGTGGGCCAAACAATTTATCAACAAAAGCATGAATTTAACTACGACATTCGGGCTGAAGCTGGTGAAAGGAAGCCACATCGTCGTGCCGCGCCTTTACGACGGCGAACACGCATTCATATTGCAGAACGACGACCGGCGCGTGGTGTTTGTTTATCCGTATGAGGAGCGCTACACGATTATCGGCACCACCGACGTTGAACACACCGGCGAACCGGGCGAATGCGTGGTCAGTGCGGAAGAAGTCGAATATCTGTACCGTGCCGCCAATCGTTATTTTGCGCGCGCGCTAACGGCTGCGGATGTGGTGTGGCGTTACTGCGGCGTGCGCCCGCTGTTCGACGACGGTGCGAAGAATGTTTCGAAAATCACGCGTGACTACACGCTACGCATTGATGGCGATTCGCATACTGCGCCGTCGCTTTCCGTATTCGGCGGCAAGATCACGACCTATCGCAAACTCGCCGAACACGCTTTGGAAAAACTTGCGAACTGGTTTCCAGAAATGAAAGCCCCGTGGACGGCGCAAGCGCGCTTGCCCGGTGGCACGCTGACTGGGTTGTCTTTGGCGGAATACGCCAGGAAAACGCAGGCCAAATACTCCGGAATATCGGGGCAATTAATTCATGCACTGGTTTGCCGCCATGGCGACGCCACACCCGCCGTGCTTGGACAAGCCCAATCGCTTGCTGACCTGGGCCAACATTTCGGCTACACGCTTTATTCCAACGAGGTTGACTACTTCATCGCGCATGAGTGGGCGCATACAGCAGACGATGTGCTGTGGCGTAGAACCAAATGCGGGCTGCACCTAAATGCGCAACAAAAACAATCGCTTGGGCACTATTTCAGCGCCCACGCTGCAGTACCTGTGAGATAATTCGGCGCCATGAAACTGAACATTGTCATCCTTGCGGCAGGTGAAGGTAAACGCATGCGCTCTGGCTTGCCCAAGGTGCTGCATGTGCTCGCGGGACGCCCCTTATTGGCGCATGTGCTCGACACCGCGCGCGCCTTGTCGCCGGCAAAAATCATCGTGGTTACCGGCCACGAAGCCGAAATGGTGCGTACAGCGGTTGCTGCGCCAGACCTTGTTTTTGTAAATCAGTCACCGCAACACGGGACAGGCCACGCCCTGCAACAGGCACAGCGAAAACTCATGCCGGGCGGCAAGACGCTGGTGCTGCTGGGCGATGTGCCGTTGATTCAGCCTGAAACTCTAAAGCCTTTGGTGGAAGGCGTAGTGAATCGCGTGTCGATGCTTACCGCCCTGCTGGATGACCCGCAAGGCTATGGTCGTGTGGTGCGCGACGCGCGCCACAAAGTAAAGTGCGTGGTCGAACACAAAGACGCTACCAAGGCACAACTGAAAATTCACGAAATCAACACCGGTATCTTTGCTTATCCCACTGCACGTCTCGCCGCGTGGCTGGGTCGTCTGAAAAACAACAATGCCCAGAGCGAGTACTACATTACCGATGTGCTGCCGATGGCAATCAAAGATCGAGTCCCGGTTGAGGGTGTGCTTTGCGATGAGGCCGCGCAAGTGCAGGGCGTCAATAACCGGGCGCAGCTCGCGCAACTCGAGCGCCTGCATCAGGCGCGCACCGCCCGCCGGCTTCTCGAACAAGGCGTTGCGATAGCCGACCCTGCGCGCTTCGATGTGCGCGGCGAGCTGCATTGCGGCCGTGATGTTGCCATCGATGTCGGCTGCATCTTCGAAGGCCGCGTGCGCTTGGGCGATGGGGTACGTGTAAATGCCTACTGCGTGCTGCGCGACGTTGAAATTGCCAGCGGCACGCGCGTTGAGGCGTTTTCGCATCTCGCGCAAGCGGTGGTAGGCGCCAATTGCCGCATCGGGCCCTACGCGCGCCTTCGCCCCGGCGCTGTGCTGGCGGAGGACGTGCATATCGGCAATTTTGTCGAAGTAAAAGCCAGTGATATCGGCGCCGGCTCCAAGGCAAGTCATCTGGCTTACATTGGAGACACCAGCGTTGGGCGCAACGTCAACGTCGGCGCGGGTACTATCACCTGTAACTACGACGGTGCGAACAAACATCGCACGATCATCGAAGATGACGTGTTCATCGGCTCCGATACCCAGTTGATTGCGCCGGTTACCATACGCCGCGGCGCTACGATCGGCGCGGGCTCCACGATTAGTAAAGACACGCCCGCGGAGCAGTTGACGTTGTCGCGCGCCAAGCAAGTATCCTTGCCGGGCTGGAAAAGACCTGAGAAAAAACGGTGAGTATCCCAAACCCGATAGCGCGCAGCGATCAGCCTCGTGTAGTTGGCGCTGATACGTCCCGCCCTTCACATTATATTTCTTAGAGATTCATCATGTGCGGTATCGTAGGCGTGGCATCCACGCGAAATAGTGTGGATATTCTGATCGGCGGCATAAAAAAGCTGGAGTATCGCGGCTATGATTCCACTGGAATTGCCTATGTCACGGGCGAACATCTTGCGCGCTTGCGATCCACCGGGCGTGTGGCGCATCTCGAAGTGTTGGCGCAAAAGAAAAGCGTGGTGGCGCTGACGGGGCTCGCCCACACGCGCTGGGCCACGCATGGCGTGCCATCTGAAACCAATGCGCACCCGCATTTTTCCGTGCGCAACGGTCTCGAGATCGGCATCGTACACAACGGCATTGTCGAGAACCACGACGCCTTGCGCGCGCGCATGAAAGCCAAGGGGTACCGTTTTACCTCGCAGACCGATACCGAAGTGATGGTGCATCATGTGCATTCGCTGGTCGCGGCGGGCGCCACGCTTTTCGCGGCCGTGCAGCAGGCAAGCCGTGGATGGGAAGGCGCCTACGCGGTCGGCTTTGTGTCAAACCAGGAACCGCACCGCGTCGTTGGTGCGCGCAAAGGCTCGCCCTTGCTGGTGGGTTTGGGCAAAAATGAAAACTTTTTGGCCTCTGATGCTAGCGCGTTGCTCGCACGTACCCGCGACATGGTTTATCTCAATGAAGGCGATGTGGTTGAGATTCGTCCCGATGGCGTATCGATATGCGACGCACTTGGCAAATCGGTCAAACGCACCACGACGCGCAGTCAACTCAATGCCGATGCCAGCGACTTGGGACGCTACAAGCACTACATGCAAAAAGAAATTTTCGAGCAGCCGGGCGCCATCGCTAATACGCTTGAAATGGTGATGAGCGCGCACTCACTACATCCTCATTTATTTGGCGCAGCAGCAGGAAAGATATTCAATAAAATCAATAACATACTGATTCTTGCCTGTGGCACCAGTTACCACGCAGGGCTGGTAGCGCGCTATTGGCTGGAAGCCATTGCCGGAGTGCCTACCTCGGTGGAAATCGCCAGCGAGTATCGTTATCGCGACCCGGTTGCCACACGTGACACACTGGTAATCACGATCTCGCAATCGGGCGAAACCGCCGATACGCTGGCGGCGCTCAAGCATGCCCAGTCGCTGGGCTTGAACCACACGCTAAGCATTTGCAACGTGCCGGAATCCGCACTGATACGGCAATCAAAGCTGCGCTTTCTGACGCGTGCAGGGCCGGAAATCGGGGTTGCCTCCACCAAGGCGTTTACCACGCAACTGGTCGCGCTGTTTGTGTTGACGCTGGTGCTGGCCAAACAGCGCAAGCGCTTGACCGCAAAATGCGAGGGCGAGTTGCTGTTATCGCTGCGGCATTTGCCGCGCGCCATCGAATCCGTGTTGTCGGTAGAGCCGCAGATCGCCGCCTGGGCAAAGCGCTTCAAAAACAAGAACCACGCACTGTTCCTCGGGCGTGGCTTGCATTACCCCATCGCCATGGAAGGCGCGCTGAAACTCAAAGAAATTTCCTATATACACGCCGAGGCCTATGCCGCCGGCGAGCTCAAGCACGGCCCGCTCGCACTGGTGGACAAAGACATGCCGGTGATTGCGGTCGCGCCCAACGATCAGTTGCTTGAAAAGCTCAAATCCAACCTGCAGGAAGTGCGTGCTCGCGGCGGCGAGCTTTATGTCTTTGCAGACAAAGGTACGCACATCACTCAAGGCCCGCGGCTGCGCGCGCTTGAACTTACGGATCACGCCGGGCCGCTCTCCCCCATTCTGCATGTGATACCGCTGCAATTGCTGGCGTACCATGTCGCATTGTTGCGGGGCACCGACGTGGATAAGCCGCGCAACCTCGCGAAATCCGTGACCGTAGAATAACGGCGGGCGATTTCGCGATAAAACCAGGAACTAGATTTTCTTGCGGCGTTCGCGCGTGAGATTGATTAGCCCGTCTATCGTGGGCATTACATTCTTCAGCGATCCGGCTTGTCCGCCTCCGGTCTGATAGCGGCCATCGACAATCAGCACTGGCGTGCCGCGCACGTCGTAATCGCGACCCAATTCCACCGCGCGCACCACGTTATCGCGCACCTCTTTGGCGTTATAAGCCTCGTCCCATTTGGCGCGTTCGATGCCGTTCGCCTCGGCCCACTTTCCACATGCTTCAGTGTCGGTGGCTTGCAGACGGTCGCGGTGGAAGGCGTCAAATACCTTTACGTGCAAACGATCGGCCGCACCGAGCGCTTCCAGCGTGTAGTAGAGATGCGCTTCCGGCACCCATTCCTGGCGCAAAACCGCGGGGATGCGGCGCATTACCACGTCCGCGGGTTTTGACTTTTCCCATTCCACCATTAGCGGCAGCAACTGGTAGCAATACGGACAGCCGTACCAGAAGAAATCGATGACCTCAATTTTGTCGCCCGCCGCCGTGGCTTGCGGCGTAATGGAGCGATAGCTTTGCTCTAAGGGGCGTTCTTGAACTTGTGCTGAGGCAACACCGGCAAGCCCAACCCAAGCGTTGGCAGCGAGACACAGTATGTTACGTCTGGAAATGACCATGATTCATTGTCCTCTTACTTTCCCTTGCGATTGGCGCGCGCCATCGCAATCAACTGATCGACATTGTTAAAGAAGCGCTCATAGTCGACGCTGTTTCCCGCCTTGAGTGGCACCATCGCCGGCGCGATCAGGTAGCGCCCGTCAACGGCGATGGAAGGCGTGCCGGAAACGCCATAAGCCGAGGTGATGTCCACCGTACGCTGCGTCTTGCTCACCACGGTAAATGAATTGTAGGCGTCGGTAAATTTCTTCACATCCATTTTTTGCTCGCCGACCCAGGCAAACAGGGTTTTCGGATCTTTCACCAGCACTTTCGGATCCAGCTTTTTAGTCTTGTGAATGGCGGCAAACACCTCGGGGTGCAATTTTTCCACCGCGCCGACGGTGTCGATGGCGTAAAACGTGCGCGCGAGTTGCGTCCAGGATTCATCAAATGCCGCAGGCTGGCTGCGAAACGCCACGTCAGCAGGTTTGTTTTTTAGCCACGCTTGCAATGACGGTTGCAGTTGCGAGCAATGCGGGCAGGCATACCAAAAAAACTCCAGCACCTCGATGTTTTTTCCGGGCGGCGTGGGTTGCGGCGGCGTAATCGGTTGATAATCCTTGCCCGCCGTTAATTGCGCTTGTGCGACCGTGCTCGCGATGGCGAACACGGTTACAGCGGCCAGTTTCCAAAATTGCTTCAATGCGCGCATTCTGACTCCAATGACTTTGGGTGAAACACGCGCGGCGGCTTACTTGTCCGCCTCGCGCACTTTGACCAGCGCGGTCTCTATATCGTTCTGCTTAAGAACACTGCGCACGCGATTCAGTTCCTCGACATCGGCATACGGGCCCAAGCGCACGCGGTGCCAGACACCTTTCTCCGGCAACGTTCGCGTCTGGATTGCCGCCTCCAGGCCGAGCAACGCCAAACGTGCTTTCAGATTATCCGCGTCCGGCGCGTTCTGGAACGACCCCGTTTGCAGGAAGAACGTTTCCTTTGCCGCCGGCGTTGACTTCACCTCGGACGCAGTTTTTTCCGAGGCGGCTGTTGCGCCCTCGCCTTTGGTCAGCAGTTCCTGCGCTGTGAGCTTGGGCTTGTCTGCCACGGCCGGCGCGGATTCTGTGACTTTGGGCGCGGGCGCCTCGGCTTTGGGTGACAGCGGGGCCTGCGGTTTCTCTCTGAACGGATTGGGCAGCTTGTTGATATACCAGGCCACGCCCAAGGCGATCGCCAGTCCCAGCACCAGGCCGATCAGGATACCGATAAACGTTGATCCCCCGCGGTCACCGTGGTCGCGGCTACGTCTAACGCTCTTTGCACTATTGTTGGCGTGTTTAGTCATAGGCGTATCTTACATTTTTTCGGGCGCGGAAACACCCAACAGCGCGAGGCCGTTAGCCAGCACCTGCCGCACCGCGCCAGCCAGCGCCAGACGCGCATTGCGCTCAGCGGCGGCGTCCGCTAAAAAACGCACATGGTTGTAATAACTGTGGAAAACCCCCGCAAGGTCTTTGAGATAAAACGCAATCAAATGCGGTGACAATTCGCGCGCGGCAAGTTTCACCAACTCTGGAAATTCCGCCAGCTTTTGCAGCAGCTCCAGTTCGGCGTCGGATGCCAGCGGCGACGGATCCGCATTTGCAAGCGCGGCGGGGTCACCACCCCATTGTGCGTATACGCTGCACACGCGCGCGTGGGCGTACTGAATGTAATACACCGGATTTTCATTGGTGCGCGATTTCGCCAGATCCAGATCGAAATCAAGATGCTGATCACTCTTGCGCAGCACATAAAAAAAGCGCGTGGCGTCTTCACCCACTTCCTCGCGCAACTCACGCAGCGTGACAAAATCGCCGGAGCGTTTACCCATCGCGACTTTCTCGCCGCCACGATACAACACCGCAAACTGCACCAGTGTCACGGTGAGTTTGTCCGGGTCCGCGCCTAGCGCAGACAATGCACCTCTTACGCGCGCGATGTAGCCGTGGTGATCCGCCCCCCACACGTCGATCAATTGATCGTAGCCGCGCTCAATCTTGTTCAGGTGATAGGCGATGTCCGATGCAAAATAGGTGTATTGCCCGTTTTCGCGGCATACCACGCGGTCTTTTTCGTCGCCAAAGGCGGTGGAGCGAAACCACAGCGCGCCGTCTTTTTCATAGAGATTACCGTTGCCTTTCAAAGTCTCCATTGCGCGCGTTACCTCGCCGCTGTCGTGCAGCGATTGTTCCGAAAACCAGCGATCGTAGCGCACGCCAAACCGCGCAAGATCGTCGCGTTGATCCGCCAGCATGGCCTCCAGCGCAAACTGATGCAGGATGCGCCAATTTTCGCCCAGCAACAGTTTAACGCGCGCAATCAGCGCGTCGAGCGCTGCGTCGGCGTCTTCGTCCGCTGCGGCTGCCGTTGTTGCAAACTCACGATGAAACTGTGCGCCATGCGCGGTGTCGAGCGTGCGCGCGATCTCGCGCACATAGACGCCACGATAGCCGTCGGCGGGAAACGCCACCGTTACGCCGCGCGCCTCCAAATAGCGCAGCCACACCGAAGCCGCAAGAATGTCCATCTGCCGGCCTGCGTCATTGATGTAAAACTCACGTATCACTTCATGGCCAGTGGCGGCCAGCACGTTGGCGAGACACGCACCATACGCAGCCCCCCGCCCGTGGCCTACGTGCAACGGGCCGGTGGGATTGGCCGACACAAATTCGACTTGCACTTTTTTGTTCGCGCTTACGCTGCTTTTGCCGTACTGCTCTCCTGCTATAAGTATTTGATTTACAACGCTTTGTTTGTAAGCACGGTTGAGAAACAGGTTGATAAAACCGGCTCCTGCGATCTCGGCTTTGTCGAGCAGCGGCAATGCCGGCAAATTCGCCACCAGCTTTTCAGCGATATCGCGCGGCTTGGCGCGCAGCACTTTGGCAAGCTGCATCGCCACGTTGCACGAAAAATCGCCGTGCTGGATTTGCTTGGGGCGTTCGAGCGTGATGGTGACGCCAGCGGCTTCCGGCGCTGTGGTTTTGAGTGCGGCGGTCAGCAGATCGATGATCGCTGTTTTGGCGTCCGTAGGGTATGCAGTGCGCATGCGATTTGGCTACGCTCCATTCAGCGGCCGAGGCGAAAAATTCTTTAAAAACAAACAATTTTACCATGCTCTCTACAGCTCTAACGGATCAACATCAATTGACCATCGCGCCACACTCGCACGCTTTTCCGTCAACGCAGCGCGCCACGCCGACAGAAACCGCTGCAAACGATTACGCCGCGATGATTGCACCAGCAGTTGCGCGCGCTCACGACCCGCCAGGCGCATCATGCCTGCGGGCACAGGATCGTATATCGTCATAGCATCGTCTATTTCACGACCGAGTGCTGCGGCGCGCGTGAGCCACTGTAGGGCGGCATCAAGCTTGGGCGCTTCCGCGCGCAGCAGGGCCTGATACTGGAAAGGCGGAAAACCGGCTGCGCGACGCTCTTTCAGCAACGCATCGGCGAAATTCGCGAAATTTTGATCGCGCAGCGCGGCGTAGAGCGAATGATCGGGGAAATCGGTTTGAATCAACACATCGCCCTGCACGCTACCGCGTCCCGCGCGTCCCGCGACTTGCGTGAGCAGCGCATACAGCCGCTCCGGCGCGCGAAAATCCGTGCTGTAGAGCAGGCTGTCGGCGTTGATCACGCCGACCAGCGACAGGCTCGGAAAATCGTGGCCCTTGGCGAGTATTTGCGTGCCGACAAGAATATCGATTTCGCGCGCTTCGATGCGCGCGCGCATGCCGCTCCATGCGTTGCGCTTGCGTGTGCTGTCGCGGTCGATGCGCAGCACGCGCGCTGTGGGGAAATGCGCAGCCAGCGCAGCTTCGACGCGCTGTGTGCCTTGCCCCACGGGCGACAGATCGGCGTTGCCGCAGGCCGGGCAAGCGAGCGGCGCGGGCGCCTGGTAGCCACAATGATGGCAATGCAACTGGCGGTCTTGCAAGTGCAAAACGAGTTTCGCGCTGCAACGGTGACAGCCGGAGAGCCAGCCGCAATCGTGGCACATCAGCACCGGGGCGTAGCCGCGGCGGTTGATGAAAATCAGCGTTTGCTCACGCGCCGCCAGCCGCCGTTTGATGGCAGCGATTAACGCCGGTGCGAGGCCGTCTTGCAGCCGCACGTCCCGCGTATTCACGCAGTTGATGCGCGGCAGGGTGTTGTTGATGCGCCTGGGCAGACGCGCCAGCGCGTAGCGTCCGCTCGCGGCATTGTGCCAGGTCTCCAGAGCCGGGGTGGCCGAGCCGAGCACGATGGGCACGCCGCGCTGGCGCGCGCGTACTACGGCAACGTCGCGCGCGGAGTAACGAAAACCGTCGCTTTGTTTAAACGACGAATCGTGTTCTTCATCGACGATAATGAGGCCCAGTTGCGGCAGCGGCGCGAACACCGCGAGCCGCGTGCCCAGCACGATGCGTGCTGCGCCCGATTGCGCTGCGATCCAGTGATTCAACCGCTCGGTTTCGTTCAGTCCGCTGTGCAGGCTGACCACTTTTGTTTGTGGAAAGCGGGCGCGAACGGTAGCTTCCAGTTGCGGCGTCAGCGAAATTTCCGGCACCAGCAGCAGCGCTTGTCGGCCTAGCTTGAGCACCGTGTCGATGATGCGCAGATAGACTTCGGTCTTGCCGCTGCCGGTGACGCCGAGCAATAAATGCGGCGCGAACGCGGACAGATCGGCGCACAGCGACGCCACCGCAGCCGCTTGGTCTGGGGTGAGTTGCGGCAAGGCGACATCCGCAGGCGCAGATTCCATAGTGCTTGGCGTGTGCGGCAGAGCGCCTTCGCGTCGTTCGACGTATCCCGCGCCAACCATCTGTTTTAAGATATTTTTTGCGGTTGGGGCACAGGCGCGAATGGCGTCATCGTCGAGCACCCGTTGCGCCTGAAACAGGCTCAGCAGGCGGCGCTTGGTTAGCGCGCGTGCGGGCAGGCTGTCGAGCGTTCGTGTGGCGCCCAACGCCGTCAGCGCGTAATGATTGAGCGAGGCCGGCGGTTGCCGCCGCACGCGCCGCAGCCCTGCCGGCAAGGCGCTCATCACCACCGTACCTAGCGGATGATGATAGTACTGGGCAGCGAAGCGCATGAGCCGGATGTCGTCCGCCGAAAATCCCGGCGCCTCGCGCAAGATGCGGCTGATGGGCTTTAACCGCCCTATTGCTATGGTGCTGAAATCGGCGATCTCCAGAATCACGCCGACGGCGTTGCGCTTGCCGAACGGCGCCAGCACTCTTGCGCCGACGGTGGCTGGCGTGACGCTAAAATCAGCATCATCGCAGCGATAGTCGAACAGCGTGTCCAGGGGAACGTCGAAGCCGACGCGGACGATTTTCATAACCGATGCCGAGTGAAACAGCCAAGAGTTATCCCGGCCTGCTCAGGCCGGGCTTGAGAATATGACGCGACGGCAGGGTTCGGCAAGAGAATCCGATTTGATCCACAATGCCCTGTGGATATGTTCTGTCAGGCTGGCGAGTGATAGGCACGGCTCAGGTCATGTACCGCCTCGACTAGAGCCCCGACATGCGCCGGCGGGGTGAATTGCGAGACGCCATGGCCGAGGTTAAACACATGTCCGGCGCCATGGCCGTAAGACGCTAAAATGCGTGCGACTTGGGCACGAATCTGCTCCGGCTGTGCAAACAAAGTCATCGGATCAAGATTGCCCTGTAACGCAACATGGGCGCCGACGCGCGTGCGCGCCTGGCCGATATCGCAAGTCCAGTCGAGACCCACGGCGTCGCAGCCGATGGCAGCAATATCTTCCAGCCACAAGCCGCCACCTTTGGTAAACACGATGCTGGGCACGCGCCTGCCGTCGCGCTCGCGCGTGAGGCCGCCGACGACGCGCTGCAGGTAAGTGAGCGAGAACTCTCGGTACGCCGCAGCGCTTAACGAACCACCCCATGTATCGAAAATCATTACCGCTTGCGCACCGGCTTCAATTTGCGCATTGAGGTAAGCGATTACTGACCGGGTGTTGACGTCGAGCAAGTGGTGCAGCAAGTCGGGGCGGTCGTAGAGCAAGGTCTTGATGGTGCGAAAGTCAGAGCTGGCGCCGCCTTCGACCATGTAACACGCGAGCGTATATGGGCTGCCGGAAAAACCGATCAGCGGCACGCTGCCGTCGAGCGCGCGCCGTATTTGCGTGACGGCATCGAGCACATAGCGTAAATGCTCGCCGGGATCTGGCACGGAAAGGTTGCGGATTTCCCACTCTTCTCGCAGCGGACGCTCGAATTTTGGCCCCTCGCCCTCGGCGAAATACAAACCCAATCCCATCGCATCGGGAATCGTCAGAATATCCGAAAACAGAATCGCCGCATCCAGCGGAAAGCGCGCCAGCGGTTGCAGCGTAACTTCGGTGGCATAGTCGGGATTTTTTGCCAGATCGAGAAAACTGCCGGCGCGGCGGCGGGTCTCGTTGTACTCGGGCAGATAGCGTCCGGCCTGCCGCATGATCCACACCGGTGTATGCGGCGTGGGCTGACGCAGCAAAGCGCGGATGAAGGTATCGTTTTTCAGAGGATTTGGATTAGCCACGGCAGTTTTCCTGCCGGCGACAAGCCGGCTCCGTCAGGGGGTAACGGGGGCGGCGAAACGCCCTGTTCGATTATCGTGGCAGTTCCGAAGAACCCATCAAAAACTCGTCTACCGCGCGCGCGCACTGGCGTCCTTCGAGGATTGCCCATACCACCAGCGATTGCCCGCGGCGCATGTCGCCAGCGGCGAATACTTTGGCGACCGAAGTTTGATATTTTTCGGTGTTGGCCTTGACGTTGCTGCGCGGGTCTTTTTCGACGCCGAGTTCTGCAAGCAGGCCTTGTTGGGTCGGGCCGAGAAAGCCCATTGCCAGCAGCACCAGATCGGCGGGCATCTCAAATTCAGAGCCGGGCACTTCGTTCATCTTGCCGCCGTCCCATTGCAGGCGCACGGCTTTTAGCGCTTTGACTTTGCCGCTCATTTCGCCAACCCCGCCGACGAACGATTTAGTGGCCACCGACCAATCACGATGGGCGCCTTCTTCGTGCGACGACGAGGTGCGCAGCCGCGTTGGCCAATACGGCCACACGGGATTGCGCAAGGGATTATCCGGCTTGCCCAGCAATTCGAATTGCGCGATCGACTTCGCGCCCTGGCGATTCGACGTGCCCACGCAGTCGGAGCCGGTGTCACCGCCGCCGATCACCACCACATGCTTGCCCGTGGCCATGATCTGGTTGGCGATTTTGTCGCCGGCGACGACTTTGTTTTGCTGTGGCAAAAAATCCATCGCGTAATGTACGCCCGCCAACGCGCGGCCCGGTACCGGTAAATCACGCGGCGCTTCTGCACCGCCTGAAAGCACCACGGCGTCAAATTCGGCAAGCAGACTTTTCGCGGGAACATTTCCACCGACGTGTTGATTGACGCGAAATTCTACGCCTTCGGCTTTCATTTGCTCAACACGCCGGTCGATGGAATGCTTTTCCATTTTGAAGTCGGGAATGCCATAACGCAGCAGGCCGCCGATGCGATCGTTCTTCTCGAAGAGCACTACATCGTGCCCGACGCGCGCGAGTTGCTGCGCGCAGGCCATACCCGCCGGGCCGGAACCGACGACGGCAACGCGCTTTCCGGTTTTCTGTTTCGGTGGTTGCGGCGTAACCCAGCCGTTTTCCCAGCCCTTGTCGATAATCGCGTGTTCGATCGACTTGATGCCGACCGCGTCGGCGTTGATGCGCAGGGTGCAGGCTTCTTCGCACGGCGCCGGGCAAACGCGGCCGGTGAATTCCGGAAAATTATTGGTCGAATGCAGCGTGTCGAGCGCGGCGCGCCAGTTCTGCTTAAAAACGAGATCGTTCCAGTCGGGAATGATGTTATTGATCGGGCAGCCGCTCATGCAAAACGGTGTGCCGCAATCCATACAGCGCGCGCCCTGCACGCTCGCCTGCTCATCGGTCAGATGACCGACGAACTCACGGTAATGCTTGGTGCGCGTGCTTTTATCTTCGGCCGCTTCTTGCAGCCGTTCGTATTCGAGAAATCCGGTGACTTTACCCATGTCTGCCCAATACGCACTATAAGTGTTTGTTTATGCTGCGATTTTCCTGTGCTTCGCCGAGAGTTCGCTAAGCGCGCGCCGGTATTCGTGGGGGAAGACTTTGACGAACTTCGTGCGCTCAGTGACCCACTTGTCGAGTATCGATTTCGCGCGTGCGCTGCCGGTGTTGCGCGCATGCGCTGCGATCATCTGCTTGAGTATGGTTTCATCGGAAAGGCCGCGGTGCCACAACTCGCGCATGACTTTTGCTTCTTGTTCTTGCCCGGTGAGCACCGGTTCCAGCTTGACCATTGCCGCATTGCAGCGGCTTGCAAAGGAACCTTCCTGGTCGTAAACGTAAGCGATGCCGCCCGACATACCCGCAGCAAAATTACGCCCAGTCATGCCGAGCACGACAATAGTGCCGCCGGTCATGTACTCGCAGCCGTGGTCGCCCACACCTTCGACCACCGCGTGCGCGCCAGAATTACGAACCGCAAAACGCTCACCCGCGACGCCACGAAAATACGCTTCGCCTTCGATGGCGCCATACAGCACGGCGTTGCCGGTGATGATGTTCTGCGGCGGATCGCCTTTGAACTTGGGTGAAGGCTGCACACAAATATGTCCGCCCGACAGGCCTTTGCCGGCATAATCGTTGGTGTCACCAATGAGATCAAGCGTAACGCCGCGCGCCAGAAACGCGCCGAAGCTCTGTCCCGCCGAACCGGCAAAGCGCACGTGGATGGTGTCGTGCGGCAAGCCGTCGTGCTGATAACGTTTTGCAATCTCGTGCGAGAGCATGGTGCCGACGGTGCGATTGATGTTGCGAATCGGCATGTCGATCGCCACTTTCTCGCGGCGCTCCAGCGCGGGTTGTGCCAGTTCGATCAAGCGCATGTCGAGCGCTTTGTCGAGGCCGTGATCCTGCGTTTCGCATTGGCAGCGCGACACTTCCGGACCGATTTTCGGTTGTGCAAAAATGCGTGAAAAATCAAGACTTAGCGCTTTCCAATGCGCAACGCCTTTGCGCATATCGAGCAGATCAGCGCGACCGATGAGGTCGTTGAACTTGCGCACACCCAGTTGCGCCATCAACTCGCGAATTTCTTCGGCGACAAAGAAGAAAAAGTTGATTACGTGCTCGGGCTTGCCGACGAATTTCTTGCGCAGCACCGGGTCTTGCGTGGCTACGCCGACGGGGCAGGTATTCAGATGGCACTTGCGCATCATGATACAACCCTGCGTCACCAGCGGCGCGGTGGCGAAACCGAATTCGTCCGCGCCCAGCAGGGCGCCGATAACCACGTCGCGTCCGGTTTTTAACTGGCCGTCCACTTGCACGGCGATACGGCTGCGCAGCTTGTTGAGCACCAGCGTCTGCTGCGTTTCGGCAAGCCCCAGTTCCCACGGTGTACCGGCGTGCTTGATCGACGACCACGGACTGGCGCCCGTGCCGCCATCGTGCCCCGAAATCGTCACATGGTCTGCCTTGGCCTTGGCCACGCCAGCGGCAACGGTACCGACGCCGATTTCGGATACCAGCTTCACGCTGATCGACGCGCTGGGGTTGCCGTTTTTCAGGTCGTGTATCAGTTGCGCGAGGTCTTCGATCGAATAAATGTCATGATGCGGCGGCGGTGAAATCAATTCCACGCCCGGCGTCGAGTAGCGCAGTTCCGCGATGTACTCGGATACCTTCTTACCCGGCAATTGCCCGCCTTCGCCGGGCTTTGCGCCCTGCGCCATCTTGATCTGAATCTGCTCCGCGCTGGCGAGATACTCGGCGGTGACGCCAAAGCGCCCCGAGGCGACTTGCTTGATCTTGGATTTGAGCGAATCGCCTTCGCGGATCTCGGCATAGTTTTCCACGCGCGTTTTGCCGAGCCTCGATTGCAGGGTTTCGCCTGCTTTGACCAACGGATAGCGGTTGCGGTCTTCGCCGCCTTCGCCGGTGTTGGACTTGCCGCCGATGCGGTTCATCGCGATCGCCAGCGAGGTGTGCGCTTCCGTGGAAATCGAGCCCAGCGACATCGCGCCAGTGGAGAAGCGCTTGACGATTTCCGCAGCGGATTCGACTTCTTCGATAGGCACGGGCAGGCAGAGTCCAAACTTGAACTCAAATAGGCCGCGGAAGGTCATGTGCCGCTGCGACTGGTCGTTGATGAGCTGCGCGTATTCTTTGTAGCTGGAATAGCTGTTCTGCCGCGCCGAATGCTGAAGCTTGGCGATGGCGTCCGGCGTCCACATATGTTCTTCGCCGCGCACGCGCCACGCGTACTCGCCGCCTGCGTCTAGCGCGCCCGCCAGCACCGGGTCGTTGCTGAATGCCGCGCGGTGCGTGCGGATGGCTTCCTCGGCCACGCGGAACAAGCCGATGCCCTCGACGTTGGACGTGGTGCCGGTGAAATACTTATCCACCAGCACTTTTGCCAGCCCGACCGCCTCGAAAATCTGTGCGCCGGTGTAAGACATGTAGGTCGAGATACCCATCTTGGACATCACTTTGCGCAAACCCTTGCCCACGGCCTTGACGAAATTCTTGATGGCTTTCTTGCCGTCTACGTCCGTGCCGAGCAGTTTGTGATCCGCGAGATCAAGCAGCGTTTCCATCGCCAGATACGGATGCACGGCTTCCGCGCCATAGCCGCCGAGCAGCGCGAAATGATGCACCTCACGCGCACTGCCGGTTTCAACTACGAGGCCGGCGCTGGTACGCAAGCCCTTTTCGACCAAGTGCTGATGAATCGCCGACAGCGCCAGCAGTGCCGGAATCGCCACGTTGTCGCGATTTACCTTGCGATCGGAAAGAACAATGATCGAGTACCCCGCGCGCACTGCGTCCTCGGCCTGCGCTGCAAGGCTTGCGAGCCGCGCCTCGATGGCTTCGTTGCCCCACGCTAGAGGGTAGATGATGTCGAGTTCGCACGATTTGAATTTGCCGTCGGTATAGCGATCGATGTGACGGATTTTCTCCATCTCGTAGAAATCGAGTACCGGCTGACTGACTTCAAGACGAATCGGTGGATTGGTTTCATCCACGCCCAGCAGATTGGGCTTGGGCCCGATAAACGACACCAGCGAAGTCACCAGCTCTTCGCGAATCGGATCAATCGGCGGGTTGGTCACCTGCGCGAACAACTGTTTAAAATAATGATATAACGTCTTGTTTTTATTAGACAAAATAGCGAGTGGTGAATCATTGCCCATGGATCCAATCGGCTCTTCGCCATTTAACGCCATGGGCATGAGCAGGAACTTCAGCTCTTCTTGTGTCCAGCCGAACGCCTGCTGGCGGTCGATCAGTGGCACGTCGCTGCGCTCCGGCCGTGCTTTGTCGCTTTCAACTTCATCCAGTTTTACACGTATACGGTCGATCCATTCGGCGTAGGGTTTAGTCGAAGCGAGCGATTCCTTGAGTTCCTGGTCGTCAATAATGCGGCCTTTTTCGAGATCGACGAGGAACATTTTTCCCGGCTGCAAGCGCCACTTCTTGATGATTTTTTCTTCGGGGATTTGCAGACAGCCGCACTCCGAACCCATGACGACCAAGTCGTCGCTGGTGACAATGTAGCGCGCCGGACGCAAGCCATTGCGATCGAGCGTCGCGCCGATCTGGCGGCCGTCGGTGAACGCGATCGCAGCGGGGCCGTCCCACGGCTCCATCATCGCGGCGTGATATTCGTAGAATGCGCGGCGGCTGGGATCCATCAGCGTGTGGCCTTCCCACGCCTCAGGGATCATCATCATCACTGCGTGAGCGATGGAATAGCCGCTCATTACCAGCAGTTCGAGCGCATTATCGAACGATGCTGAATCGGACTGGCCGGGATAAATCAGCGGCCACAGTTTGTTAAGATCGTTGCCAAGGATGGGGCTGGAGATTGCGCCTTGGCGCGCGCGGATCCAGTTGACATTGCCGCGCAGCGTGTTGATCTCGCCGTTGTGCGCGATCAAGCGGAACGGATGCGCCAGATCCCATGTCGGAAACGTGTTGGTCGAGAAGCGCTGATGAATCAGCGCCAGCGCCGACACCACGCGTGCGTCCTGCAAGTCCTTGTAATAGACACCGACCTGGTTGGCCATCAGCATGCCTTTGTAGACCACGGTGCGTGCCGACATCGACGACACATAAAACTCCGAGCCGTGCTTCAGGTGCAGCGAGCGAATGGCATGACCAGCACTCTTGCGGATGATGTAGAGCTTGCGCTCGAGCGCATCGGTCACGGTGACACCGGCGCCGCGCTGCATGAACACCTGGCGGATTACCGGCTCGATTTTTTTCACCGAGTCGCCGAGATCCGTGTTGTCCACGGGCACATCGCGCCAACCGATCAGTACCTGGCCTTCGTCCTTGATTGCGCGCTCGATTTCGTATTCGCACGCAAAACGCGACGCCGGCTCGCGCGGCAGAAACACCATGCCCACGCCGTACTGGCCGAAAGGCGGCAGTTTTACGCTTTGTTTGGCCATTTCTTCACGGAAAAAGGCATCCGGCATCTGAATCAGAATGCCCGCGCCGTCCGACGCCTTGGGGTCGGCCCCCACCGCACCACGGTGGGTAAGGTTTTTGAGAATAGTGAGGCCCTGCTCGATGATTTCGTGGCTTTTCTTACCCTTGATGTTGGCCACAAAGCCGACGCCGCAGGCGTCATGCTCGTTGGCGGGGTCGTATAGGCCTTGCGCGCCGGGCGGGTAATCCGAATTCAAAGAATCCAAGGTATCCACAATAGGCCTCACCAAATAATAAATAAAAACAATAACTTAAGTGAAAATGGTTGCGCCGCCACAGCGTGCGTAGCGAGATCAAAAATTCAGGAGTGAAACCCTTTGAGTCTACCGGTACCAAGTCCCTGCTTCAATAGGGAATTTTGGACTGGCGAGCGCTTAAACGGTCTCCACGGCAAACAGCCGCCGGTGTTCCAGCATGGCGTAGCGGTCTGTCATGCCGGCAATATAATCGGCGATGGCGCGCGGCTTGCCGTCGCGCGCGCGGGCTTGAAAATCCGGCGGCAGCAGCTTGGGCTCGGCGAGCAGGGCGTTGAATAACTCGGTGACGATGCGCCGCGCCTTGCTGCTCATGCGGGCGACGCGGTAATGCTGGTAGAGGTTAATGCGCAAAAACTGTTTTAATTCAAGTTGTTCCTTCTCGATGCGCGGGCTGAACGCGATCAGCGCCAGTGCGCGCCGCACGTCGTCCACCGATTTGGGGGCATGCGCGCGTATGTTGGCCGCGCTCTGGCGCGTGAGGTCGGACACCAAGGTGCTGATCATGCGGCGCACGGTTTCGTGGACCAACCGGCGGTCGTTAATCTTGGGGAATTCCTTGAAGGCGAGATCGCGGTGGCGGCGGAAGATGGGCACTGTGGCGAGCTGATCGAGCGTCACCAGCCCGGATCGCAGGCCGTCGTCGACGTCATGGTTGTTATAAGCGAGTTCGTCGGAAAGGTTGACCAGTTGCGCTTCCAGCGAAGGGCGCCGCCGCTTGATAAAACGTTGTGCCACCGCGCCCAGTTGCAACGCATTCTTGCGCGAGCAATGCTTGAGGATGCCTTCGCGTGTTTCGAAGGTCAGATTCAGGCCGTCAAAGCCGCCGTAGCGTTGTTCAAGGTGATCGACCACGCGCAGGCTTTGCAGATTGTGTTCAAAGCCGCCGTAGGGCTTCATGCAGGCGTTTAGCGCATCCTGCCCGGCGTGGCCAAACGGCGTGTGGCCGAGGTCATG
This sequence comes from Betaproteobacteria bacterium, assembly GCA_031381325.1. GTDB lineage: Bacteria > Pseudomonadota > Gammaproteobacteria > Burkholderiales > SG8-41 > UBA5216. Next base: position 14,821 of record JANMXV010000127.1, on the reverse strand, counting down.
GGCGAGGGTGATGGCCTCGGTGAGGTCTTCGTCGAGATGGAGTTGGCGCGCGATGGAGCGGGCGATTTGCGCCACTTCGAGGCTGTGCGTGAGCCGCGTGCGAAAAAGATCGCCTTCGTGATTGACGAAAACCTGCGTCTTGTATTCAAGCCGGCGAAACGCGGTGGAATGAATAATGCGGTCGCGGTCGCGCTGAAACTCGCTGCGCCCCCGAGCAGCCGGCTCGCGATGCACGCGGCCACCGGAGGTGCTCGCCTGCGCGGCATAGGGCGCGACTTCAAGCATGGATTTGTGACGGTGTGGACAGGACGGCGTACAGCGCAGCGCCGTCGTATTGATTGCAGATGAATGCGTCACCGGGCTTGCGCAGCAGAATGAATTTTATTTTGCCGCCTTCAACCTTTTTGTCGTGGCCCATGAGGTCAAGGTAACGGTCCGCGCCCAGCCCGGGTGCGGTGATCGGCAATTTCGCGCGCGCCAGAATATCCACGACGCGCTGCACATCGGCCTTACCAATTAAGCCGAGTTTCTCGGAGAATCGCGCAGCCATGACCATGCCCGCCGCGACCGCTTCGCCATGCAACCACGAGCCATAACCCATGCCGGCCTCTATCGCGTGACCGAAGGTATGGCCGAAATTGAGCAGGGCGCGTTCGCCGGTTTCGCGTTCATCGTTGGCGACGACGTCGGCCTTGTTCCGGCACGAGCGCTCGACGGCGAACGCCAGCGCCTCGGGTTCGAGCGCGTTCAAACGATCAATGTTTTTTTCCAGCCAGTCGAGAAAGTCCGGGTCGCGAATGAAGCCGTATTTAATAACTTCGGCCAGGCCCGCCGCGAGTTCGCGCGGGGGCAGGGTACGCAGCGTGTCCATGTCCGCGATCACCACTTGCGGTTGGTAGAACGCGCCCACCATGTTTTTGCCCTGTGGATGGTTAATCCCAGTCTTGCCGCCGACCGCGGAATCCACTTGCGCTAGCAGCGTCGTGGGAATTTGGATGAACGGCACGCCGCGTTGATAGCTTGCCGCGGCAAAACCGGTGAGATCGCCGATGACGCCGCCGCCCAGCGCGATCAACGGTGTTTTGCGTTCGCAGCGATATGACAGCAGCGCGTCGAAAATTTTGTTCAGCGTTTCCCAGTTTTTGTAGGCCTCGCCATCGGGCAGCACGATGGGGATACACTCGGCGCCGCCAGCGCGCAGCCCACCGAGAACGGCGTCGAGATACAGCGGCGCCACCGTTTCGTTGGTGATGACGACCGCTTTGCCTTTCAACAACTTTTCGGGAATCAGCCGCGCTTGCGTACACAGCCCCGCGCCGATGTGGATCGGATAACTACGCTCGCCAAGGTTTACAGATAATGTTTTCATAATCAACAGGTTACGGTAGGCACTTGGCGGCGTAAGCTTTCAGTATTGCTTCAATCTGTCCCGCCAGCGCACGTACGCTTTGATTGCCGGTATCGACAATCAGATGCGCAATTTCGCGGTACAGAGGATCGCGCTGTTCAAAGAGTTCAGTCAATTTGACCGCAGGATCGGGTACTTGCAACAGCGGTCGATTGCGATCGCGCTGCGTGCGTTTGAGCAACGACTTTACCGGCGCACGCAGGTAGATGACTGTGCCGTTCGCACGTAGCAGATCGCGATTTTCAATCGACAATACTGCGCCACCGCCGGTGGCCAGTAAAATGTTTTGCCGCGCAATAAGTTCAGCGATCATCTTGTGTTCGCGCGCACGGAACCCCGCTTCGCCTTCGATTTCGAATATCACCGGAACACGCACACCCGTGACGCGTTCGATTTCGTGATCCGAATCGATGAAATTCTTTTCCAGCAATCGTGCCAAGACCTTGCCCACAGAGGTTTTCCCGGAACCCATCAGGCCGACAAGAATAATGTTGCCGCAACCCCTGTCCGGCGGGCGGGCGTTGTCCAAGGAATCCATGCGCTGATTCTAGCCGAATCGATGAACGAGGCGGGAAGCGGGTGGGGAGTCCAATGAAAAACGGCGTCCGAGGACGCCGTTTTTCGTTGGATTGACGTGCAGCCAACTACTGACGCAAATTGAGATTGTCTTTAAGAATTTTCGGTGTGATGAATACCAGGAGTTCTGCACGGTTGTCAGATTTCTGATTTTGCTTAAACAGGAAGCCTACATACGGCAACTCACCCAGTACCGGAATTTTTGCAGTGGTGGAGCGTTCATCCTGCGTGTAAATGCCGCCGATCACCAGAGTGCCGCCATTTTCAACCAGCACTTCAGTGGACACCTGCTTGGTATCGATCGCCGGCCCCGCGGTCGTGTCTTGACCGCGCGAGTCCTTATTGATATTGAGCTTCATGATCACGTTGTCGTCGGGTGTGATCTGCGGCTTCACTTTGAGCGACAGGGTGGCTTTCTTGAACGACACGCTGGTTGCGCCACTGGACGAAGCTTGCTGATAGGGAATTTCAGTGCCTTGCTCGATTATGGCCTCGTTCTGATTGGCTGTAATGACACGCGGACTGGAGATTATTTTGCCCTTGCCATCCGCCTGCAGCGCGGAGAGTTCCAGCGCCAGCAATCGTGATCGCGACTGATTAAACAGCATCGCGGAAAATGCACCCGCGTTAGCCCCCCCAATTCCTGCGGCGGGCAAATTAACCTGCAGCCCACCGGGCACGAGCGTTGGGACGCCTACAACGATGTTATTGAACTGCGCGGTATTAGTCAAATCAGCACCGAACTGCGGGCCATTTCTACCCTGCCCACCCGCAATATTGTTCTCAACATAACCCAGCTTCACGCCCAGATTGCGCGCAAAGGTGTCACTGGCTTCCACGATACGCGACTCGATCATTACCTGACGAACAGCAATATCCAAAGCGCGGATCAACCGGCGCACTTCCTCTAGTTTGGAGGGCACGTCCTGCACAAAGATTTGATTGCTGCGGGCATCCACCGCGGCGCTACCGCGTTTTGACAATATGCGGCTTGACGCACCGGCTGCACCGACACCGCCGGCGCCATTGAGTAGCAATTGAACATCAGCCGCCTTTTGATAATTGAGCTGGAAACTTTCCGTCTGCGTCGGCTCCAGGTCGGAGATCTGCGAGCGGGATTCCAAGGCCAGCTTTTCACGCGTCGCCAGTTCGTCGCGCGGCGCGATCCACACTACGTTGCCTTCCTTGCGCATGTCAAGACCCTTGCTGCGCATGATGATGTCGAGCGCCTGATCCCAAGGCACGTCTTTCAAGCGAAGCGTTAGATTGCCGCTGACCGAATCACTGGTAATGATGTTAAGCCCCGTAAAGTCCGCCAGCACCTGCAATACCGAGCGCACTTCGACGTTTTGGAAATTCAGCGACAGTTTCTCGCCCGCGAACCCTTGACGAACCAGACGATTGGGGTCTTCAACTATACGTTTGACCTCGATGATAAGCCGGTTGTCCGCCTGATATGCGGAGTGTTCCCAATTGCCACTGGGGGTAATGATCACACGGGCGTTGCCGCCTTGCGTGGAGGCTTCCACGGTTTGCACGGGCGTGCCGAAGTCCATTACATCAAAGCGCTTGGCCAGATTGCCCGGCAACGCGGCATTCTGAAAATCGACCACGATACCGCGCCCTTGTTTCCGAATGTCGATGCCGATCTGGCTGTCCGAGAGATCGATTATCACGCGTCCCTCACCCGCGTTGCCGCGCCGGAAATCGACGTTGCGCAAGCTGTGTGTTTGTGCCGACGTGCCCGCTTCGGCAAAACGCGCCGGCGCTACGCCAGCGCCGGCAGCAGTCGAACTCGCGCCACCTTGCAAGGTAATTAGCAGTGACTTGCCGTCCAATTGTGTTTCATAGCTCAGGGGGCGCGACAGTTCCATCACCATGCGGGTGCGGTCGCCCGCCTGCACGATGTTGATGCGGCGCACCTCGCTATCAGAAATATTCTGCACGTTACGGCCCAATGCATTGCCGGTGTTGGCGAAGTCAAACGCGAGGCGCGGCGGGTTGTTTACGGTAAAGCCCGCAGGGGCCGTAGTTAGCGCCTCCCTGAGGCCGATGCGAATCACCACTTTGCCGCCGGGCTGTGGAGAGACATTGACGCTTTCAATGCTATTTTGTGCGTAAGCTGGGCTGGCGCCAAGACCGAGCAATACCGCCAACATGGCGGTACGCAGGGCCGATGCCAACGAAAGAATGGATGTGTTCATTTTTTTCTCCTGATCATTCCTGCAGCAATAGCGTCTGTTCTTTTTCTTCCCAGTTGCCGTTGCTGTCCTGCACAATTTCTTTGAGCTTTATCGAGCTGTCGGACACGGCGGTGATACGGCCAAAATTCTGTCCGAGATAGTTGCCCGCCTTCACTTGAAAAATATTATTGTCGGGCGTTCTAACCAGTCCAAAAAACTCTTTCTGTTTTAACATTCCCACCATCTTCAGGGCCTCAAGCGGATACGCTTCCAGCGGCTCACGCCGGCGGTTGGGATCGGGTTGGATGCCGCCAGCCGCAGCGGCGCCTTTCGGCGGCTCGATCTTGCGGGGTTTGAACGGATCGGTCAGGTCAAATGCCGCATATTCAGTGGGCTGATAGGGTTTGACTTCGGGCAATGGCGGAATACGTCCTCGCGGCAAATTGTCCGACTCTTTCACAAAGGCCCGCAGGTCGGAATGCTTTTCGCTGCTACACGCAGCCAACAGTGCGCAGGCAACGACTGGGATCAGGTATTTACGCATCATTTTTTCGGCGCGGCGCCTTGCTTCGCACTGGCTGCTGCAGCCACTCTCCTTTTCTCTGCGACCTCGGCTTCGTCCAGATACCGATAAGTCATCGCGGTAGCGTCCATGGAGAGGGCACCCCCAGCCGAGCCGATGCTGATATCGTTAAGGGTCACAATGCGCGACAGTTTCCCAATATCTCCGGCGAACGCGCCGATATCGTGATAGTTGCCGGTGACCCGAATGGTGATCGGCAACTCGGCGTAGAAATCCTTAACCGACTCGCTGGCAGCCGGTTTGAACAGCTCGAATTGCAGGCCGCGTCCCAGCCCGGCCTGGTTAATATCTGTCAGCAGCGCATCCATCTCGGATTTACCGGGAAGCTGCTTCAACAGCGCGCCAAACTGTTTCTCAATATCGTCAAGCTGTTTGCGATAGGCCGGCAGATCCACCGCCACTTTCTTTTTGTCGAGGAACGTGGTTTTCAGTTGCTCGGTCTTGGCGCGCTCCGAATCGATTTGCGCCAACTGGTCGCTCCACAGAAAATAGTAAGCCGCGCCGATCATGGCCAGCAGAAATAATAGAAGCACGCCCACCTTCGGCAGCGCCGGCCACGCCCCGATTTTCTTCGGGTCCAGTCTTCGAAGTTCATCCAGGGTCATGGCGGATTATCCTTTTTCGGCTTTCGGGCGAACGATAGTGACGTTCATGGTGAACTCATTCGCGCGCGTCGTACCTTGCGTGAGCGCTTTGATTTCAACCAGCGCCGGGTTTCCGAGTTTCTGCGAGGATTCCAGATTGCGCATCAGCGTGGATACGCGTGCCTGGGACTGCGTGACCCCGTTTATCGCAACCTTCGACCCTTGCTGCCGTACCGAGCGCAAATACATGCCATCCGGCAATTGCCGCACCAACTGATCGAGCAGATGAACCGTTTCGGAACGATTGCCTTGCAAGGTCTCGACGACTTGTTTACGCGACAGCAGCGACGAGGTTTGCTCTCTGAGGCGGGTTATTTCCGCGATGTCTTTGTCGACCTTGGCGATTTCTTCCGTCAAATACTTATTGCGGCTTACCTGCTCGTCGTAGTCGTTGCTCAGAAAATAGTAGACCCCGTAGGCCAAGCCAGCTCCGGCCAAGGCTACCGCGCCGAGCGCTATAAAAAATTGCGTCTGTTGTTGTTTGCGCCGGACCTCACGATGCGGCAGTAAATTGATGCGCATCATGAATCGAATCTCCGCATGGCCAAGCCACAAGCAACCATCAGCGATGGGGCGTCCTGCTGGAGGTTTTTGGGCCGGACTTTGGACGACAGCGCCATGTTGGCGAATGGGTTGGCGATAATCGTATTAACTTGAGTGCGCTGGGAAACCACCGCATCGACGCCGGGCAGCGCCGCGCAGCCACCGGACAGCACGATATGATTCACCTGGTTATATTGCGTCGAGGTGAAAAAGAACTGCAAGGCACGTGCGACTTCGAGGCCGAAGGTCTCCAGAAACGGATTCAGCACGTCGGTTTCGTAGTTGTCGGGTAATCCGCCGGCGCGCTTGGCGACTTCCGCTTCTTCGCGCGCGAGACCAAATTTGTCTTGAATTTCCTGAGTCAATTGTGAGCCGCCAAACGGCTGTTCGCGCAGGTAAATCGACTGGCCGTTGCGCAGCACATTGACGGTGGTAAACGTCGCACCTACATCAATGATCGCGACATTCTGATCAAGACCCTTGTCCGGGAACTGGGATTCGATCATCTCATATGCAGCTTGTGCGGCCAGCAGGTCAACGTCAACCACGGTGGCCTTGAGTCCGGCAACTTCGACCGAAGCAACGCGGTCTTCGACTTTTTCCTTGCGTGAGGCGGCGATCAGCACTTCGACGTCTTCCGATCCGCCTGGGGCCGGGCCGATGACCTGAAAATCCAGGTTTACTTCGTCCAGCGAAAAGGGAATGTATTGGTTGGCCTCGGTTTCGACTTGAACTTCTATTTCTTCTTCGGTCAAACCGGCGGGCACCAGAATTTTTTTGGTAATCACCGCCGCGTTGGGCAGGGCGATAGCCACGTTCTTGATGCTGCTGCCCAAGCGATTGTGACAGCGTTTGACCGCCTCGCCGACGGCGTCAAGATTGTTGATGTTGCCTTCCACCACTGAATCACGAGGCAGCGGCTCGATGGCGTAGCGCTCAATGCGGTACATTTTGTTGCCGGAGTCCGAAAGCTCCACCATTTTCACGGCAGACGTGCTGATGTCCACGCCGATCAATGGGGGTGCTTTGGCCTTAAAGATATTTTCCAAGGCACTGAGTGCGCCAGAGAATTTGACTTTAGGTATAGGCATAGTGGAGTTTTCGCCTACAAATTACTTTAATTGTTAAACGTAACCCATTTTGTTTAAGCAACATTTAGGTCTTGTCGCTGTTGCCGCTTAGTTCGTAAATCGTAACCGTTTTCTAGGATATAGTGTAGCTTGTAAATTTTGGCGTTGGTAGATATTCAAGTGTCCTGTAAACAAAAGCGCCTAAGTCTCGGAATTTTCTCAAGATATAGCCTCGAAAGCTACCGCTAAATGTCCGCTCGCTGGTTGGTTTACCCCCTATTACTGGTGGTTGTAGGTGTTTTCGCAACAGGCCTATTACTGGCTTTCGCTGCAGCCATGATTTGGCCCACCTTGCCGTCGCTCGAAGTGTTGACCGATTACCGGCCCAAGGTGCCCCTGCGAATTTACAGCGCCGACGGCAAGCTGATAGGGGAATTTGGTGAAGAACGCCGTTCCGTGGTGTCCATCCGGGAAGTGCCCAAACCCATGGTGGACGCCATACTGGCCGCCGAGGACGAGCGCTACTTTCACCACAAAGGTGTTGATTACGTAGGCGTGGCGCGCGCAGCCTTTGCCAACTTTACCCAGATCGGCCCGCGCCAGGGCGCTTCGACCATCACCATGCAAGTGGCGCGCAACTTCTTCCTGTCGCGCGAAAAAACACTGACCCGCAAAGTCAACGAAATGCTGCTCGCGTTCAAGATCGAGGCGAGCCTGTCTAAAGAGCAGATACTCGAGCTCTACATCAACCAAATCTACCTCGGCCAGCGCGCCTATGGCTTCGCATCCGCCGCGCGTATTTACTATGGCAAAACCCTCGATGGACTGTCGCTGGCCGAAACCGCCATGCTGGCCGGACTGCCCAAGGCGCCGTCGAGCTTTAACCCGGTGGCCAACCCGGCGCGCGCAAAACTGCGTCAGCAATACGTGCTGCGGCGCATGCGCGAAATGAACGTCATCACCGCCGAACAGCAAGCCGAAGCCGACAAGCAGCCGATGGCGATCAAGAACGAGCTCAACGAATTCGCGACCAAGGCCGACTACATTGCCGAAATGGTGCGTCAGGCGATGTATGAGCGCTACAAAGAAGACGCCTACGCCATAGGGCTCAAGGTTTACACCACGCTGCTGGTTAACCATCAAACCGCCGCCAACGCCGCGCTGCGCTCCGGCGTGCTCACTTATGATCGCCGGCATGGCTACCGCGGCCCCGAGGCCTACGCCGACCTGCCCGCCAACGCCACCGAAGAAACGTTGGAAGATTCGCTGCAGGAATACGCCGACAGCGAAGATATCCACGCTGCCGTCGTCACTGAAGCCTCGCCCAAGCGCGTCAAAGCCTACCGGCGCGGCGGGGAATGGGTGGAAATCACCGATGCGGGTCTGAAATTTGCCGGCGAATTTCTGAGTGACAAAGCCAACCCGAATCAGCGTATACGCCGTGGCGCCATCATACGGGTTCAGCCCGATGACAAAAAACGCTGGGCGATTACCCAACTGCCCGCGGTGGAATCCATGTTGGTGTCCGCCGACCCGCGTGACGGCGCGATCCGCGCGTTAGCCGGCGGATTTGATTTTGCGCGCTCTCAATACAATCACGCCACGCAGGCGCTGCGCCAGCCGGGCTCAAGCTTCAAGCCGTTTATCTACTCCGCGGCGCTGGAAAAAGGCTTCACCCCATCGTCGATTATCGAAGACGCACCGCTGTCATTCTCGGCCGCGCAAACCGGCGGTGAAGTGTGGGAGCCGAAAAACTATGACGGCAAGTATGACGGGCCGATTTCCATGCGGCAAGCGCTGGTGCGCTCGAAAAACCTGGTGTCCATTCGTATACTGCAAGCCATCGGCACACGCTACGCGCAAGACTACATTACGCGTTTCGGCTTTGAGGCCAAATTGCATCCGCCGTACCTCACCATGGCCCTGGGCGCCGGCAATGTAACGCCCCTGCAAATGATCAGCGGGTATTCCGTCTTCGCCAATGGCGGATATCGCGTCAAGCCCTATTTCATCCAGCGCATAGAAGATGGTCGCGGCGCCGTACTGTTTGAAGCACGCGTAGTCCGCGCCAAAGAAACAGCCGAGCGCGTGATAGACGAACGCAACGCCTACATCATGACCAGCATGATGCGGGATGTGGTGCGTTTTGGCACCGGGGCGGCGGCCATGAAGCTCGGCCGCGGCGATCTTGCCGGCAAGACCGGCACTACCAACGATTTTCTCGATGCGTGGTTTGGCGGCTATAACTCAGAACTGGTGGCGGTGGCGTGGGTCGGTCATGACCAGCCCAAAACATTGGGTCGAGGCGAAACCGGCGGCGCCGTAGCCCTGCCTATCTGGATAAGCTACATGGGCGACGTGCTCAAGGGTGTCGCTGAACAGCCGTTGGAAGCGCCGCAGGGCCTGGTGGGCAGCGGCAGCGCAGCCGCCTATCAGGAAAACGGCCCACGCAGCGGCGAAGCCACTGGCGACACGGCCGGCGAAGGTACACCAGCTCCGGCACCCGCGCCAGCCCCTGACAGCGCGCGCAACCAATTGTTTTAACATAATAATGTCGCGTGGATCTAACCGCAATGCCGCCCGCGCGTCAGCGAACGAACGCCCGCCGGCGAACGAACGCGCACGTCATGACACACGCAGGCGTATTGCCCATTTAGCCGCGCGCATCATGGCCGAGGACGGCATCGAAGACCACGGCCTCGCCAAGAAAAAGGCCGCGCGTCAGGCGGGCGTCACCGACACCCAGCAACTGCCCGGCAATGACGAAATTGACGAAGCGCTAAAGCGCTACCGGGAAATTTATCAGGCTGACGACCATCGTGCGCGGCTTTCCGAATTGCGCGAAATGGCGGTAAGCGCGATGATTGAACTGGAAAAATTCAACCCGTATCTCACTGGCGCGGTGCTCTCGGGGAACGCAGGCAAATATGCCGGCATTCAGTTGCAGCTTTTCACCGACGACGCCAAAGCGGTGGAGCTTTTTCTCATCGACCGCGGCATTGAATACGGAGCCGGCCAGACCAGCCTCTACAGCGGAGAAACGCGCATTACCGTGCCGCAATTCACCCTGAGTGAAGACGATGCCGAAATCGAAATTACCGTGCTTTCCCTGCGCGACGCGCGGGTGCCTCTCAAAACCTCGCTGGCGGGCAAGGCCATCGAGCGCGCCAAGCCGGCGGCGGTGGAGGAGTTGTTGTCGCAGACTTAATTTAGGAGACTACTCCTTCAACCACCGCGCCGCATCCACCGCAAAATAACTCAATATTCCATCCGCCCCCGCGCGTCGAAACGCGAGCAGCGCTTCCATCACGCAGCGCTGTTCGTCGAGCCAGCCGTTGATCGCAGCCGCTTTCAACATCGCGTATTCGCCGCTGACTTGATACCGGTAGGTCGGCTGTCTGAATTCGTCTTTCACGCGGCGCACGATGTCCAGATACGGCATGCCGGGTTTGACCATCACCATGTCGGCGCCTTCTTCGAGATCGAGGGCGACTTCGCGCAGCGCTTCGTCGCTGTTGGCCGGATCCATTTGATAGGTGTATTTGTTTCCGCTGCCCAGTGTTTTGGATGAACCTACCGCGTCGCGGAACGGTCCGTAGAAGCCCGATGCATACTTCGCGGCGTACGACAAAATGCGCGTGTGGATGAAACCTTTGCCATCCAGCGCTGCGCGGATCGCGCCGACTCTGCCATCCATCATGTCCGAAGGCGCGACGATGTCTACACCCGCGCCGGCGCACACCAGCGCTTGCTTTTGCAGCACGCTCACGGTTTTGTCGTTAAGCACGTAACCGTTGCGGTCGAGCACGCCGTCGTGTCCGTGCGTGGTGTAGGGGTCAAGTGCCGCGTCGGTGATGATGCCGAGTTCGGGCAGATGTTTTTTCAGCGCGGCTACCGCGCGCGGCACCAAGCCTTTGGGATTCACCGCTTCGCGGCCGTCGGCGGTTTTGATGCTCGGCTCCACGGCAGGAAACAGCGCCATGGCGGGGATGCCGAGCTTCACGCATTCCTCGGCGCGCGACAAAAGTTTGTCGATGGTGTAGCGCTCGACGCCAGGCATAGAGGTTATGTTTTCAGTGCGGTTTTTACCATCGATGATGAACACCGGGTAAATCAGATTGTCCACGGTTAAACGGTTTTCGCGCATCAGGCGGCGTGAAAAATCATCGCGGCGCATGCGGCGCATGCGCCGCTGCGGGTAGGCGCCCAACGCCGGTGCATTACGATCTATGCTCATAAGCTTATGATTCCAGACAGAATATTTTTAGGGAACTCTGGGCAATTATAAGCGTCTTAAGAATAGACGGCGTTTTCGTCTCCCGCTTCACCTCCCTGGGCGGGTGCCTTAATCCCATTAAGGCTTTTTGGCCCCCGGTTTAATCCCCTTAACCGGGGGCTTTTTCTGTACGGTCTTCCCGTGCGGTCAGCCACTGCGCCAGCAAAGCATTTGCCTGCACTACGCCGCGATTTGCAGTCGCCGAAAACAGTTGCACTGAACAGTTAGGATAGCGCTGCACCAGCGTGGTTTGCGTATCCCTCAGCGCCTTTGTCGACCCACTTTGTGTAAGTTTGTCGCACTTGGTGAGTAACACATGTAGCGGACGTCCGCTCGGCGCGAACCAACTGATTAGCTGTTCGTCCAGAGGTTTTAGGCCGTGGCGAGAATCCACTAAAACTATTAAGCCAATCAAGGCGTTACGTTGCTGAAGGTAAGCACTGATTAACTCGCCCCAGTAGGCGCGCTCCTGCTTTGAAACCTTGGCATAGCCGTAGCCTGGCAAATCCACCCAGCGTGTATTTTTGCCCGCGCTGAAAAAATTGATGCACTGCGTACGCCCCGGCGTCTTGCTCACGAACGCCAGCCGGTGACGGTTAGCCAGTGCATTGATTGCACTGGATTTTCCGGCGTTCGAGCGACCGGCGAATGCTACTTCGCGCCCGGCGTCGGGTAGAAACTCCTCCAGCTTGTGGGCCGAGGCCATGAATTCTATCGGCGTAGTGTAAGGAGTAGCCATAGGTTATTGTAAATGCACCGGAATTTGAATCTGGCGCGGGGCAAGCAGCGTACTATACAATACGAGGCTACTTTACCTGCATCTATATTCTGGAGCTTTCATGATATTCCGCCTGATTCTGGCCACTGCCGCTGGCGCGCTGGCCGTTATCACCTACGCGCCCACCCTGCTTGCACAATACGTGGTCAAAGGCGACGCTGCCAAGGGTCAGGAAGTTGCCGGCAAAGTCTGCACCGCCTGCCATGGGCCTGACGGCAATAGCCCATTGTCCGTCAATCCCAGCATCGCGGGCCAGCATCCCGAATATATTGTCAAGCAGCTCGGCAATTTCAAAGCCAAAGACGGCAAACCCGCCGAGCGCGGCAGCGCCATCATGGCAGGTATCGTTGCCAGCCTCTCCGATGAAGACATGAAAAACGCCGCCGCGCATTATTCAAGCCAAACGCCCCGCCCGCGCGCCGCGCGTGATGCGGAACTCGTCAAACAAGGCCAACTGATATTCCGCGGCGGCATCGCGGTCAAGAGTGTCGCCGCTTGTTCGTCGTGCCATTCGCCCAATGGCGCAGGCTTGCCCGCGCAGTTTCCGCGCGTGGCCGGTCAGCACGCCGAATACACCGCCGCGCAATTGAAAGCCTTCCGCACAGGGGAGCGCAAGAACGACGCCAACAGCATGATGCGTATGGTGGCGGGCAAGCTTTCCGATCGCGAAATTGCGGCGGTTTCGGAGTATATCGCGGGCCTGCGCTAAGCACAGGAACCCCCTCACCGCAGAGGCGCAGAGACGCAAAGGGTACGCAAAGAAAATCTGGAACTACTGTGCGGGTTTTCTCTGCGCCTCTGCGGTGAGGGATTTAATCTGTAATTATTTGTTTTTAAATAATATTTAAAGCGCCGCAAACGCCTTGTTCGCTGCCGCCACGGTTTTGTCGATATCCGTAGTGGTGTGCGCTGAGGACACAAACCCCGCTTCATAAGCCGATGGCGCCAGATATATTCCCTCCGCCAGCATACCGTGAAAAAACTGGTTGAAGCGCTCTTTGTCGCACTCCATCACTTCGGCGTAACTTTGTGGTGACGACGCACGGAAATACAAGCCAAACATGCCGCCCACGTGCTGCGCAGAGAAGGCAATTTGATTAGCGCCCGCCGCCCCACTTAAACCTTTACACAGCGCAGACGCAGTGGCGCCCAACTTGTCGTAAAAGCCGGTGGTTTGAACAATGCGCAAGGTTGCCAGCCCCGCAGCCACAGCTACCGGATTGCCCGATAACGTGCCTGCTTGATACACCGGCCCCAGCGGCGCCACGCATTGCATGATGTCGCGCCGACCGCCGAACGCCCCCACCGGCATGCCGCCGCCGATGACTTTGCCCAGCGTGGTCATATCTGGCTTGATGTCATATAGTGACTGCGCGCCGCCGAGCGCCACTCTGAAGCCCGTCATCACTTCATCAAAAATAAGCACCGCGCCGTGTTTAGTACACAGCTCGCGCAGCAACTGCAAAAAGCCCGGCTTGGGCACTATCAAGTTGGCGTTACCGACGACCGGCTCCACAATCACCGCAGCGATCTCGTTGCCTTCTCGTGTGAATGCCGCGTTGAGCGAGGCCTCATCGTTGAAATCGAGCACCAGTGTGTGCGCCGCGGTCTCCGCCGGCACCCCCGCCGACGATGGCTGACCGAACGTGAGTGCGCCCGAACCTGCCTTCACCAGCAACGAATCGACGTGACCGTGATAGCAGCCCTCGAACTTGACGATTTTCGAGCGCCCGGTAAACCCGCGCGCGACTCTTATCGCGCTCATCGTGGCCTCGGTTCCTGAACTCACCAGGCGCACTTGTTCCATCGACGGCACCAGCTTGATCAACAGACTCGCCATTTCGAGTTCGGCCTCGGTGGGCGCGCCAAATGACAAGCCGCGTTCGGCCATTTGCTGCACGGCTTTGACCACTTCGGGATGCGCGTGCCCCGCGATCAACGGCCCCCACGAGCCGACGTAATCAATGTAAACGTTGCCGTCGGCATCCCAAATTTGCGCGCCGCGGCCGCGCTTGATAAACGGCGGCGTGCCGCCCACCGAACGAAACGCGCGCACCGGCGAATTCACCCCGCCGGGGATCAGTAGTTGTGCGTGGTTAAATAATTTTTGGCTTTGTTTCATGGCGAGCCTCAAACAGAGCGTTGAATTCACGCGCCGCGTGCGCGATGTCGGGCGCGTTAAACAGCGCCGAAATTACCGCGACGCTGTCCGCACCCGCATCGATCAATTGGGACGCATTGTCGTGCGTAATGCCGCCGATAGCCACCACCGGCAAGTTAAATTTTCGCTTTGCCTCGGTCAGCAACGATGGTGTTGAGCGCACCGCGCCCGGCTTTACGCCCGACACAAAAAAACTGCCGAAAGCAATGTGATCCGCGCCTTCGACAATCGCACGTTCGGCGTTTTCAATGCGCGAGTAGCACGATGCGCCCAGCAGTTTGTGCGGCCCCAAGCGCGCACGTGCGGCGGCAATCGAACCATCTTCGCCGCCCAGATGCACGCCGTGAGCGTCTACCGCTAGCGCAAGCTCAACATCGTCGTTCACGATCAGCGCCGCGCCGTACGTGCGGCACAGCGCACACAGCGCTGTTGCCTGGTCGCGACGCAACGCCCATTCCGCGGTTTTGTTGCGGTACTGCACGATGCGCGCGCCGCCTTCCAGCGCCGCGCGTACCTGGCCGGCGAGCCGCACGCTATTGGCGTCGTCGGGCGTTACTGCATAAAGCCCATGAATGGGATTCATGTCGCCGCCTTGTCTC
>JANMXV010000113.1:0-2284 GCA_031381325.1 Betaproteobacteria bacterium | reverse complement strand
TTGCCTACACCCAAGGGCCGGGCCTCGCGGGTGCATTGCTGGTGGGCGCCAGCATCGCCCATGGACTTGCGTACGCGCTCGACATTCCGGCTCTCGGTATCCATCACCTCGAGGGCCATCTGCTATCCCCGCTGCTGGCCGAGCCCGCGCCGGCGTTTCCGTTTGTGGCATTGCTGGTTTCGGGCGGACACACGCAACTCATGCGCGTGGGCGGTGTCGGCGACTACCAACTTCTCGGTGAGACGGTGGACGATGCCGCTGGCGAGGCCTTCGACAAAACCGCCAACCTGCTGGGCCTGGGCTACCCCGGCGGCCCGGAAATAGCGCGGCTTGCCGAACACGGAAAGCCCGGTAAGTTTCGCCTGCCACGGCCCATGCTCAACAGCGGCGATCTCAACTTCAGCTTCAGCGGTTTGAAAACGGCGGTGCTCACCGCGGTGCGGGGCAAAATGCTCACGGAGTCCGACAAAGCCGATCTCGCAGCGGAATTTCAGGCCGCTGCCGTCGATGTTTTGGTAGCCAAATCGCTCGCCGCTTTGGAGCAAAGCGAACTCACGCAACTCGTCGTTGCGGGCGGCGTGGGGGCCAACCAACAATTGCGCACGCGACTCACCGCGCAAGCGAAGCGGCGTGGATGTCGCGTGTATTATCCGCCACTGGAACTGTGTACGGATAACGGCGCGATGATTGCGCTGGCGGGCGCTCTCCGATTAAGCGGCGCCCAGAGCCAGAGCGATGCGCCCGCCACGCGGGCATTCAACGTTAAGCCCCGTTGGGATATGCAAGATTTACGCACGGCGTGAGAAACAGTTGGATGCAAGGCACTCCAACCTTTCGCCCTACTTGTCAGTCACTGCGGCTGAATATTCGCCGCCTTGGCCACCACCACATAGCGCTCGTAATCCTCTTTCAGAAACTTCGCGAATTCTTCCGGCGTGCTGCCGACCGGTTCGAGGTTGAGCGCGGTAAAGCGATCACGTACGTCCTGTGATTGCACCATCTGGCGCACGGCGGCGTTGAGCTTATCCACGATGGGTCGCGGCATCCCGCGCGGACCATACAGTCCGTACCAGCCGGTGGATTCATAGCCTTTGATGCCGGCTTCATCCACCGTCGGTACATTAGGCAATTGCGGTGTGCGCTTCAAGCCGGTAAACGCCAGCGGGCGCAGACGGCCCGCCTGCACCAGCGGCACCACCACCGGACTGGGGCCGAACATCAGCGGCACCTGGCCGCCGATCAGATCACTGATTGCGGGGCCTGCGCTTCGATACGGCACATGCGTCAGCTTGACGTTAGCCATGGCCTGAAACATCTCACCGGCGATGTGCGTGGAGTTGCCCCAGCCCGCCGACACATAAATCATCTTGCCCGGATTCGCGCGCGCGAAATCGATCAGTTGTTGCAGCGTTTGTATCGGCACCGACGGATGCACCACGATCACCAGCCCGCTGGAATTGCAGATGTGGCTGATGGGCGTGAAATCGCGGAAAGTGTCGTACGGCAATTTCTTGTACACCACCGGATTGATGGTGTGCCCGCCGGCGGTAGTCAGTAACGTATAACCGTCGGCGGGCGCCTTGGATACGACTTCGGTGCCGATGATGTAGTTGGCGCCGGGACGGTTATCGACCACGACGTTGTGTCCAAGGTATCCGCCCAGTTTCTGCGCGGTGATGCGCCCGACGACATCCACGGCGCCGCCGGGCGCGACGGGAACCACCAGACGGATCGGGCGTTCGGGGTAGGCTGCGAGGCACAGCGTTGTGGTGAATAACAAAGCGGTAGCGGCAATCAATCTTGCAAAAGTCATGACTTCCCCCGACTGATACGCTTGGATAACGTGCTGCGGCATCGAAGAACCTCCCTCACCCTCGATCATTCCTCCTCCTTAACTCCTTCACCCTTTCACTCCATCACAGCATCAAGCAGGCATCCACGGCATCGGCGCCTGCGACGCGAACTCCGTTCTGCAATCAATCACCGCCGGCAGATCGGACGCCATCGCCTGCTCGAACGCCTTTTTGAAATCCTGCGGCTTATCAACCGTGACGCCGAAGCACCCAAACGCGCGTGCGATTTGCGCGAAGTCGGTCTCCAGAAACTCGTAGCACTCGTCCTTGCGGTTGGGTTCCGGTGTGTTGCTATAGGCGATGCTCAGGTTCTTCACGCCCTGCGCCAGGCACTTGTTGTTGTTGACGATAGTCACCGTCTTGATGCCACGGCGGCGTGCGGTTTCAAGTTCGGGCAAGTGATAGTAAAACCCGCCGTCGCCGGTGAAACA